>CAWLAN010000001.1:0-47734 GCA_963854815.1 Planctomycetes bacterium UBA1146
GGCCAGACCCCGCTGATTCACGCCGCCGGGCACTCCAAGCACCCGGAGGTCGTCTCGCTGCTGCTGAAAAAGGGCGCCGAGATCGAGGTCAGAAATGACCTCGGCCGGACCCCGCTGATGCTCGCCGCCCAGTTCTCCTCGACCCCGGAGATCGTCTCGCTGCTGCTGGCAAAGGGCGCCGAGGTCGAGGCCAGGGATAAGGCCGGCCAGACCCCGCTGATGTTCGCCGCCAAACTCTCCTCGACCCCGGCGATCGTCGCGCTGCTGCTGGAAAAGGGCGCCGAGATCAACGCCAGGTCTAACGACGGCCATACCCCGCTGATGTTCGCCGCCCAGCTCTCCTCGACCCCGGCGATCGTCACGCTGCTGCTGGCAAGGGGCGCCGAGGTCGAGGCCAGGGATAAGGCCGGCTCGACCGCGCTGATGCGCGCCGCCCAGTTCTCCTCGACCCCGGAGATCGTCACGCTGCTGCTGGCAAGGGGCGCCGAGATCGAGGCCAGGGATAACAACGGCTCGACCCCGCTGATGAGCGCGGCGGCCGGCTCCTCGACTCCGGCGATCGTCACGCTGCTGCTGGCAAGGGGCGCCGAGATCGAGGCCAGCAATAAGTACGGCTCGACCCCGCTGATGGTCGCCACCCGGTACTCCTCGACCCCGGAGATCGTCACGTTGCTGCTGGAAAAGGGCGCCGAGTTCGAGGCCAGAGATATACTCGGCCAGACCCCGCTGATTCACGCCGCCGGGCACTCCAAGCACCCGGAGGTCGTCTCGCTGCTGCTGGCAATGGGCGCCGAAATCAACGCCAAGGATAACATCGGCTCGACCCCGCTGATGGCCGCCTCCGCCCTCTCCACGACCCCGGCGATCATCACGCTGCTCTTGGATGCGGGCGCCGAGATCGACGCCAGGAGCAACGACGGCCAGACGCCGCTGATGGTCGCCGCCCGGTACTCCTCGACCCCGGAGATCGTCACGCTGCTGCTGGAAAAAGGCGCCGACATCGAGGCCAGGGATAAGTACGGCAATACCCCGCTGACAGTCGCCACCGCGAAATCCTCGATCCCGGCGATCGTCACGCTGCTCTTGGATGCGGGCGCCGAGATCGAAGCCAGGAACAACATCGGCTGGACCCCGCTGATGGTCGCCGCCGGGGTCTCCACGACCCCCGAGATCGTCTCGCTGCTCTTGAATGCGGGCGCCGATGCTCTGTCGAAGTCCAAGGAGGGCAAGAAGGCCATCGATTACGCCGAGGAGAACGACAAGTTGAAGGGGACGAAGGCGTACTGGAAGTTGCACGACCAGTCGATCGAGTAGGGTGGTAGCGGTACTGCGGTGAGGAACGAGTGCAATTCGCCGGCTTGTGCCCGCCGCCTACTTCTCGCGGGTGGCGGTTTCTGGGGTCGGGACGGGCACGCTTTCTCCCAGCATTTCCCGGGCCATGTCGGCGATCTGCAGTGGCGGTGCCATCGCTTGCAGTTTGCGCCAGTCGCCAGTGCGGGTGTTGCCGAGGATCAGCCAGCCGTTGTCACTCTTGGCGTTGACATCAGCACCCGCCTCGATCAACAGCTTGACGATCTCCGGGGTCGATTCCTCCGTGACGGCACGCATCAGCGGTGTATTGTCGACCACATCCCTAGCCTCAATCTCGGCACCTTCGCTGATCAGTAGCCGGATGTAATCCGCCCGCGACCCCTTGATGTTAGGGGCAGCTGGTCTGATCACACTGAAGGGTATCGGTATCGGTCGGATCGGGGCCGCAACCAGTCTGGAGATTCGGCTCCGGAATCGGCGTGGCACCGGGAATGAACAGGCTCGAGAGCAAGAACACCGCATCCGCAACGTTGACTCCGCCATCATCGTTGACATCGCCGGAATCGCGACACCCCAGTGGAGTCGCTCCGGGTATGAACAAACTCGACAGCAGGAACACTGCATCGGCAACATTTACGCCCAGGTCGAGATTGCAGTCACCGCGGATGAAGGCATCCCCCGTTGGGCAGGTCGTGGGAGTTTCCAGCAGCGCGATTCCATTGACGTCGACCGGCATTGTTCCCAACAACTGCTCCTGGCCATCGCTATCGACCAGATAGGTCGAATCATTCCCCTGCACCCAGATGAAGACATCCTCGTCATCCCAGTAGGTCAGACTACGGACCGGCTGCGCGCTGAGAGTGGCAGACAGAGGGATCGTCGTCGAATCGCAATTGTTGGGTCCAGTGACGGCGGGGCGCTCGAACTGTGGCGTTGAACCGGCCGTCCATCCTCCCGAGGCACGGAACACTTCTTCGCCAGCACCCAGAGCGATGGAATCACCACCGTCACTGCCGTCGTACTGGCACAGATCGAGTGGCCCACCGGTGATGGTGCTCAACTCGCAGTAACTGGATTCTCCCGTGGTGAGAGTATTCGTGATGGCACGAAGTTCGCCGGACTCGGTGAACTCGAGATCATTGAAATCGAGTATGGTAAATCCGATCAGGCTCAAGGTGAGATTGATGGGGTCGTATTCGAGCAACCACGGCGAAGGCGCCGGAGATGGCGGTAGCGAAAGCATCGCGAGCATGAACCAGTTGCCGGTGCTGGGATGGATCGCGATTCCCCTCAGCCCATCGATCTCGATGGCACCAGTGATCGATATCGGAGTCTCCGAAATCACCGCGAGCGTATCAACATCGAGCTCCCTGACCACATCGTCCTGATCGGAAACAGTCAGGAAGGTGGTGACGAAGCAATTGACTGGCCCCGCCTGCCCCTCCAGGGAGGACGTGGTTACCGTCATGCACAGCAGCATCACCGTAGCAACACTCTTCAGAAAAATATTCGATTTCATATCTCACTCCGATCACCGATCGGTCCGGGGCGGGAGGGACTTTCCGGCGCTAGCGCCCGAGCGCTTTTTTTAGCGATTTTTCCAGTTGGTCGTAACTCTGATATCCAGCTTCCCGGGACACAACGTTGCCCTTGCGGTCGATGAAATAGACCGTCGGCAGTCTCTTCAAATGGTACTGCTGAAAACCAACGCCGTCGCCCCGCAGCAACATCCGTTGCTGGAGATCGTTCTCCTGAACGAACTCTCGAATACGGCTTCTGCTGTCATTGTCGGCATTAATTGCCAGCACGGCGACGTCCTGGCTCCTGTATTCCCTCTGGATCTTGCTGAGGTACGGAGACTCCGCACGACAGATACCTCACGAATAACCCCAGAAGGCCAGTAGCAACGTTTTGCCCCTGTACTCTTCCAGTGTCACCTGATTCCCGTCGACGTCATCGAGGGTGAAAGCGGGTGCCGGCTTGCCGATCATCTTGCGGGCTCTCACGTCAGGATCGAGCGGTTGCGAGGCGATCTTCTTGCTCGCCTTCAGCAGTCCGGCCACCTCCTTCACCACGTCACCGAGGGGGCCTTTCTCGTGATCCTTGCGATCCTCGTTGAACATCTTCTCGGCGATCTCCACCGCCGCCAGGGACATTCCCTTGCGCAGAACCCTCACCACGGGTGCGAGAAACTCGTATCCGCTCTGAACTTCCTGCGATTCCTGTGCGTCGATAAGACCTGCCTCGAGGCGTTGGACCTTGAGTTGGCGCTTCTCGGTGCGGGCATTGTCGTCCTCGCCACGAATCAGCGTGGTAACCCATTCGGCAGACTTGAGGGATCCGCCTGCTGACATGTGAAGAGTTTCCGTGAACTCGGTCATCCTCAGAGCCCTGGCACCTCCGCGCACCACGATCTCGCTCCCGGCAAGAGTTCCAGTCTGAGTGATCATGCCATCTGCAGCGGTGACTTCTTTTCTCTCGACGGGAATCTGGCGACGAAATCCGACCGGGGTTGCGTCAGCCCAGCCGAGTCCGTTCTCATGGCCACCAGCGCCGTGGACCGATAGCAACATCTCCATCACACCCGGAGAAAGCGGATCGAACAGTTCCGGTCTCGGTTTCCCCGTTCCCTGGATCAACATCGAACCGATGGGAAAACCACCCGGGAACGAACCATCCGATGCGACCGCTCTCCAGACCCAACGATGCCCACTCGGAGCAGGGATCTGGTAGATGGTCACCTCGTACTGGACCGCGTCCTCACCGCGAACTCTTTCGACACTCCAGACGGCCTTGGCCGATTTCGTCTCTTGCTGCTGAACCGGAACTGCCATCGAGACGGCAGACAGGGGGGCGAGAAGAAGCAGTACAGGAAGGGACTTCCACAAAGCCCTCTCGGTCCAGCGGCGTGATCGCATCGAGAATCTCCTCCGATAAGAAAAAAGTAGGCCTCTTTGTCCAAATTCGAGGGGATGTGGGAATTCCATGCCCATCCGGGGTGCCACTCCATTTCACGGTAATCTGCCCGGGAATCGGAGGCAAGGGGTGTCCAATTGGGTACTGGTATCCTGGAACCGGCTCCACTACACTAGGAGCCGATGCGTGAGCGATGGGCCCGTCCCGGGGATTTTCTGTGAGGGAATCGGGAAACGGGTGGCGTCTTACGGGATGTTGGGTCGGTGCCGCAGGTGTTCGACCACCCACGGTAAACCTCTCTGGAGGAGGGATGACATGTTGAACCGCGTTCAAGTTCTGCTGCTGATGGGGTTGTTGTTGATCTTCATGCCCGTTGCGGTAGGCACTCTCTTCAGTGCTGACGAAATAGGTCTTCGCAAGCCGCTCGATCTCCCAGCCGGAGGAGCTGGCGTGGACGACGAGGAAGAAGACGCTCCTGAAGCGATCAGTTTCTATGGCAGTGAGTTCGAGGGAGATTGTTTCGTCTTCATCGTTCCGGCCTATGGTTTCTGCGGAGAGACAGTTATCTTCGACATGATTCGTCAGGAAGTCGCCCAGACACTCAACCAGCTTTCAGCTGCCGTCGATTTTGCCGTCGTTGCCTACAACTCCACCACTTACATCTGGCGGCCCGAGTGCTGTAGTGCCTCGCCGGGCCACAAGGCATCGGCTCAGGCGTGGATGGGCACGCTAGCTCCCATCGAAAACCATTGCCTGCTCGATGCAGCTCTGGCAGGACTCGGTCTTGCACAGCAAGCCCCTGGTGCCTACAAGCAGGTCATCATCTGCGGCGCCCGCGAACCTTACTGCAACGGTTCCGGTGGAGGCAGTTATGCCGACATCTGCCTGGAGTCGATCACGGCAGCCAACTTCGAGAATCTTCCGATCCACACCATCTACTTCACCAGTTCGTTCTATTCCGGCGAAGAGGCGTTCTACATCAACCTCTCTGCCATGAATGGTGGAACTTTCCGTCAGGTAGATTACTAGCAGTTATCGACCCGGATCGAACAAGGCCCTGGACGCTCGAGCGTTCAGGGCCTTGTTTTTTGCCGAGAGACTCCCCCGAATCCTGCCGAGATGGCCCTCAGCGAATCTTGAGTAGCAAGATGATGAGCAAAGGAGCCAGCAGCGCCTGAGCGATCACGAATCGCACCAGAACCTGGGCCTTGGACCAGCCCAGATTCTTGCGGCAGTGATCATGAAGGGGGAAACGAATGTGGTGGAAAATCCGGATCTTGAGAAACTTCTTCAACCCGATCTTGAACAATCCTGTACCCCCATTGGCCAGGATCAGCAAAGCGACGACCGCCAATAAAAAAGGGTTTCCGGTCGCCAGCACGAACACCCCCAGCAGTAGACCAAGTGCCCGAGATCCTGCATCTCCCATCAGCAACTGGGCTGGCTCGGCATTGAACCACAAGTAAGTCGCCAGGGTTCCGAGGGTCGTCGAAACCACGATGGACCAACTGGCTCCATCTTCATAGAAGGGCACCAACAGGTATCGCGCGGTCTCGATGTGCCCCACCACTCCATAAAGCACACCTCCGAGACCAACAAATGCCAATCCCAGCAAACTACCGGAGAGCCCATCGACACCATCGGAACAATTGGTCGAATTGATGGAAAACCACAACAGGGCCGTCGCCATGATCCCGTATTCCCAGGAAGTAAGGAGAAGTGGAGCCAGCATTCCGGCGGTTCCATCGAGGGCTGCCTCAGCCCCCATCTTCGGGGCGTGGAATGGCACCCAGATCTCGACGAAGGACTCGCCACCGATCATCGCCCAGGCAACCACCATGGAGAGCAGCAGATCTATCGTCCCCTTGACCAATCGACCCCACCCAGCCGGACTCCGGTCATCGAGAAATCCAGCACCCATGGCGAACAGAACTGCCACCAAGATGACGGCCCGAAACGGATCCCATGGTGTCACCAGCAAGCAGATCACGATGGTGACCGGTATGAAGAGAGCGCCTGCACCGGTCGGCTTGCCGATCGAATCCGGGGAATCGATGGCATGGTTTCTACCCCGGTCGGTAGGAAGAACCCCGCGCCAGCGCTTGAGTACCACATAAGACCCGAGTGCAGCGAAGACGACTCCGAGGGCACTCAGTATGAGGTGGGATTGGAGCAGCCGTATGGGGCCCCAGAAATCCTGGAATTGCTGACCCAACCAGTAGAGCACTGAGGCATCCCCCCCGGATCCTTCCCGGTCGGAGGATCCCCCGCAAGGATAGCCGCCGGGATCACGTCAAGAAAGGTGGGACGAATACGCTGCTCTGTCTTGCATTGACATCATTCGCCAACATTACCCACCGGTCTTCGAACCCTTGGGGGTCGACTCGGATTCGTTCTTCTCGCCACGCTCGCGCGCTTCCCTGGCTTCCTGGATCCGAGCACGCCGTTCATCCTCGACCCGCCGGGTACGGATCACCATTCCATATGCACGTACCAATGGATTCTGCACGGTTCGTCCCTCGACCACGTCGCGAATCGCCATGTCGAGGTACAATTTCCTCTCGAGCTTCTTTCCCCAGACATCATCGTCGATAGCCCCGTGGTAGACAATCTGGCCTCGATTCACCACCAGATATGTAGGACTGACCTGCACTCCGAAGGCCTCTGCCAGACGTCCGTCCAGATCGATGAGGTAAGGGTGCTTGACCGAAAATTTCTCGAGCCAGGGGCGAATCTTCTCCGGATGGGCGAAAAATGCAGAGTCGATGGAAACCCACTTCACTCCCTGCTTGCCCCAGCGACGAATCATCGGCGTGACTCGATGCTGGGCATAGAGCCGCTGGCTGAACCGACACTCCGGGAGGGTCCATTCCAGAACCACCACCTCTTCGGAAAGGTTGGCGAGATCAAAGGGCTTGCCATCGATATCGTCCAGAACCAGAGCCGGAGACGGCTTTCCCAGAAGACTGGCAGGATCGGCAAGATGGGTTACCTTCTCCACCGTCGCTGGCGCATCAGGGGCAACCACGGGAGGCTCCTGCAATCTGTGGATGAATGATAAATTCAGGCTCAGAAAAATTACTGGCAACAGCGATACCATTCAAAACGACCTCTCTTGTGATCACGGCCAGGAGTTCGAGAGGCAGATCCTCGACGAACTCCGTTTCCTCCAGCATCTTACCATCATCGGCCTGCAACAGGGTCGGTACTCGATTCAGGTTCCGACAACTGAGGGCGACATGGTACTATCCCTGTGCCACGTTTTGCTGGTATCGCAGCCTCTTCACAGTTGGGTGGCAATGGCGATGAAGAACTCCGATCCTGGCCAGGACCCGCCAGTGAGGATTGCCCTGACATGACCCTTACACCTCCCGGAACCCCTCTGGGCGCCCTCACAGCCCGTCGTCGTTCAGGAGTGGGTCTTGTACTGTTCCTGTTTGTCCTTTGGCTGCCAGGAACTTCCCTCGCAGGGCATCAGACTCCGGTCACAGAGCCCGTCACTGAGCCCATCACTGAGCCCATCACCGGGTCGCAAGCACCTGCCGCAGATGACACTACAAAGGAGACACCAGAAGCGGACCAATCTGCCCAGTTAGCAGCCTTGGTCGCCTCCAAACTGGAATCGATCCCGGACCCGAGGTCTCTCAAAAGGGCCGATCTGCCTCGTATCTTCAAGATCCTCGACGAGGGAATCACTGCCGGTCGCAGATACGTCACCGAGTTTCCCGAGTCAGAGGCGATGCCTCGAGTCTGCTGCGATCTCGGTCGACTGTTGATTCTCAATGTTGATCGATACCTCGGAACCCTCGACGAAGAGGCGAAGATCTTCGGCAATCCTCTGAGTGCTGATCAGAAACTACAGGAACGACTCACCTACCTGGCTGAGGTGGTCAATTACTGCCAAGTTGCTCTGGCAGCCGAGATCTCCTCCAGTTTGAGGTGCCGAGCTCAGGTGATCCTCGGTGACTGTCTGTTGAAGATGCGGGAGTCTTCTCGATCAGCGGATGCTTTCTCGAAGGCCCTGGAACTGGACACCTCCAGGATCGATCTCCCCGAGTTGAAGATCAAGCGGATCGAGGCCTTCGAGATTGCTGAACGTTATCAAGAGATGCTCGAAGCTGGCAAAGATTGTCTGGAGAACGATCCGAGAAGCCACTTCTTGCCTCACCTGGTCTACTTCACACACAAAGCGCATCGACATCTGGGGCTTCTATATGATGGTCGTCAACTGTGGCGTACCTGGGGACCAGTCCTCAGCGCCGGGTCACTCGGTGGTGAGATCGAGATGCCTGGATCCACCGACAAATGGCAGGTACCCGAGGGAAAAGAACCGGACTTCCGGTTGATGGCAGACCGCGCGGGTTTCTACGAAGGGTTCTATCAACTCGCTCTCGGAAATAAAGATGCCGCACTCCAGGCGATGATCAAATACAACGATCAACTCTACGAGCGAATCAATTCCGGCGAGACGATCTCGATGGCCACCAAGACCTATCTCGAGTTCCAATCGTTACCGATGTCACAGCGAATTGACGTCTTGCACGGGCGAGTTGCTCCATCCCTCGACGGATTGCGATGGATCCAGGCCCCACCTGAATCTGACGAGGACAAGAAACTGGAACTACGTCTCTTTTGCGATTCAAACCGGGCGTCCAACCGACAGTCTCGGTTCATCGACTTGCTGAGGAAGTTAGAACATGAATATTCCTCCCAGGGGCTTCGAGTCGTGTGGTTAAGTAGCGTCCTGAGAGCCGAACGCGCCGTTCGTGAGGCGAATGCGATGACCGAGATCGCCATCGAGAGAAAACTCGGCTGGTCCTTCGGGGTACAACCGGGTGTGGAAGCTGGGGTACTCGAACGCCATCTCGTTCCTCATGGGGGCACCTTGTTGATGGCGATCGATTCGGAAGGAATTGTTCGCTGGGAAGTTATTGACCCGATGTTCTGGGATGCAGGACTCTATCGGTCCATCATCGAACGCCTCCTCGAAAGTTCGTGATCATCGGAGGAGGTCTCATGAGTCGCCCCTATGAAAAAGTCGTGCTGGTGTGTATCCACGGTCGCACTTGTCCTCGACAGGGATCGCTGGAGACCTGTGAAGCGCTCCGTGAAGCGGTATCCACAGCAGGGCTCACGGATAAGATCCGGATCGTGAAATCCGGCTGTCTCGCCCAGTGCGGTCACGGACCGATGGTCGCCATCGAACCGGACGGATCCTGGTACGGTAGCGTCACCGCCAAAGATGCAGAGGAACTGTTCTCTGGCCCTATCCTGTGCGGAACCCTTCTGGAGAGACTGCGCCACCAACCCAAGCGGCAAGGAAAGAACGTCATCGCGCCCGATCAGTGGACCATTCCCCCCTCGAGGGAGTGAATCCGAGCCTCCAAACCTCCCCAGGACCGCAAAAGAACCGCTCATCCGGCCAGATTCGATCTACACAGGAGCTGCCGAGCGATATCCTCAGACATATTAGCCGGATTGGCCGATCAGAGTCCTCCACGGCGGAGGAACCGGCCAAGCGACAGCCAGGGGCGAACGGGACCCGATCCCGTGGAGTATTCGCGATGACGCCTGACATCACCAGGATGCGGAACATCGGCATCAGTGCCCATATCGATAGTGGCAAGACGACCCTCACCGAGAGGATCCTCTTCTACACCGATCGAATCCATACCATCGGCGAGGTCCGGGGAAAGGACGGCCGGGGAGCAACGATGGATTCGATGGAACTCGAGCGTGAGCGCGGAATCACGATCCAGTCCGCTGCAACCTACATCGAGTGGGATGGAAACCACATCAACATCATCGACACTCCAGGACACGTCGACTTTACCGTGGAGGTAGAGCGGGCATTACGCGTGCTGGATGGAGCCATCATGGTTCTGTGTGCGGTATCGGGAGTCCAGAGTCAATCGATCACCGTAGACCGTCAGATGCGCCGGTACAATGTTCCACGGATAGCATTCGTCAACAAATGCGATCGAATCGGTGCGGATCCGTTCAGAGTCTGCGATAAATTGCGTGAAAAGTTACGATTGAATGCCGTGATGTTCCAGATCCCCATCGGGCTGGAGAAGAACCACCAGGGTGTCGTTGATCTGGTCAAGATGGAAGCGATCTACTTCGATGGGGACAATGGCGAGATTGTCCGGCGAGAAGAGATTCCCGAAAATCTCATGGAGATCGCCGAAGAACGCCGTGAAATTTTGCTCGATGCCGTGTCCCACTATTGCGACGACCTGATGGAAGCGATGCTCGAGGACAGGGTCACTGAAGAACTGATTCATGAAGCAACTCGCAAGGGTGTCACAACGCTTGAACTTTGCCCGGTCTACTGCGGAGCCGCCTTCAAGAACAAGGGTGTGCAACCTTTGATGGACTCGGT
Source organism: Planctomycetes bacterium UBA1146 (assembly GCA_963854815.1). Taxonomy (GTDB): domain Bacteria; phylum Planctomycetota; class UBA8108; order UBA1146; family UBA1146; genus UBA1146. The sequence continues at coordinate 10,613 of CAWLAN010000001.1, forward strand.
AAACAGATATCTCCCCAGTCCGGTCGATGTCGAGAACTTCGCTTTCAATCCTGATAACGAAGAAGAACAGTTCCTCGTCACCAACAACCCTGACGATCCCCTGCTCAGTTATGCGTTCAAACTCGAAGATGGACCATACGGACAGTTGACCTATGTGAGGATTTACCAGGGAAGACTGGTCAGGGGAGACTTCGTCTATAACGCACGTACCGGAATGAAGGTGAAGATCAGCCGTATCGTGCGAATGCACGCAGATAACATGGATGAAATCAACAGCGCCCAGGCCGGCGATATCGTCGCCCTCTTCGGTATAGATTGTGCTTCAGGAGACACCTTCCGTTGCAAGAACACGAATCTCATCCTGGCTTCGATGCACGTCCCGGAACCAGTCATCCACCTGGCAGTGAAACCCATTGATCGTAAGTCTTCAGACAACATGGCGAAGGCCCTCCAGAGATTCACCAAGGAAGATCCGACATTTCGTGTCGCTTTCGACCCCGCGAGCCACGAGACCGTTATCTCAGGGATGGGTGAACTCCACCTCGAGGTGTACATCGAACGGATGAAACGAGAATTCAGGGCAGAGGTGATGACGGGTGCACCTAAGGTGGCTTTTCATGAGCGAATCAGTTGCCCTGTCGAATTCGACTTCACCCACAAGAAGCAGACCGGTGGGTCAGGCCAGTACGCCCGTATCATCGGCACGATGGGACCCCATCCAGAGGGTATTTTCCATTTCGAGAACCGGATCAGCGGCGGTAAGGTTCCGCGCGAATACGTCTCCTCGGTAAAAAAAGGCTTCAAACAGTGCATGGAAAAGGGACTCCTGATCGGGGCTCCTGTCGACGGACTCGAAGTGGTCCTTCTCGATGGTGGCCACCATGCGGTCGACTCTTCAGACATGGCATTCCAGACAGCAGCCAGGAACTGCTTCCGCGAATACTACAACAATGGCAAACCCGAGGTTCTCGAACCACTGATGATGGTGAGTCTCGAGGGCCCCAGCGAATTCCAGGGCAACATGGTCGGCACTCTTCTCAAGCGACGAGGATCCCTCAAGGGTACCCTGGACGAGGAGGGGTATGTACGAATCGATGCCGAGGTACCGTTGGCTGAGATGTTTGGTTACGCCACGACTCTGCGTTCGGCGACTCAGGGAAAAGCGGAGTTCACCATGGAGTTCAACCGCTACGCTCCCGCTCCTCGCGCAGTCCAGGAAGATCTGATCGCCTCGTACAGGAATGAACTGGAACTGAAGAGTTAGATGCGGTCCTCGCCGGTTCTGGCGACAACTTCCCTCTTGAACTCAGTCTCCGATGAATCGCTCCACTGCTCTGCGAGACCCCTGCAGGGCGATTCTCTGGCTATAGAGATCGAGCGCTCTGATGCCGCCAAGTTCCTCTCCACCACCAGCTCTACCTGGCCCTCCATGTAGCGATGAAGGAAGTGCAACACCTGATCCCGGCGCCTGACTCGCCATCTTCTCCGATGCGAGGTAGAAGCGTCCACTCCAGGACCCGCAACGCCTGAGAAAATCAAAGGTCCACTGGTCGTTATCACTGTAGACCGAGGTAACCAACGACCCATCGCCCTTGCTGTTGAGACAGGCCGCCGTGGGTGCCTCACCATCAAAGGGACAGATGGTGGAAACGGGACCAAATACCTCGAGATCATGAATCAGATCAGAACCACCGGCTTCTCTGGCTCTCAAGAGCGTCGGTGCGAAGAAATATCCCTTGCCCGGCTCTGCCCCGACACCGTCGACCCTCTCTCCGCTTCCATGAACCAGGTCCGCGACCCCCCGTAACTTCGTCACTCCTTCGAGGACGCTCGATAGTTGATCTGCAGTCGCAAGGGGACCGACATTTGTCTTGTCAGCGAATGGAGATCCTGTAACGCGCCCGGAGAGTTCTTCGCACATCGCCTCCTCGACAGTTGCGAGTTGCTCCTGAGGCACGAAAATTCTCCTCACCGCAGTGCATTTCTGACCACTCTTCTGGGTGATCTCACGACAGACCTCCTTGATGAAGAGATTCCAGACCTCTGATTCCGGCTGCACATCGGGAGCGAGGAATGCAGCGTTGAGGCTGTCGGCCTCTATGTTGATGGGAGTCGAGCGAGCAAGAAGGTTTTCGTGCGAACGAATTCTGAGGGCTGTGTGCGCCGATCCGGTAAATGCGACCACGTCCTGACCGTGGAGATGGTCGAAGAGATCAGCCACAGACCCACAGATGAGCCCCAGCACTCCCTCCGGAACGCAATCGGCCTCCACCACGGTCTCGATGCATCGTTCGGTAACGAGACAGGTACTCGTTGCGGGTTTCGTGATCACTGGCATTCCCGCAAGGATCGCGGCAGCGGCTTTTTCTGCGAACCCCCAGGCGGGAAAGTTGAATGCATTGATGTGTATGGCGACACCATCACGAGAGACACGGCCATGCCGACCCCAGAATATGGAAGACCGGCCCAGTTGTTCACCGGGTCCATCGGGCAAGACGTGTCCATCACCGAGTTCCTTACCCAGTGCCCCGTAGTGATAGAGAGTGCCTGTTGCACCATCGATATCGAACTTGGAGTCTTTGCGGGTAGTCCCACAATTTTTCATGGAGAGTTCCAGAAGTTCTTCCCTGTGCTCATGAATCGCCTTTGACATCGCGATGAGCAACTCTCCTCGCTGAGCAAAAGAGAGCTCCCGCAAGGCAAACCCGCCCCTCGAGCGTGCATGCTCGATGGCAGCCCGAAAGTCGATCCCGGCACTCGATACCGCGGCCAGCGGATCTTCTGTAGTCGGATCGTGCAGGAGGGCGAAAGATTCTTCAACGCCTGCGTACCATTTCCCCAGCAGATGACTTCTCAGGATCTTCATCCTCGTCCTTCCTCCCCGATCAGTTCACTCTCTGATGTGAACCAGAGGCCAAGCCTATTAGAAACAGCAGCAGGACACCACTCCAGAAGATCGGTCTCCAGATAGACCGGCTACGAATGAGAAGGGACGGCGTCAACTACTCAGGGGAGGCAATCGCCCAGCGAATCCGGTGTCGGATCGAGCCCATATCCAGGATAGGGATACGGAATCGTCTCTCCGCCAGCAAAGAGGTAGTTCAGCAGATTGATGGCATCTCCGATGTTGATCATCCCATCGTCATTTGCATCGGCTGCATCGGGACAAACCGTGAACGGGCCTCCCGAAAATAAATAATCGAGGACGAAAATCGCATCGGCAATATTCACACTCTGGTCGTAGGTCGCATCCCCACGGACAAACAGGAACTGGGGCTGCTCGGAAACTGTAACAGTTCCATGAATGAAATATGGAATCACCGAGAAACCACCTTCGATGGCAAAAATGTTGTTGATCGGTGGATCTCCCAGATCGTCCTGGAAGTAAAGAACGGTCGTGGTACCCAGAGGAGTATTCTGAGCCACGGTGTAATTGAGGGTACACAACGTCTGGTTTGCCCCGGGAGTCATCGTCCTACCATCGAAGGGGGGCAACGTGTCGAAGATCACTGCCAGGTAAAGGAATGCAACGGAACCAGACGTGTTGATGTCCGAGGCGATGAACTCGGGTGCCAGTGACTGGGCCTGGGTTCCATCGATGGAGATCTCGTTCATGGTGATGACCAGATCATCGTAGGTCACAGAGATCTGAAATCCCTGCAGTGCATCGACATGAGTGCCCAGCACCGGATGAATCACTGGCTGGCCTCCGAATACCGAGATGTCGGCCATTTCGAAAGCATTCTCTGGAGTTGTCACCACGATCGGATTCACTAGCGAGTTCGTGTCGGTGCCTCCAGGGCCAGTCACCGTGAGGGAGACAATGTACGATCCGGGCTCGATGTAAGTGTGCTCACCAGAAATATCATTGCTGATCTCACCATCACCAAAATCCCAGGTGCGGGTCTCCACCATTCCTACAGTCTGGTCCTCGAAGAGCACCGTGCGGGCTGCTGCAGGATCGTCCTCCGGGGTGATGGTGAATTCCGCCACGGGAGGCGGCGTATTGTGGGCGTAGAAGGCAATTCCATCCGAAATCACGATGAAGTGCTCGTATCCGAGCGCATCCAGGGCGAGATCCATTCCCGTATGGACTCCTGCAATCCCCTCGAGAGGCCCACTGACCGGAGTGGCGTTCCCGTCGACGGCGTATCGATGCGCCTGTTGATCTTGAATCCAGGCGATGGAATATCGATCGGTACTCAACGAACCGAGGGCGAGATCGGAGATCGCTCCGCCTCCGGTACTGATGATCTGCTGGCTGTCGATACCTCCCGAGAGGGATCCAGTGAGCAGATGGAGTTCATCGGAGGAATCGACAACCACCCGGACGGATCCATCCGGATGGACTGCTGCATCCCACTGATCGATGGGAATCAGCATATCGTAGAGATCGAAGACCCCACCTTGAGAACTGGCATCGGAAACCAAGCCCTTGAGGATTGTCCCCTCTTGCCAGAGGATCAGAACCGTATCATCTGATATCGAGAGAACTCTGCTCATCCCGCCGGTTCCGCAAAGCACCGGATCTTGACCAGCAAACTTCATCATCACTTCATTCGATGTACTCGTCGAACGGGTCCAGCTGATCACCCGGTCACCACTGGCGAGAACAACGACCGAAGAATCGGAGCAATCATTGGTTCCAGAACTGACGAGAATCGGTTCGCCGAACCCTGACGCAACACTCTCGATGAGGAACATCGAACGTGGACCCGCAGCCAACTGTTGCTCCAGGGTGATGGAATAACTGGCCACCAGACCCTGGGTCAGGGCTGGAGAGAAAACAACTCCGGGAGAGACCAGTACCGGAAGCATCGACTGAAAATCGATCAGTGAGCCGGTAAAGTAGATCACATTCTCGGTCCTTGCACAGAGAGAAACCTGCTGTGGAACACAACCAGAGCAGTTGTCGTCGACATGGATCGAGGGATTCAATACTGGATCGCTCACAGCCGAAACCTGAATGACCTGGAGGGACTGGGCAAAGACGGTGCAAAAAGGTACCAGCAACAGCAGCGCGAAAATCACCGCCGCGGGTGAAAAAATCGAGAGGCTAGTTCTCCCTCGAATCAACCGCTGCATTGGAAACCCTCCTACTAAAGCCGTGCGGAAATGAACCCACCGATTTTCCCGACCAGGCTCTCTCATCACCGAAAAGAACGTTCACTTCTTTCCGATAAGAAGTTCCACAGTCAACAACCCGCCCACAAGACCAGAGTGCGAATTGACTGATATGACTGCTTCACTGTGCATCTATTTGACCACGGAACCGCGGATGAGGGAAGAGGTGCAGGCCAGGAGAGTAGGGACGCGTCATATTTCGCCATTAATGGGTATTGTTACAGGTATGAAAACAAGGCAAATTTACCACAGTTGGCGAGCACGTTCCTGAAGCCGGTCCTGAATTCTCATCAGACAGAAAATAGCAATGGAAGCAATCAGCCCCAGCAACGGAAGTTCGATGCCCGGTTGCCAACTTGCCTCGGAGAAGGCAAGCGATGTTCCGGTGATCTCCTCGGGAAGTTCCACCCGAGAAGAAGAGGAGACATGAGGAGTGGTTGGATCGGGGACAATCCAGATAAGCACACAGAGAACCAGGGGGATCAGTGCGATCTTTTCTTTCCGTCCAATGCGCACAGAATCTGCCCCTCTCTCTCCAGGAGGCAAGAATATAGCAGCTATCGCCGCGATCCAGTCTCATTCACAGGCGACTTCTTCCGCTTGCCGAGACCCCGGCTCTGAGGGACCATCGAGCAGCGCCGATCGATTCGGAGTCGACGCCCTGGAGGTCCATTGAGCGATTCAAAGAGAATCCAGCGAAACAAGACACGCGTCATCGATATCGGCACCGCCCGCCTTGGCGGAGAGAATCCGATACTGGTTCAGAGCATGTGCGCAACACCGACCCAGAACATTGCAGACACCTCCCGGCAAGTACAAGCCCTTGCAGATGCGGGAGCCGGCATCGTCCGGCTCGCTGTCGACTCGCGAAAAGATGCAGAGGCCGCCATCGAAATCTGCAAGCAAGTCGATGCCAACATCTGCATCGATCTGCAGGAAAACTGGCGCTTGGCCCAACTGCTGGCGCCGTCGGTTGCGAAGATCCGCTACAACCCGGGACATCTTCATCACCATGAAAAGTCCGTTCCCTGGCAAGATAAGGTCAGGAGAATTGCGCAGTGGGCAGCAGAAGGAAATACTGCACTCAGGATCGGAGTGAACTGTGGTTCAGTAGACCCAGCCCAGAAGAAGATGTGGCCGCCAGAAGATTCAGTTTCACCGATGGTCGCCAGTGCCCTGGAGCACTCTACCCTTCTTGATGAGATCGGTTTCATTCATTACACGGTCTCACTGAAAGATTCCGATCCTGCGCTGGTGGTAGAGGCGAATCGAAACTTTGCCCTGCAGCGCCCTGAGGTTCCCCTTCACCTCGGCGTCACCGAAGCAGGTCTTCCTCCTGACGGAGTGATCAAGACTCGAATCGCCTTCGAACAGTTGATCTCACGTGGCATCGGAGACACCATCCGGGTCTCCTTGACCCTACCCAACGACGAAAAAAATAAGGAAGTCTTCGCCGGACAGGAGATCCTCGATGACATCGCCAGCGGTAGAGTCCGGAGCGTCGTTCACTATCAGACTGACGGTCCTAATATCATCTCGTGTCCATCGTGTTCGAGAGTCGAGAATGGAGCCTTCGTTGAACTGGCTCAGCAAGTAAAAGAACTCTCGGGTGCTTACTGTGATCACCAGCTCACCATCGCCGTGATGGGATGCCGGGTAAATGGCCCGGGAGAAACCGATGACGCGGACCTCGGACTCTGGTGCGCTCCCAGTTTCGTCAATCTGAAGAGAGGATCAGAGAGCCTCGGTTCATTTCCCTACGATGAGATCCTGGAAAAACTCAAACAAGAAATCGAAAATTTGATTCGAAATCGTGGAACCGTTTCCTGAAGTAAATCCGTTTCTTCCAGAATGAAAGAAGCTCCCGCGACCACATCGGTCACGGGAGCTTCTTTTTTTGTCACAGGTCAGTTCCTGCGTACCTGAGTCAGCCCTTCTATGGACACGGCGGGAAGGAAGCGCAGTCGAGCGCGGAGCCCGCTGGATCCTGTCCACAAGCAGAGAAGGGATCTTCAGGTGGCAGTCCACCCGCGAAGAGATACGAAAGTACGAAAATGGTGTCTGCAATGTTGATCAAATCATCGTTGTTGGCGTCGACAGAGGCTTCGCAAGGAACACCGCCATCGCCGAACAAATACTCGAGACTGGAAACCGCATCGCTGATGTCATGTTGTCCGTCAGCATTGATATCGCCACGCACCCAATCCTGGACAAAGCACTCATCCGGTACTCCGTCACTGTTATTGTCGGGGCTGGTACCGTTAGCGATGTCACAGGAATCAGGAACCGAGTTGGCATTGCAGTCGATGGCAGTCCCCTCAGCAATATCGCAGAGATCGAGCGTTCCGCTCGTATCGCAATCGCTGGAAGGATCATCATTTATCTGGCAGACATCGAGTTGACCATCGAGATCACAGTCATCTGCTCCGGCGAGGAGATCACAAAAGTCGTCTTGCCCGTTGCCATCGCAATCAGTACCCGCTGTCTGGTCCACATCGCAATTGTTGGGAATGCCATCTCCGTCGAGGTCGTCATCACAATCATCGATGGTGCCATCGGCATCGGTATCGGGCTCACAGGAATCAGGGATCCCATCCTGGTCGCAGTCGGGATCCCCGGTGGCGACATCGCAAATGTCTGGAATGCCATTTGCGTTGCAGTCCGGCACGGAACCATCGGCAGTGGAGCACTCGTCGGGAACCCCATCGATGTCGCAATCGATACTGGTCCCATTTGCGATGTCATCGGCATCAGGGATTCCGTTGGTGTTGCAGTCCGGCACCGAACAGTTGACATCCTCGAGGCGAAAATCATCGATAGCGGCTTCGATGATCGAACCGCCTCCCAGATCGCTTGCAATGAAGCGAACCTGTACGCTACTCGAGAGCAACACGAAATCAGAGACGAGGAAACTGTGCTCGATCCAACCTCCAGAGGTTCCTGCACCGGCCGGCCCGATCGTCTCGACATCGACCCACGATGACCCGTCATCAGAGATCTCTATCTCAAAGATGTCCGCATTCTCCGAACCACCCGTATCGTTGGAGTACCAGCGGAAGTAACTGATCTGTGGAGTGGAAGAACCGGACAGATCCATCACCGCTGAATAGAGTGTCGTGGATCCCCCATCGACGTCATTTTCGCCATTACTTCCACCGGCACTACCCTGACCGGTGAACCAGCACTGGGTACCAGCCACTGTGTTGTCATCATCAGGCTGAGCATTGGTCCCGAGTGGATCTCCACGAACCCAGGTCCCGGTGGTTGCATCGTTGGGGCTTCCCACTGTCCAGCCCGCAGACTGTTCAAAATCGGTATCCTCTGTGTTGATTCCGAAGGCACTCAATCCTGGTGCCGGTCCGGATTCTGGGTAAGAAACCAGTTGCCCGGAAGTACTCTGAGCCTCGATCCACCAGCCGAACTCACTGCCACAGGTAATGGGGGGGAAAGTCATCTCGTAATTGACTCCACCGAGGAAGCTCAGCGCAATCGTCTCGATACCGGTACCCGTATCGACCATGAGCGACTCGGTTCCGGCCTGAACGCTCGAACCAGCAACGGGGGTAATGGTGACATCGAAGGTATCGCCACCGAGTGGGTCGAAGAGCGTAGGATCTCCGCCGAGAACCGCAATGTCGAGAGCGGCGGTTACGGTGACACTGCAACTGACCGGGCCGGAGGGCACTCCTGCCTGAGTCCCATTGACTGCGTAACTATGAGCACCCGGGGCAGGACTTGCATCGGTCCAGGATGTAGAAGAACCGGCGATGGTCGCAACCAAAGAGCCGTCACGAGTGATTTCGATGGCGTCGTAGACCTCACCATTGGTCCAACCCAGATCGACTTGCTCTCCTACCTGAGCGCACGAAAGATTCGAAACACCCGGGAGGAAATTACCACTAGGCGCTAACACGCTGATACTGACCGAATCTGGCTGACCGGCGACCGGCTTGAAAAGTCCGAGGGTGGCGGTGTTCGGATCAGGAGGTGCATTACAGGTGAAGTAGAAGTTGTACATCGTCGACCAGCGCAGAGCATTGGCATCCTCGTTCGCAGCGAAAGATTCCGTGGCCCAGGTGATCCCGACCCCCGGAACTTCGGTGACCTGCCAGTCCTCACCGGAATGTGGCTCACCACTGTGCCAGGTGATGTCATGGAAACCATGACTGAGGATGGTTGCACCGGCTGGAAAAGGCACCATGAAACTGTTGGCGGACCGATCCGAGTACATGTTGTAGACCGCGTACTCGTAGTTCCAGGTACCGTCACCATTGTCGGTCACATCGTAGCCGACGATGAAGAGGCCCTCGTTGGGAATCTCTACATCGATGAGGGTGACACTCGGCTGGAAGTCCTGCCACGCCTGGATCGGGGGAGACATCATCTCGGTGCCTCCGACGAAACTGAGGCTGTGACTACCCGTCTGAGAAACGGTGACACGTCGGTAGGAGGCATTGTTGGCCTGGTTTCCGAAACTCGCATCATCGAGAGCCACGTACTGGCCACTGACGAAGTAGAGCGCACCCGGGAAATTTCCCGTGGTGAGATCATCGCCTTTTACCTGCATTCTTCTTCCAACCGTACCCTGGCCGCCCGGGATCGGCGGTGCCGAATACGGATAGGGGAAAAGGCCGGTGAAAGCGTTGACCTGGGAACGAGGACCGAGATTACCCTGGTTGCCGTTGAGTCCTGCAGAGTACGGGTCCGCACAACCCGGGGTAAGAAAACTGAGGCATCCACCTCCACCATTACAACCGCTGCAGAGACCGGTGTTCTGCAGGGCGCAGAAGCCGTGTTTCAACCACGACGCTCCGATCTGGGTGAAGCGCCCATCATGCAATCGCCACATATCCTGGGCGATCACCGGATGCTCGTTGTTATTGGCTACCCACGACAGATTCGCATCACCAATGTTGCACGAGGTGGTGGCCACCGAGTAGGCGAAGATCGACTCCCCCGCGATGGTGTTGGAACCGTACGCATTGGTCGCGGGTAGATCTCCGACGATCACATCGGGCCCGATCTGAGCCTCGAGCTGGGTTGAGAACCCAAAGATCATCGACAACGCCACAACGAAAAATGCAGCCTGAAGAATGTATGAAAATCGCATCATTTTCCTCCTGGGGAACCAACGTGCTTGACAGAGCCCATCAACCAACTCGATTGAGATAAGGGCGGACCCACGGCACACAACTCCGGACGAACAATTCTACCCGGTACACACATCCCCGATCTTATCACTGCTGTGAGTCGGCAAAAACCGACTATCGGGCTCTCCAGGACAGGAATCGGGGCGTCTGTGCCGCTGCTGCGGGGTCATTCGAGGTGTTCGGCACTGCTCGGAGGTGCTCCCAGCAGTCCTTTGACACCGAAGTTGTCGCTGAGATGTCGAATCTTCAGGATCAGAGGGGAGGAAAAAGAGCGGCCGACGTCAACCGTCGACCGCTCCAGATAGCTGGTAGCGGGGGCAGGACTCGAACCTGCGACCTTCGGGTTATGAGCCCGACGAGCTGCCAACTGCTCCACCCCGCGAAAACTACGAAATCGAAGAGCCGAAACTAAGCAATCCGGCCCACAGCGTCAAGTGGACTCTTGCGATCTGCGACGCTGTAAACCGCTGATCATCTCGATCTCGCCAACAGGAATACCGGTCTCAACAGAGATCTCCTGTGGAGTTGCTCCATCGGCGATCATTTGCTCTATCTGGGCCTGGGTCGCTATCTCGTGGTCACTGCGACCATCTGCGAGCACGGTTTCACCCACCGGACCATCCACCTGGCATGGCTCATCGATGATCACGGAATCCCCTCCCGTGGTCACAACTTTTTCGACCTGGAATCGTCTGATCGGCTGCTCGTCAAGTTCCTCTGTGCTCGCCACAACTTCCGGCACCCCTTTTGCCACGTCGCGGTAATCGCCTTCCGGACTCGAATCGACCTCAACTGTAGCCCCAGGAGTATCGATCCCGGATGGAACCGCACGGATGGAGCCAGTGGAAGTGCCGCTAACGGTATTTCCGACCGACTTCTTCCAGATGATCAAGAACGCCAGCACCACCACCAGAACCAGGAACCATGGAGGTGAGCCTGCGGCAACCGGCACGATTGCGGCAAAAATCGGTTCCATCTCACCCCCAACTAGAGAAACGTTCCCTGACAGTATTGCAATCTCCCCCAAGAAATCCCCCATGCGAATCCCCCTTCAATCCCGATCGAGACCGACTCAATTGATGAAATCGTCGATCAACCCGAGTAACTCCTTCGTATCATCGAGGGTCACCGCTCCCATGTGACCGATCCTGAAGGTTTTTTCCTTCAGATGTCCATATCCGTTGGCGAGCAACATATCGTGATGGCGCAGGGTTTGGTTGAGATCTGCAACGGAAATCCCCCGATTGTTTTCGATACAGGTCAAGGAGACCGATTCGAACCCAGCCTCGGGGAAAAGTTGGAACTGCTTTCTCGCCCAATCCCTGGTCAACTCCGCTCTTTCCTGGTGTGCCCGGTACCAGTTTGCCTCATCAGCGAGAATCATGGCGAACCGATCCTTGAGAGCTTGCATCAGTGCGATCGGCGGAGTGTTTGGGGTCTGATTGGTCTTCCAGAACTTGTTCATGGCAAGAACATCGAAATAGGTTCCCCGGTTGTCGATGGTTGCCGCCCGATCGTGAGCCCGCTCCGAGACCGCCAGCAGTGCCAGACCGGGAGGTAATGCTAGCGCCTTCTGGCTCCCGGTCACCAGGTAATCGACCGGAGCCATATCCTCGAGTCGAATCGGGGTAGCTGCAGCACTGGTAACGGCATCGACGAGCAGGAACACATCATCTTGTTGTGCCACAACCTCCGCGATCTCTTCGAGAGGACTCATCACGCCGGTGCTGGTTTCATTGTGAACAACCGTGACGGCATCAAAGTCTCCGCGTGAGAGTTCCTCACGGACCTGATCGGGCTTGACCGCCTGCCCCCACGCTAGATCAATCCGGGTCGCATCCTTGCCGTTCGAGACGCAAATCTTGTAGAAACGCTCACTGAAGGCACCGTTGACGAAACAAAGTACCTTTTCACGAACACCGTTGCGTACCGCAGCCTCTATCCCTCCGGTACCGGAAGAGCCCAGCACGTAAACCGGATCCTGGGTGTGAAAAAACCTCTGAGCGTCTCGGCGGAGAACCTCCGCGAGAGCGCTGAATTCCGGTGCCCGATGACCGATCATCGGACGTGTCATCGCATCGAGAATCGACTGCTCTACCTCGACCGGACCGGGGATGAAGAGACGCGGCACGTCTCGCTTCACCCGGTGATCATCAATGGCTCTCATCTCTTTTCCTCCTCGTCGATGAATCTAGCGATCAATCCTGTCGATATCTTGGGCTCGAAGAAAGTGGTTTTGGTGGGGAAAATCTCACCGGCGAGGACGCGGGTCCAGAACTCATCTCGCCCCACTGGGGAAAGTTGGCAAAATACGCCCATCTCGCTGTCGTTCAGGATCTTCCTGCCATCCTCTACCTGATCAGGGGTCGCTGCCGTGCCCAGATCCCCGAACTCGTCGATGACCTCCCGAAGACGACGGGCCAGGGTCGGTCGGGATGCGTCCTGACGGCAATGCAGATCCACCACCTGCCCACCGGGGATCTCGATGCTCCAGGGGTCTCCATCGCCATCGTCGAGAACCTCGACGAGACGATCTCTCACCTGCCGGGAGTGGACGTTTCGGCCCGAATCCCAGGTCCAGACCCTGTGGGTGATCCGCATCTTCAATCCCGGTTGATGAAGATCACAGATGAACGCCAGCAACAGCCGGGCACCCGGAGACTCTGGATCATCACGGAGGGTCAACGCCGTCGTGTACCGGTGGTGGCCATCGGCCAGCACCGAGGGGATCGGTGCCAATCGAGACTCGATCTGGGCGACCAGTTCCGGATCATCCATCCGGCGCAAACTGTGGACATCCCCCTGCCAGTCCGGCTTCTCGAACAGTAATTCGCCAGTATCGGGAAAGACACCGATCTCCGAGAGGGTTCTCTCCAGTCCTTCACAGGTCAACAGCACCACGCCGACATCGATGCCGCTACAGCGTGCCTGCTCGATCAGACGTTCCAGCGTGTGGGGACGAATCTCCTCGTGGCGAAGAACTCCCTCCCCCCACGGCCGAGTCTCGATCGCGCCGAGGATCCCCGTGAGAATATTCTCTTCTCCCGAATCACCACCATGACTGACCTGGTAGCGGTACAGGCAAGGCTTCTCCTCCCGCAGCAACCTCTCATCGGCAAGGGCAGATCTCAGCGCTTCCCCGCAACCGCGATAGACCTCCTCATCGAGAGGGGCGTCCGGATTCTCACCGAGAATCCAGCGCACGGCATTGTGGGGAGAGTGGTCCAGCAACCTTCGATGCAATTGGGGCGTGATCATGTCGTAGGGAGGACAGATCACTTCCCCCGGATCCAACACTTCTGGTCGAACTCGCAAGGCTCGAATCGCTCTCATTCTAGGCAAGAGTCAGTCCTCCAGATTCCGGTAACAGATATTGAGTGCCTGTAGTGCATAAGAGGTGGCGAGGACAGGATCCCCTTCCCACCAGCGGTCGACTTCATTGGACCAGGAACCAGCCGCCGCCTGTCGTTGCAGCAGAGCTCCGGCGATCTCCTCGGCCCAGCGATGTTCCTGTCCCGAGGAATCTGTGAGGGTCGAGTCACCCAGAACTTCCAGCGCGCGAGCCATCACCGCCAGGTAGTAGTAATAACCCATCTGCCCCCTGGCAGCATTCAGCGGCGTCGCCATTCCTGGATTCTCATCGACACTCCAGTGTTCACGAATCCAATCGATGGCCGCCACGATTCGTGGATCGTCCCGTTTCAGTCCGGCATAGATGAGCGATTTCACCGCGGCATAGGTCATCGACCCGTATGAGGAAAAAGACTTGCTCCCATCATCGTTCACCACTGTTGAAGCTTTGGACTCACCGGGATGGTAATAAAACCCGCCGTCCTCGGTGGAAACTTGCTTCTTTCCATCGAGTGCGTCATTCGATGATTTTCGATTCTGGCAACGAGAGATGAAGACGCTTGCCCGACGCCAGACATCCGAATCCTCGGAGAGTCCGGCGGCCCGTAGTGCCTCCAGAGCCAGTTGTGTGTTGCTGAGATCGGGACGTCGATCACTGCCGTACCCGATGCCTCCAAAGGAATTGATGTGAGCAATACGATCATATGCAACCGGTTTCGATTGCTCGGAACACTGGATCCCTGCGATGTAATCTCGCATCCGGGCCACCTCTGCTCGGTATCGAGGTTTGTCTCGACCGGCATCGAGGGCGGTCAGAGCGAGAATCGTGACGGAAGTCTTGTAGTTCATCAGTCCCTGATCGGGGATATACACGCCCCCGTCTTTTTGTTGATGGGAAAGAAGGTAATGAACCGCTGCAGAGATGAACGGACCATCCTCTTCCCGATAAGCACGTGGACTATCGATGATGGCATGCAATGCCATCGCCGTGATCCCCGGATCACCAGCAAAGGAACCCCAGGAGCCGTCGGGACGCTGATGGTCGATGATCCAGTTGGCGCCACGATCGATCATCTTCTTGATGGCAACTCGATCGAGTTTGCTGACAGGATCCTCGACCTGGTCGTCGGCTCTAGCCTGAGTTGGTAGCGGCGAGAGGCCAGTTACCCCCAGCAGCAACCAGAGCGCCATCAATAAACAAGCACTGGACGCAGGGCCCACGTTCTTGTTCATCTGTTTCTTCCTTCCCTGGCACCGTTGGTACCACCGGAATCGATCTCGGGCTCATTGTCACGAGGCGGCAGTTCCATCCGGATCGCAGATGAATCCACATCTGCGGCAACGGCACGCCGAAACACAACCGTGACCTCGGGGGGGTCGTCCCTGCGATGATTGGGCAACACCTCCGAATAGGCGAAATAGTCGCCGTCCGGGTACGGTAATGCTAGCGGATTGTCGAGGATCGCCCAGGGTCTGTGACACAAAGATATCACCTCACCGGTGACGCGGGCCATGAACTCTTCCGCCGCTACCGTCCCCTCTGGTGCCCCTGGAGGCGGATCCAGCATGAGAAAATCCGAAGCGGTGAAGGCAAATCCGCATCGACTCATCTCTCGGGCCATCGGGGCGTTGATGATGCACCTTTCTGCGCGAATCGTACGGAGTCTTTCTCGGCCTTCCGGATCCTGAACCCGGAAACGTAGTGAGACGATGACACGATCCCCCCCGGTGAGAGGTCCGAGATCCATTTCCGATTCGGGACTCCTGGCTTGCTCGATCCCTAGCATCAGCAACGCTGTTTGCAAATCGGCAGGGTCACAATCGAGGGCGACCAGGGTTTCATGAGGTTTGGTCCCGGGGGTACAGACGAGGTACTCGAGGAAGCCACTGACGAGATTGAGATAACCATCCGCCTCGACACTGCGCGAAGATGGGTGATACCGGGCCTTCCCGATCGGGATCGAATCCTCCGCCGATGGTCGACTACCGGGGAGAACATCCACTGGCATCCCATATAGGGCTGCTGTGATGACGATAAGGAAACAACTGGAAGACATGAAGAACTCCAACTGCAGAGATCATCTCATCTGTACCTTGCCTTGTCCAACGGACCGGCAACATCGCAGATGGCACAGATACGGGTCAGATACGTGCTCCTCTGCACCCTCTTGACGCTATCGAGGGTGTCCCGGTTCCGTCCCTGCTGCTGCCTGGAGGCTCGCTACCGTACTGACCTTGCAGGATTGTGCCGCTACCGCTAGCCTTCGACTACAACTCGAAACAGGAACCCCACCTACGCCCCTGTCACGAGCGGAGTTCTTTTGAGTCCCGAGCCGGATCAGGGTTCGACGGCAGGTCCGTCGGCACAGAACCGCTGGAGCGTCGTGATCGAGGTCGAAGCAGGAATTTTGCGCCTTCCGGTGACCCGCATCGATGAGAGGGAAGTTCTCCTCGACACCCCGGTGCGATTGAAGATCGGCGACCGATATGAACTGATCGTCGAACGACCTGACGGCGCTGCAGACCTGATTCACGCCGAGGTTACCAACAGAAGTCCAGCTGGATTGTTGATGCGATGGAAACCATCGCACCCCCGGGAACTGGAAGCACTCGAACGGCTCTTCTCGGATAGCGCCTCCCTTCAGAACCACCCAGACATCGAATCAGCACTACGATCCAGATCTCGATTGGTGAGTACCTCCACCATCGCTGCCCAACGCGACAGCGTTCGTGTCCTGAATCTATCGGCGGTCACGGAATTGATCCAGGATGCGGTAGAGGACGCGCTCCGCGAGAGTGGCCGATTGCTCGATGATTCGGAGTTGAAAGAACTGATCGAGGAATCCGAGATAAGATTCCAGCAACGCCTCGTCCAGTTCGAGAATGAAAAAGCTGACCTTCAATCGAGAATTCAGGGGCTTTCGACTCGATTGGACCGAGCTCAGGATTTGCTGAACCAGGAACGGAACAGGCAGGTGGATCGAGATCGATTCACGCTCTCAGAAGATGCCCTTGGCGAACTCGAAGGAACCTTCCAGAAGATCATCGACGATGCTGTCGCATCCAGCGAAGTCGGTCCCTCCCTGGAACTCGAACTCAGGGTGGTGATGGAACGTTGCCTCGATTCTGAGCGGGAACGAGTTCGAGCCCTGGAGGAAAAAGCTCGTAGCGAAAACATCGATCTGCTGGAGCGAAAGATCCAGCGCCTCGCCAGCAGCCTCGATGACGCCCGCAGTGCTCGCGACCAGGCGCTGGAAATCGTTCGCAGGGCCGAATCAAGGCGATCTCAGTCGCCCTTCATCGGCGCGGCCGACGCGATCCAGCCCTCCGGCTCCGATGACCCGCACGCCTCGAGACGACGCACACTGCTGCTCGATCTGATGCAGGAGAATCGCGAACTTCGACAACACATCAGCTCGGAAAACAAAAAACTCAGAGTCACCGAGAAGGGTCCTGCCTGATATGGTAATGACAACTTCTTGGGGGAGGGGAAATCATGAGTGACACCGTTTTCATCGGAATGGATCTCGGTACCAGCCGAACTTCCATAACAACATCTACCGGAGTGAGGACCACGGTCTGGTCCTATGTGGGATACGCGCAGGATCACGTCAGCAGGAAGCATCTTGGTGGACGCGACAAGGTGTTCGGGGCGGAAGCAGTGGAGAACCGCCTGGCGGTGAACCTGGTCAGACCTCTAGACAAAGGACTGATCCTCGACGACGAGGAGTCCCGGCAAGCGGTCAGGGATCTACTCGAGCACATTTTCGACGAGGCGAGCATTCCCAGTGGAAGCACCATCTATGGTGTAATCGGTGCGCCCGCTGAAGCGAGCGTCGACTCGAAGGCACTCATCTTATCTTCCGCCTCGGAATTCATGGATAGCATCATCGTTTGCTCAGAGCCTTTCGCCGTCGCCTACGGACTCGACTTCCTTTCAGACACCCTGGTCGTCGACATCGGTGCCGGTACCGTCGACCTGTGCAGAGTTCACGGAACGATGCCAAAACCGGAAGACCAACGGACCCATCATTATGCAGGCGATGCCATCGACGCCCGACTCGCCGAGCTCCTGACTGAAAATCATCCGGAGGCACAGTTCTCCAACAACATGGTCCGGGAAATCAAAGAGCAATACTCGTGTGTCGGAACTCATATGGATCCGGTCAAGGTCACTTTTCCTGTAAAGGGGAAGCCGACCGAGTTCGATATCACAGCTGAGTTGAGCGAAGCCTGCTTCGCAATGGTCCCTCCGACCGTCGAAGCGCTGCAGGACCTGATCGCCACCTTCGATCCAGAGTTCCAGCAAAAGATGCGCAATCATGTGCTACTCGGTGGAGGTGGAAGCCAGATCACCGGTCTCTCACGTGCCATCGAGGACGCACTCGCGGAATACGGTGGAGGTAAGGTGCAACAGGTCGAGGAGCCACAATACGCCGGCTCGAACGGGGCTCTCAAGATCGCGCTCGATATGCCCGAGGACTTCTGGCAGGAGTTCATCGAGCAACAGAGCGAGAAGGCCTGACCTCGCCGCCACAGGTGAGGGAATCACGACACAAGAGGGCCAGCAGGGGATACCCCCTGCTGGCCCTCTTTGATGCCAGTACACAATAACCTAGAGGGCGTACCCTGCAGATCTTGTCTCGTCCAACCAGTCGCGAATCTGACCCGCCTGGATCGACCGGATCGCCGGTTTTGCCCCGGGATCGTAGTAGATCGATGGCGGTGGGCGAAGTTTGCGCGCCAGACCACCCCATGCAGTTCTTCTGACCTCGAGGTCAATATCCTCGAGTGCTTGGATCAAGATCGAGAGCGATTCGCTGCGAGCATCCTGGACCAGACCACAAACGCAGAGGAATCGTACTTCTGCGTCCTTTTCGATCTGGTAGCGATCCTGCAACGAATCCAGCGCATAGGGAACTTCGAGAGAAAGCAGAATGCTGGCAGCATTTCGTCGCGCGGTGACGTTGCCCTCGCTCAGAACCCGTGCCACCGACTGCACTGATCTTTCACCGAGTTGAACGAGTGCAGATTCGAGCAGATCATCCTCTGCTACCGAGCCCTCCGCCAACATTCTCGACAGCGGCGCCAGCACTCGAAGATCACCCTCCTGTGCCAGGATGGTACAGATGACCCGCTTGGTCCTCGCATCGATCATCGAGTCCTCGAGAGTAGCAACCAGCAAGTTCTTCGTGATGGCAGGAGCCTTCTCGATACTCAACAGAATTCGATCCAACGACTTCCTCTGGAGCTTCGGGTCATAGGAACCCAGATCTGGAATCACCGTCGTGGTACGGATGTCCTGGAGTACATCATCGGCTTCGGTGCGCTTTTCTCCCGGCTGACATCCTGTCACCAGCAAACTCGAGATCATCAACAAGGTAGCGATGGTGCGACAATGCGCACTGTGCAGATAATCCATTACAGTCCTCTCACCGGCCGTAGCGGAGAACTGTTGAGGTACTCCCAGCGTTCATCAAGATCCTGCAAGTGATCCCCCAGTTCATCGAGGGTGATGGTGCGTAATTCAAAAGCGGCGAGGTCGTCTTCGAGGGTTCCCAGAGGAATCTCGCCTTCGGAGACCGCATCCTTCAGACGCACCGTGAGGTGAGTGGTTATGGCAAGGAAATCGAGCCCCCTGGTACCGAGGTCCGCGAGCAGTTCCGTGTAGGTGAGATTCTCCGGTGATGTTGCTTTCGGGAACAGATTTGCTCTTTGCTCCTCGAGTAACTTCCTGAAGTGGCCATGTTGTTCCTGAGTACGGGCTTGCAACTCGACGAACTTTGCAAACTCATCGAGGCTTCGGTCTCCGAGTATGCGGAGTCTCTCGAGAGTCTTCTCGGAAAGATCCGTTTCACCACGCAAGACGACGATATCGCCCTTCTCATAGAAGGTGCGCAACTTGTCGTAGGAGAGACTGACATGGTACGGGCTGGTCGGAACCACGATCTCTCGCCTGGGAGAGACCACATCATCGTAATCGAGATCAGGATTCAGACTCTTGATGTTCTCGACCAGAATCGCCGCAGCCTGGAAGAAAATCTGCCGCTCTTTCTTGGTCCAGGTCCTGATCGATTTCTCGGGGTGTCTCCTCTTGAACACGCTCAGCGAGTCTGCCGCGTCCGGAAGATAGTCCTCGAAGATCTTGAGACGGCTGACCAGTTCACGCTTCTTGACGATGCTCAGCAGGGTCAGGTCCACGACATCCTGGCGAGTGAATCCCTCGACAGGTGTGCGCCCGATCGGATCGAGTCCGACCAGGTCCCTCCCCTTCAGGATGTAGCGGTCATTGAAGAGCACGCTGTTGTAGGTGTCGAAATGTCGGCTCTCCTTCGGCGTCGAGATGGGATCGACTCCATCTTCGCTGAGGATGTGCGGTGTGAGCACGATGATGATTTCACTGCGCTGCTGCTGTGAACTCTTACGACCGAAAAAGTCACCCAGGAACGGAATCTGTCCCAGCAGCGGGATCTTGTTGCTGGACTCGAATTCGCTCTCCTTGATCAGTCCGCCGAGGATGAGGGGCCGGTGATTTTTTACGCGGGCCTGGCCACGGAAGTTACGAGTGGCCACTTCCGGGATGCCCAGTAGATCCTCAGCGAAGACTCGTTGTCGTCCCTGAAGATTGTTGACGGTGATGTCGATGAGCATCGAGATTTCGTTCTCATCGGGACCGCTGATCCGCGGCTTGACGACGAGAGTCGTACCGATATGCACGGTTCCAACCTTGTTGATGTTTGCAATAACATTGTTGCCAAAATTTGATACTCCCACCTCGGTCGAGATGAAGGTAGGAATCTTCTCGCCGAGGTGCAACTGGCTCTGACGGTCATCGAGGGCATAGAGTTTCGGGCGCGCCTTGATGATCGCATCGCCTTTACGAACCAGGGCATGGACTCCAGCCAGGAACTGTCCTGACAACCGTTCGGTGGTGTCATCGAAGAGGAAGGACAGCCCTGCCTGCTCGATCGGATTGAAGTTCCCGCTCGGTTGAGGAATATCCTCCCCGGGCAACGGGGAGGCGAAATTGATCACCGAGCGGCGCTTCTCGATCGCAAGCATGTCGATCCCGAGATCGGACAGAGCATCGGCTTCCAGTTCGATGATCTGGACCTCGATCATGATCTGTTTCGCCGGCACGTCGATCTTGTCGATGAACGCCTGGATCCGTTCGAGATCTTCCTCTGTACCGACCGCCATCAATCGATTTCGGGCCTCGGTCGACGGGGATTCGAGAAAAGTGAGCGACATTGCGGAATCCTCGATACCACTTCCCAGATTCACCGGCGGCAGTTCGACCGGATCGATATGGGGAATCTCGAGGATGTAGGGGTACTCCGGCAGATTCCATGAAGGCAACACCGTATCGGTGGCGGCGGTATAGCGTGAATAAACCGCCCTCGTGTAGGTGTGGGTGATGGTGCGATTGCCCTGCTTGACGGAATCGTTCTTCACCTCTTGGGTCCGATGGTAAACCTGGCACACCTTGCTCGCTGCCAACGCCTCGAGAACCAGTTGAATGCCAGCGTAACGGATGGTGATCGCTTTCTGGATCAGGCGATCACGCACCTCTAGACTCTCGAAGTCCCGGATGGTCCGGATCAAGGCTTCCGTCGTCGGTGGATCCGCGGTCACCAGTAATGAGTGCTCTCGATTGGAGATCATCGTGACGGTGCCGTTCTCGACGAAAATAGCGAGAGTCGGGGTCTCGCGCAGGAACTGGATCACTTCCTCGGCTTCGATGTGAAACAATTCCACGAAGGTCAAATTGGGAACCTGGGCCAGAACCGGAGTGGACCCGGCCAACGGGAGCAACACCGAGGCGATGCAGATGATCGACAACAGAAGTGTGCAGGGAATCACTTCCCTCAATCGATTCAGGATTCCCGCTCCTCTCCGCTTTCCTCGACCCGGTTGCGACGACTCACCCCGGGGTACACGACCAGTTCGTGGACCGGGTTCCCGGCATCCGGGATCCTGGCCACTTTTCCCCCGTCGACCCTGACCGGATAACCGGTCGAGGTTTCCGCCGTGCTGGATCCAGGAGAGCGCCCCATGCGGACCCCCGATCGGTACACTGCAGATTATCGACACGTTACCAGCCATTCTCAACCACAACCCAGCCACTCCAGACAGATGGGTGACGATCCAACCTATTTCGCTTCAATTGCCTACAAGCATATCTCAGGACCTCAGCAGGCCCCTTTTGGCCATCTGTAGCCCGCACCAGTGATCCGACCAGACGACCGGCCGCCGCATCCTCGACTGGCCACAGGGTGCCCAGGATCGCCTGGCAGCCTGCATCCAGGGCAGCACGCGTGAAACCGGCCAGATCGTCCGCCCCGGATGCGCCTCCGATGGCAGTTTCACAACCGGTCAGCGCAAGCAGACGGCACCCAGTCAGGCGATAACCCGACATCTCATCAGCTGTCAGTTCTCCGTCGCAGCGCTCATCGGGTGCCAGCGCCAACAAGGAGCTACCCGGGTCATGCGGATGGAAGTCCCCGTGACAGGCGATATGAAGAACCCGCGCTTGTTCGGCTCCTTCGCGCACCGCCGATTCGGTCGCATCGGTTCCCGCAAGGAATACGGATCCGGGGAAACTCTCCAGTACTTGCTTGCCCTCCTTGCGTGTTCCTGGAAGTGGAGGACGACCCTCGACAACGGGGTCGACCACAGTCAACCAACCTTCCCGTGGCAATGGATCGAGAGCACGGCAGGCAGAAACCACTGCGGGGAGCAAACTCCAGGTACAGCGATCCACCAGCGTTGTTCCGTCGACGGGAAGAACTCCCCACGGGATCCTTCTCATGCCACCGACCGGCGCCAACAACACACGATCGTTGGCGCCAACTCCTGAAGGAAAGATTCTCGAAGCGAGCCAGCGAGCGGAGTCTGAATCGGTTCCCCGCGAATCATGGAGACTCAACGCCTTGACGATGGCTTCTCCGGGATCTTGATCGATACGGCGCACATTCCAGCTTCCATCATCCGTGGTCCACACCAGCAATTCCGGACCCGTATCGAGGACCACGACCACGGTAGCCTTGTCTTTGGCTCGAGTTGCAACCTCACTCAGTTGCGTGAACTTCGGAGGCTCGACACCCTGTCCCCGCACCCGCAAGTGTTCGGCTGCCAACAATGCAGCCATGGGATTCCCGAGCCGCGCCTCGATACGCGCCAGTAGCACGGCGGGTTCTCGCCGGGGTGAAAGTGCAGCCGCATCGTCTTGCCGCGAGCCGCGGATCTGCTCGACGGTGGCCAGCGCCAGGCGAGCCTCCCGTCTTGCTTGCTGAAGACGGCTTGCCTTCAGAAACGCCCGTGCACGCGCCAGAGCGCACTTCCACAGCGTTTCCTGGTCGCCCGAGAGATCGACAGCCTTCCGCGTCACCTCGATCGTTTCCTCGACCCAACCGCGTCGAGACGCTGCAGAAGCAACCGTCACGAGGGCCAGCGTTGCAGTGGCGCGATCGCCGCGAAGTGTCGCCGATGAAAATGCGGATCGAGAATCTGCAAGTGCAGAGTTCAATTCATCTCGCCAGAGTTGAGCACTATTTGTGAAGGCCGCGGTTTGTATCCTGCGAGTCGCCCGTTCGATAAGAAATCGATCTCTTGCGCGCGTACCTATCGGAGCACGATCTCCCGCCCGATCGAGCAGTTGCTTGGCACTACGTTGGTGCACACGATCTACCTCTGCAAACTTATTTTGAACCGACGAGGAGAGACGCATCCACTTCGATGCCAGGGTTGCTTCCAACGAGACACCCTGCAAACTGTCGAGTTCCTCTGCCGCTCGCGCAGGCATTCCCTCCCGCAAATTTCGTGCGGCACGTTCGAGAACATCCACGGGCGTTCCACCTACGGGATACCACGGACTGGAATCAACTGCCGAAGAGATTCGATGAAGTGTCGGCTCTTCATCCTCCATAGTGACCCGAACCAGGATTTCTCCGGACGGAACCCTTCCAGGGTCAGGACCGAGAAGTTCAGCGTCGGAGAAGAAAAGGCGCGCCGCAGTGCCATCGACATCTATAGAGGCGAGCACTACTTCGCAGCCGGCATGAACCAGGCAAACGTCTACCCTTCTCCATCCTTGCGCCTCGGGCAAGGTGACCGAGATGACATCTGTATCCACCAGCGGTCGATCAGTCCGTAGTTTTCCCTGGAGAAGGGAGATATCCAGGGTCGATGCATGAGATACCGATGCGGTCGAAAAACCCAACAGAAGTACAGAGAGCGCCAAAAATAGACATCGAACTCGCCACAAGGTGATGGGCCGCGTGTAGGTTGCCGATGGCGGTCGGCAAGAGGCAAATCTCATCGAACGGAACTCCGGACCCTGGTCCCGGAGCGGCATTCCAGGACTCCCAGACTATGCCGGATCTGCCCTGAAAGTTCAATCATCTGCTCCCAGTTGGCGGCCACCATCCCAGACGGAAGGCTCCCTGCGGATCCGGTCGAGTTGAAAACCACCGAGCAGGTCTTCGGGTCGGCAGCAGGTTCCCTCGGCAGCCAGACCACTGAGAAATCCGAGAGTCCCGACCAGCGACTGGGCCGAAACGCCTGCTCGTCGATAACGAGCCAAACTCGTATCCCCGTGCCGTTTCGCGAGCCTACGGCCGTCAGGTCCCACGATGAGAGGAACGTGGATGAATTGCGGAGCTGCAGCACCCAGATGACGATAGAGCAACAACTGTCGCGGTGTCGATGAGAGCAGGTCATCGGCCCTCAATACCTCCGTCACCCCCGCGGCTGCATCGTCGACCACGACTGCCAACTGATAGGACGGGGTTCCATCTCGCTTGCGTACCACGAAGTCACCCGACAACTCTCCAACCTGGGGACCGGTAAACTGGTCCACGAAGGCAAAGGAAGGTTCCATCACCCGCAATCGAAGCGCCGGATCCCGACCAGTCTCTGAGCGTGCATGCTTCTCATCTTGCCAGCGGTCGCGGCAAGTCCCCGGGTAAATCGTCTCGGCCGCGATGCCGCTGGATTCGTGCGGGGCACTGGCTGCCTGCTCCACTTCGCGCCGAGAACAGGTACACGGATAGACGAGTCGCTGCTGCTGAAGGACCCCGAGAGCCTGTTCGTGGCGAGAGAGATGCTCGGTCTGGATCTCGGGCTCTCCGTCCCAGTCGAGTCCCAGCCACTGCAGATCCTCGATGGTTTGCTCGATCGCCCCGGACCGAACCCGCGGCCCATCGATGTCCTCGATCCGGAGGCGCAGAATTCCTCCTCGACTGCGAATCGATAACCACGCCAACAGGAACGACCTGGCGTTGCCCAGGTGCAGGACACCGGTCGGACTGGGAGCCAATCTACCCACCGGTGAGATCTTGCGATGCTCCATCGAACTCCCGTTTCAGCGAATAGGTGACCGGGTAAATTGCTCCCAAACATGCCAGGATCGGATCTTGCCGGTCGATTCTCCTCCAGGATTCCCCACTGAACCCTGGTCCGGTAGAATGGTATCACAGGATTCGGAGCACTCTGTTGTTGCCAGATCCTCGACCCCGGCGTGAGTCGCCCGGGTCAACAGTGAGAAGCCTGGTGGGACGCCGCCAGGCGGGACGGTACCCGGCTACGGGTGTCACGCCCGCTTGAGGCCGGGAAACTCCAACCTAAGAGAGGAGGTGGTCCATTGATGATTGTCCGTGGCTCTACTAGGAGGTGGGTGCGTTAGCCCGCTCCCCTGACGGGGGAGGCGGCACCATCCGCCTTACCCACCTGGTAGATACAGGGCCCGGAGGGAACCCCTCCGGGCCCTTCTTCAATTCCGCACGCTGCCAAGAGTTCACTTGGCTAAAAGGCCTCCCGGCGGCACCATGGTGCCGTCACCATGATGGTCACACCCGAGGGAATGGCGGAGAGTCGTGAACGCTGAGGTTAAAACTCGATTGCGCTCCATCGAGCAACTTCTCGAACGAATCCGCGATGCGACGCGCCATGACGAGCAAAAGAAGCGTCTCAACAAACTCGAGAAAGAAATGTCCGCCGTGGGATTCTGGGATGATCGCGAAAAGGCGGAGACCGTCATCGATCAGATGAAGAAGGTCAAGGAATCGGTGCAGAGCATCGAGAAGCTGGCCAGTCAACTGTCGGATACCCTGGCACTGTACGAACTCGCCGAAGCGGAGAAAGACGCAGAGTCCCTCGCCGAGGTCGAGACCGATAGCCTTCGTCTGCTCAAACTGGCCGATGGGCTCGAACTGAGGACCTTGCTTTCTGGAAAATACGCTTCGGCCAATGCATATCTCGAGATCCAGTCCGGAGCTGGCGGCACCGATGCCTGTGACTGGACCCTGATGGTCCAGCGGATGTATCTACGCTGGGCGGAACAGCAGAAATTCCGCACCAAGATCATCGACGAGCAATTCGCTGAGGAAGCCGGGCTGAAATCATCGACGATTCACGTCGTCGGTGACTATGCCTACGGGTATCTCCAGGCTGAATCGGGAGTTCATCGCATCGTTCGGATCTCGCCTTTTGATGCACAGGCGAGACGCCAGACCGCCTTCGCCTCGGTCCGAGTGATTCCGGAAACCGACGTTTCTGAAACTGTCGAGATCACTGAGTCCGATCTTCGAATCGATACCTATAGAGCCAGCGGTGCGGGAGGGCAGCACGTCAACACCACCGATTCCGCGGTCAGGATCACTCACATCCCCACGGGGATCGTCGTGCAATGCCAGAACGAACGCTCTCAGCACGCCAACCGGGCCCAGGCGATGAGAGTGCTCACTGCTCGCATCCTGGAGGCACAGGAGCGCCAACGCAGGGAAGAACTGGATCGACTCCAGGGCACCAAGAGCGATATCGCTTTTGGCAGCCAGATTCGCTCCTATGTCCTGCATCCTTACAAGATGATCAAGGATCATAGAACCGAGCATGAAACCAGTAACGTCGACGATGTACTCGATGGAAACCTCCAACCCTTTATCGAGAGCTGGCTGCGCCATCAAACCCGAGCAGGCCAATCCACCGAGTAAGGAAAGACAAGCGATGGAGCCTTTGACGAAAACCGACCCTGAAATCGCCGCGATCATACTTCGCGAAGAGCAACGCCAGAGCGGAGAGATCAACCTCATCGCCAGCGAAAACATCGTCAGCGATGCGGTTCTCCTGGCCCAGGGTTCGGTTTTGACCAACAAGTACGCCGAGGGATATCCGGGTCGACGGTACTACGGTGGTTGCGAAGTCGTCGACGAGGCGGAGGAATTGGCGCGATCACGGGCGTTGGAACTGTTTGGGGCCGAGCATGCAAATGTGCAGTCCCACTCGGGAACCCAGGCGAATATCGCTGCTTATGGCGCCCTGCTGGCGCCAGGGGACAAGGTTCTCGCCATGGATCTGGCTCACGGTGGCCATCTTTCTCACGGAGCGCGCGTCAGCCTGACAGGAAAGATCTACCAGTTCGAGCACTACCCGGTCAACGCCGACAGCGAGATGATCGATCTTGACCTCGTCGAACAACTAGCCAGGGAATTCCAACCGAAACTGATCGTCGCCGGTGCCAGCGCCTATCCACGAATCATCGATTTTGCAGGATTTCGTCGCATCGCCGATGAAGTCGGGGCCAGGTTGATGGTCGACATGGCCCACATCGCCGGTCTCGTTGCAACAGGAGTGCACCCGAGTCCCATCCCGCATGCTGACGTGGTGACCACCACCACTCACAAGACCCTCAGAGGGCCCAGAAGCGGACTGATCCTCTGTCGCAAGAAGTTGGCGAAGAAGATCGATTCGGCGGTGTTCCCCGGAGGCCAGGGTGGACCACTGATGCACCTGGTGGCGGCACGGGCGGTTTGCTTCCAGGAAGCCAAGACCGAGGCCTTCCGTCAATACACAAAGAAGATCGTCGAGAACTCAATTCATCTCGGCGAGATTCTCTCCGACGGGGGCCTGCGTCTGGTCTCCGGAGGAACCGACAATCACATGATACTCGCCGACCTGCGATCGATGGATCTGACCGGAGATATCGCCGAGGCAGTACTCGGCAAGGCAGGAATCGTGGTGAACATGAACATGATTCCCTACGATCCCGCGCCACCGAGACGCCCGAGCGGGATGAGGATCGGTACCCCGACCATCACCAGTCGCGGCATGGGAAGCGATGAAATCAGCCTGATCGGAAACTGGATCCTCGAGATCCTCAAAGATCCCGCAGACGAGAATCGCATCGAGAGCATACGTGCCGATGTACGGGAACTGTGCCAGGGATTTCCGACCCGGATCTGACCGATATTGGCTGGTCTTCTTCCGGAGGATCTCAATCCCGCGTCAGATGAGTCGACCTCACACCCACTGCTGAGCGAACCGCATCCATCGTCTCCTCGATGACGGGTCGTACGCGGCGCGCCCCCTCGTGAAGAATCTCTTCTACCTGCTCGGGATCCGCCTCTAGCTTGGCACGACGAGTCCTGGCATCGGCAAAATACTCCAGCAACGAATCGAATAACTGCTGCTTCGCATGGCCGTACCCGTAACCGATACCAGTAGCGCGCATCTTGTTGTCCATCTCTGCTACCTGCTCCTCGGTGGCAACGAGTTTGTACAGGTCGCAGATGGTATTACCCTCCGGATTCTTGGATTCTTCCACTCCTCGAGAATCAGTCACGATGGACATGACCTGTTTCTTTAACTTTTTTTCGCTGTCGAAGATGCAAAGATCATTTCCGTAGGACTTGCTCATCTTCTGCCCATCGATCCCGGGAACCCTGGCAGCCTGCCCTTCGAAGATGAGCGGTTCGGGAATCGGAAACACCTTTGCGAATGTCTGATTGAACTTGCCAGCGATATCTCTGGTCACCTCGACATGCTGCTTCTGGTCCTGGCCAACCGGCACACGATGGGATCGCACGATGAGAATGTCAGCAGCCATCAGCACCGGATAGGCGAACAATCCGTGATCTGCAGAAAGGCCTTGCGCCACCTTGTCCTTGTAGGCGTGACAACGTTCGAGAAGTCCCATGGGAGTTACAGTCGACAGGATCCAGGAAAGTTCGCAAACCTCGGGGACATCTTCTTGTCGATAGAGCACCGCTTTTTCTGGATCGAGCCCCAGGGCCAGATAATCCATGGCGATCCTCGATATATTCGAAGACAGTTCTTCCGATTTCCTGACCGATGTGAGGGCATGGTAAGAAGCGATGAAATAATGCGCCCCACCCTGATCCTGGAGGTCGATCCATTGTCGAATCGCCCCGAAGTAATTTCCCAGGTGAATCCCGGAGTTACTCGGAGTGAGTCCAGAGAGTGTGATCAGGCCCATGACTTGCTCCTGCCGACAGTGCGGCACCAGTGGCGGCAACGGTGAGGACAGGGTAACGAAACCCACCACCATCTCCAGACGGACTGCGAAACTTGTGATCCGGGTCTCGTTTGTTCAGAATCTAGACAGCAGGCCCTTTTGCTGTGATCCTGCTTCGCAGAGGATGCGACGGTTTCGATCCCAGCGTAGTGTTTTCAGCATTCTGACCACCAGATCCGGGAGGATCCTTGGCAAAGAAGAACAAGAAGAAGCGGGGTCGAATCAGCCGGGCATTCCTGTCCGGACTCGGAACTCTTCTTCCGACAATTCTCACGATCCTCATCCTGGTGATCGCCTACAACTTCATCAACGAGAAAATCGCTACCCCCCTGACCACCATGATGCGCACGGGACTCTCATCCGAACTGATGAAGGAAAAGTTCTGGCAAGGGATGGTCGGGCTTCCAGCTTGGCAACTGGATGAAGTCGTCGACGATACCAACTTTCCCGAACGAACCGACGATACCCTTTTCTCTGAACGCGTGGCTACTCTGACACCTGCATGGCTCGGGTTCGTCATGGCCATCTTCTTGGTTCTCGCCGTTGGAATCATCTTCAGGGGGGTCCTCGGACGACAACTGCTGAAGATCATCGAGGCGATGATTCAACAGATCCCTCTCATCAAGGTGATCTATCCCTATGCAAAACAGGTGACGCAGTTCTTCTTCGAGGAGAAGAACAAGATCGAATACGAGACCGCCGTCGCGGTCGAATATCCGCGCAAGGGGCTGTGGTCACTCGGGTTCGTCACCAGCTCGGGCTTCCGCGACATCGTAAAGGTCGCCGGACAGGACGTGGTGGCGATATTCATCCCTTCGAGCCCCACTCCCATCACCGGATACACCATTTTGGTGCCACGAGTCGATATTATTCCGCTCGACCTGAGCGTCGAAGAGGTACTGCGGTTTACCATCTCTGGCGGTGTCATCTTGCCACCGAACCAAGTCCCATTGGACTCGGTACCGGACTCCGAAAAAACGTCCGGGGCTGATTCCGCAGCAGATGTGGAAGAATGAGATTGATCGGAGGGCTTGACGACGAGTCCCCTCCGACTAGCATCGGATCGATAGCAAAATGGATGACTCAGGTCGGGCCGTAGCGCAGTCTGGTAGCGCGCCACGCTGGGGGTGTGGATGTCGGTGGTTCGAATCCACTCGGTCCGACCATTTTTTCTCCTTCCTGCGTTTCCCTGCGATATGAGTGACTTGATGATCCAGGATCCCGTCTCACCACCTGAATCCACCATGCCTGGGCCGACCATCGATGCACCGCAGGTACAGCGGTGCGGATCCCGTACCACCTGGTGGCTCTCTTCACGAACTGCTGAGGTCGAATCGAGCGGATTCATCCAGGGAGAGGCCAATCTGCCTCTCGAGGGATATCGGTCCGGCCGGACAGATCATCCAGTTTTTCGTCATGCAAGCGGGTCACTGTTGATGTGGAAGAGTTGCCTTCGTGGAGGATGGCTCGCTCACCTCGTGCGAGACAGGCACTGGCGACCGAAGCGTTTCGTACAGGAGATGGAGATGTGCAACTGCATCAATCAGCAGGGCATCCCCACCTCACAGATCATCGCCGTTGCTGCCACGTCTGCAGGAATCGGTTTCAAGGTCGAGATGTTGATCTGTCTCGAACGCGAGGTCGATACACTACTCGACTTGCTAGCAGATCGATCACTGTCAGCAAGCGAACGCCAGAAGTTTCTGGAGACCACCGCCAGCACGATACATCACTTCCATGAGCAAGGTTGGCTGCATGGAGATCTCAATCTGATGAACATCCTGATACAGAAAGAAGACAACGGGACCTACCGGACGATCCTCGTCGATCTCGATCCTGGCGGCCTGGGTCCGGTTGCAGATCGACTCGCCAACCTGACCAGGTTGGTCCGTTCATACCGGAAATCCCGGTGCAACCAGATTCCGGCTCTACAACCAGGCGAGGGCTTTCGTTTCATGTACGGAGTAACCGGCGGAAAGCGTCAGTTGTTGAAACGACTGCTAAAAAAAGCACGGCAACTGCTGGATCCCGAGGAGTGGAAACGATGAAAATTCGCCTCGGTGCCATCGACTTCCTGAATGCCTTGCCACTGTGCGACAAACTGTCGCGAGAGGATGACCGCTGGGACATCGTCGAAGCTCTACCCAGCGAACTGGCAAACCACCTCAAGAGCGGGGAGATCGATGTCGGGCTCGTACCTCAGGTCGAAGCTTGCCGCGATCCTCGCTACCGCATCGTCCCCGGACATTGCATCTCCTGTGATGGCGAGGTGGGCTCGATCCTGCTGTTTTGCCGCAAGGCTTGGAGGGATCTGGAGGTCGTTGCGGTGGATCAGGCCAGCAGTTCGTCCGTTGAACTTCTTCAAGTTCTGCGCCATCTCGATGGACTCCCGCCGCTGGAATTGATGGAGACCCGTTCCGACCTGTCATCGTTTGAAAGTCCGAACCCTCCCGAGGCGATCCTGCTCATCGGAGATGCAGCTCTGGGACATCTCTCGAGCCCCATCGAGCGAATCGATCTGGGTCAGGCGTGGAAGGAACGAACCGGCCTCCCTTTCGTCTTCGCAGTGTGGCTAGCGCGAGAAGGACTACCAACATGGGTCGTTTCGGTCCTTGGTGAAGCCGCACAGCTGGGGCTCGCCTCGCGAGACCAGTTCGCAATTGACTTCAGCAGGTCTCATCCGGAAATTTTCGACAGATCGGCTGCCAGTGACTACCTGCACCGTTGCATTTGCTACCATCTGGGCCAGGAGCAGCAGGAAGCACTGGTCTATTTCCACCGTCTCCGTACAGAGATTGACCCTCGACTCGATCGAGAATGGTATCCCCGGTACCTGGAGGTAGATCGATGATGACTGACTTGACTGCGACCGTCATCACCTTCAACGAAGAGGAGAACATCCAGGACTGCCTACAATCCCTTCAGTGGGTACCTCATATCGTGGTGGTCGATTCTGGATCCACAGATCGCACCGTAGAAATCGCCAAAGAATTTACTGAACACGTGTACGTCACCGATTGGCCCGGCCATATCCAGCAGAAGAACCGAGCCATCGATTTCGCCCCCACCGACTGGATCCTTTCCCTCGATGCCGATGAACGTGTGACTCCCGAGTTGCGCAAAGAACTACAAGAAGTGCTCTCGTCGGAACCCAGATTCGCTGGGTTTTCGATGCCAAGACTCACCTGGCACCTGGGCCGCTGGATCCGTCACGGCGGCTGGTATCCCGACCGCAAGATCCGGCTCTTTGATCGACGCAAGGCACGCTGGGCTGGGGTCAACCCTCACGACCACATCGAACTGGACGGCAAAGCCAGCGCACTGGCGGGGGAAATCCTGCACTACTCCTACAGAGACCTTCAGCAACACATAGATAGAATCGATTTCTTCACCTCGATCGCAGCTCGCGAAAACGACGTTCGAGGTAAGAGAGGTCACGTCTTCGGAATGTTCTTCAGGGCACCCTGGAAGTTCATCCGGATGTACTTGTTCAAGAAAGGCTGGAAGGACGGCTTCGCAGGTTTCATTCTTGCATCAATCGCAGCATTCTCCGTATTCCTCAAATATGCCTGCCTGTGGGAAAGACGATCTCTCCGTGGACGAGGCATCG
Organism: Planctomycetes bacterium UBA1146; assembly: GCA_963854815.1. Taxonomy (GTDB): domain Bacteria; phylum Planctomycetota; class UBA8108; order UBA1146; family UBA1146; genus UBA1146. The sequence continues at coordinate 43,161 of CAWLAN010000001.1, forward strand.
ATCCCGATTCGATGCCCCGCCATCACCGAGGTCCTGAGTGGCGAGCGCCCAGACGCCCTCCTGAAGTAACGGAAGCAAACTCGTGAAGATCTTCCATCTCTTCGCCAATCACAAGTTCACCGGACCTTCAGATCCGGCGATGGTACTCGCAACGGCTCAGGCTGCAGTCGGTGCCGAGATTCGCTTCATCTCCAGCACCCATCCACAAGCCGAAAACGTTCTCGATCAATCCGCCAGGGCGAGGGGACTTCGTACTTTCCACGGTTTGCGGATGCCCAAGCATTTTCATCTTTCGAGTTTGCGTTCCGATGTGCGGAAGTTACGAAAACTGATCGCGCAAGAGAAACCCGATTTCATTCACTCTCATCTCGACGGTGACCATCTCGTGTGTGCTCTCGCGCGTACTCAGGATGGCCCGCTCTTGATCCGGAGCACCTACGATCTCGATCCCCCGCGGGGCCTGCGTGCCGCCTGGATCGCACGGCACACGGACCTCTGGATCGCACCCACCCAACAAGCCGCAGAAAGACTCGCGTCATCAAAAAAACGATCCCGTGAAAAAATTCGGATCATCCCCCCGCTACTCGATCTCGAGCGTTTCAAATCAACTTCACATGCGGAACCCTCGAAGCCCTCTGCTTCCACGATGAAGGACAAGATCGTCATTGGTGTGGTCGCCCGGATGCAGAAGCACCGGAGATTTCCTGAATTGATCGATTCATTCGCCGCAGCCGCACGTATTGATCCCAGATTGCATCTCGAGATCCTCGGTCGAGGATCCCGCCAGGTCCAACTCGCACAAAACCCGGCCAGAGACTCTGGTTTCGGTGATCGCATTCATTTTCCGGGCTATATCGAACCGAGTTCATATCCGCTGCACCTCGCTGGCTTCGACATGGTCGTTTTTCTGGTTCCCGGCTCTGATGGAACCTGTCGAGCGGCGCGAGAAGCGATGGCCTGTGGGGTTCCGGTAATTGCCAGTAGGCGCGGATTGTTGCCAGAACTGATTCCCACCACCGGAGGCTACCTGCTCGAAGATGAGCGGGACGAAACCCTCACACGGGCGATCCTCACACTCGCTGGAGACGAGAATCTGAGACGGAATCTCGCCGATGGGGCGGAAAAATACAGCCGAGAGGTATTCGACGTGAAACTACACGTGAGAACACTACTGGACGATCTGGACCATTCCCTGGCCAGTATCTGACCGATTTCAGGAAAAAAACCCGGTTTGAGTAAAGTTCGAATCCCCCCCGAGCCGATGTATCCGGTGGGCCCGGATGGACCGTGCCCGAGGCCTGCGGGCCACAAGATAAGGCCCGGAGAGGCCACCATACGGGAAAGGTCAGGCAATGAACGCCAAGACAAACAAGAATGTTGCTCACCAGGACGTCGTCAGCAACAACTGTTGTATCGCAAATTACCCGACGGCTCGCGTCGTCACAGGCATCCTCGGGTTCCTCGCCCTGTGCACCATCGCAACCAACTACGCGGTCAACACCGCATTCGACATGAACATATTCCTGTCGGTGGTTGCGACTGCGGCTGTCGCCTGTTTCGCTGCCTGCACTTCCAACATGTGGAAGAACGGCTTCCAGATCTTCACCGGCAAGGTCGACAACATCGTCGAGGCTTACTGTTTCTGGAACACGGCTGCGCGTGGTTTCCTGGTCGCCTGTGCGGTCTTCAGTGCCGGAGCTTTCTTCTCTGCTCCTAGCACCTCCAGCATCGCCGCTTCTTTCGCGCCAGTGTTCTTCCCCTTCTTCGTAAGCATCTGCGGATACTTCGTCTGCAGAACCTTCTCGAATGCTTGCAGTTACTGTGTGATCAACACCGAGAACGTCAATGTGATCAACTGGCAAGAAAATGTCAGCAATGACACGATTGTCACTGCAGACACTAATGCCGTGACTGCTGGTTCCGGTGTGACCGTAAATTCCTGAACAGAATTTCGAACTACGCTATTATCGCAACCAACAGGGGTGAGGTGCCTACCGGGCACCTCACCCCTTGCTCTTTTTGAAAAAGCCCGTTACTCACATATCGTACCTCTCCCATATCACAAACATCCATTTACAACGCTTGTAGGATTCCCCTCTGAATCATATTCTTGAGGTCTATTCATTTGTATTTAGCCTCGCCAAAGGCGGGGGTGAAGAGGTTGTATCGGTAGTCCAAACGTTGCGGAGAGTTCTGATCTCTCCGAAGACCTACCGAGTCTTATATGTATTGGGAGAAGAATATGCCCCCCCGTTCCCTCACAGTTCTCAGGGTTCTTTCTACCGCCACCGTACTGCTGGTCGTTACCGTCATTTCAGGTGCCTCGGACCAGGTATTCATTGATACCGCCCAGGTAAAAATCTTCGGCGCAAACCAGGAATCTCATCTTGGAGCATCATCTTCGGGAGCCGGGGATGTCGACGGTGACGGGATTTCAGATATCGTTGTCGGAGCTCCGGGTGCAAATAACCCGTCTCACAACACCGGTGGAAACGCCTATATCATCAGGGGATCTGCGGATATCGATACCGAAATCGATCTGAAATTCCCGCCTTCTGATTCGGTAGTAGTTCTGGAGGGGGCAACCCCGGGAGACCAACTTGGATTCTCCGTCTCCAATGCCGGAGACGTGAACGGCGACGGCATCGATGATTTCATCGTCGGTGCTCCGGGTGCGGTCAGTACCGATCCGATTCACCACGAACCGGATACAGGCAGAGCCTACATCATCTATGGATCGCCCAACCTCCCCCCCACCATCGATGTCTCGAGCCTCGGAAGTGCCGGGATCACGATGATCGGTGGCCAAGAAGACGGCCGTTTCGGATCTGCAGTTTCGGGTGCCGGCGACTTCAATGGTGACGGATATGGTGACGTGCTCGTCGGCGCTCCCAATGAAGAGCACAACCAAAATGGTGGCGCCGGGGCTGCATACCTGATTCTGGGAGGCCCTTCACTTTCCTCCTGGATGGATTTCAGCATGGCCCAATCTGGTGTCGCCGTGTTCAAGACCGGCGGCCACGATAATAGAGTCGGATCTTCAGTGGCAGACCTGGAGGACTTCAATGGCGACGGGCATACCGACATCGCCATCGCCTCTCTGCGTTTCGGAGATGCTGCTAACCCCGCAGCCGGTCGTGCATGGATCATCTTCGGTGGAAGCACGCCTTCCGCAGAGATAAATCTGAACGCGCTCTCTGACAGCGGGCTTTCCGGAGTAACCATCAGAACTCCAGTAGCCAACGATGAGGTGGGACAGTCCATCAGTTGTGCCGGCGATGCCGATGCCGATGGAGACACAGAAATCCTCGTCACTCGCTCGCTCGATGATCACGATCCAGAAACGATTGCGACGGTCGCTTACCTCATTCGAGGAAGTTCCGATCCGGATGAGGAGATCAATCTCGCAGAGTCGCATCCCATGGTCACTCGCTATGACACCTTCTTTGATAACGAAGAGGAAGGCCAATCGGCCCACGGTACTTATGACGTCACCGGTGACGGTGTCGATGACCACATCGTGGGAATACCTCGTTCGGTACTGCTGGAGGTGGAAAAGGGCATCGCGCACAGAGTGGATGGGGACCAGAATCTCGGTGGATCTCAGTTACTGGATCTGCTCCAGCATTCAGGTCGAGGTTTCATCGGTCTGGGGCAAGATCAGAAGGTCGGATATTCTGTCGGAGCTGCCGGAAACTTCAACGACGACCGCGGTAACGACATGATGATCGGTGCGCCGGGAACCAAGCCTTACGGTCGTAGCGAAGCGGGAGCCCTTTATGTTTTCCTCGGGCATTCCCTGCGCTCCCCCAATCAAGTCCAAACTGAAGCACTTGGCCAGACGGTATCGGTCTCGTGGAACAATCGTGCGGTTTACGATCAAGTCGATCTGTTCCGCGACGGCGCCCACCATGCCACGCTGCCAGGAGATGCCGAGAGTTTCACGGACGAAAACGTGGCAGAAGGTAACCACACTTACAAGGTCAACGGAACTCGCCGCACTGTTACCTCCGTCAAGAAGAGCAGCAGTATCCGGGTTCTGGATCCTGCTGATATGCTGCAATGCGTCTCGCACCATCGTGAAGTCACATTCACATGGATGAATCAGGACACCGAATACGAAGCTATCGATGTCTACAGAGACGGCACCGTCATCGCCACACTTGCAGGAACCGCCGAGATGTTCATCGATGCGGACGTCTCTTTTGGAAACCACGAATACCAGCTGGTCGAGCGCGGGGATCGTACAACCACCCTGCCTTCATCCTGCAGCATCATTGTATTGCAGCCGCCATACCTGGCGTTCTGCTCTGCAGCTCCCGATCCGGTAACCAACGAAAACGTTGCCCAACTGGACTGGTCGAACGGACCAGACACTCTCTATGAAGAGATTCTGATCTATCGAGATGGATCGCTGTTACAGACGCTTGCGGGGAATGCGGTATCGACCACCGACATCATCGACCCGGGCAGGTATGTCTACGAAATCGAGGCTCTCGCTGACGGTGGGCGCGCGACAAGCGCTCGTGCCAGTTGTGAAGTAACCGATCCGATCGCCCCTGAAAATCTCGTTT
>CAWLAN010000002.1:0-46433 GCA_963854815.1 Planctomycetes bacterium UBA1146
ATGCTGGTTTGCGCAGGACAAATCCACCCTTGGCTCCGACCGGAACGATGAGCACATTCTTGACCATCTGGGTACGTTGCAGACCGTGTACCTCTGTTCGGTAGTCGGTAGTCCGGTCAGACCACCGCAGACCACCACGTGCCAGAGGTCCGCCACGCAGATGGACTCCTTCGACCTCCGGGTGATGAACAAAGATCTCTCTCCATGGTCTCGGGTAATCGCCCACGGGTAAGGAAACGGAGTCGTACTTGTATGCCTGGAGCGGATCTTGATTGTGATGAAATCTGGTGGTTCTCAGTGTCGACTCGAAGATCCCGAGAACCCTACGAATAAAGATGTCCTGTGCACTGGATCGAACGTCATTGAGAGCGTGAAGGATATCACCTTGAATTTCTTCCGATTTTGATTTTCTCTCACTCATTTCCAGATCCAGATCCGGGTCGAATCGGATGTGGTAGTACTCCAGTAACTTCTTCGTGATGCCAGCATGTTGGCAGAGAGTCCCCGAGGCAAAAGCGATGGTGGTTGAGACTCCCAGTTGGTGGAGGAAGTGGAGTTGATTTCGGATCAAGTCGACGTCGCGGTGACCGATTCCTACCTCGAGAACGAGTCTATCGAGAAGGTCACTACTACTGGATCCATTGAAGATCGATTCCAGAGCATCGACGACCAGCCCGGATCGCGCCACCAGAGGATGGTCATCTGTGGTCACGTCATGTACATGGAAGGTATCGATGGTCAGTTTCTCTCCGCTAGATGGAGAGATCTGAAAAGCGTTCTGATCGACAATCTCGAGGCCAAAGTTACCCAGAATCGGCAATGTCGTCGAGAGAAACAGGTTCTTGCACTGATAGATCCTCAAGCGGGCAGAATTCCTGTCACGATCGATCTGGTTTCGAAAAACGCTGAAGGCCATCCCGGACCCATCGGAGGAGCGAATCTGTTCCAGTTTCTCGATATCCCGCACCCCATCGTCGGGGGAATGGCTGATCTGATACCCCTTTGGAAACGCATCGCGGTAACTGCGAAACAGCGATTCCGCTGCTGAGCCGATGTCGAGATGAAGTTGCCGATGGAGACGATCTGACCAGGATCCGGCGACCAGTCGTACCTTCTCCTCGATCTGCTCGGAGGTGACCTCGTGTAACTTGTCGGTAGCAGTGAAGAAGAAAGAAAGCAGTACGGTTCCATGCTTTCCCAGCTTGACCCGGGAATCGGAATAACTTGCACCCATCAACTCGAACAGGATCTCCTCGATCTTGGATCGTTGTTCCTCGGAATAACCGTCTCGCGAGGTGATCAGGAAGTACAACCCCTTACGGCGTTCTTCATCGACGACCAGATGCCCGCGGATCTCCTTCGATCTCTCGACGAAGTGAATCGCCTGGATGACAGCATCGATTTCCTCGGATTGCGCCTGGAACAGGAACTCCACCGGTATCGAGTTGAAGGAGTTCTGATAGGCCTTGTAACGCATTCCGCCCCTCGGGAAGGAGTGCTGTGAAATCACTCGCTCGAATTTGTTGCGCACGTGAGGAATTTGATCTCCGGGGGTCTGGACCGCCTTGAAGGTGAATAGACCCCAGATGTGCACGAACCGGGTCGAGCTAAGACCCCCCGGCTCTTTCAGAACGATATGGTCGATCTTTCCTTGACGGTGGATGAATGATTCGGCCATGCCCTTGAAGGAGACCAATCGATCTATCGGCGGGTTATCGCTTCCGAGTCGTTCGATCGCATGACGAATGACTTCCTCATCCTTTGAATCGGGGCATGGAATCCCGAGTGAAAGATCCTCCTCGAGAGAGCTGAGGGATTCGTCGGAGCAAGCCCAGCGCTTGACACCGAACAGTACGAAATGATCCTGCAACAACCACTCGAGCAGATTGCGAGTCTGATTGTAATCTCCCTCGGGATCACCTGCTGCCGAGCGTCGTATGGAACGGATCGAATCACGCAGCACCCCTTTCATGCGCTTGAAATCCTTGACAGTGAGTGCGGCCATCGAGAGCCTCTCTCGGATCTGCTCCAACAGTTGATCTCGATCTTCCTGTTTCGAGATATCACTGATCTCGAAATGACAGATGATCTCATCCTTGGCCTTGGCCGCGGTTCCGTCGATGGCCTGTATGGTTCCGTCCCGGTCGCGGATCACAGGAGCACTGGCGGTATGCTTACTGATCACCTCCAGGTGAAAATCATCGAGAATCATCTCGAGGGTATCCACGATGAAGGGTTGATCCTTGCAAACTACATCGATGAAGGTGGTATGGGTTTCTTCCTGGGAAGTCTCGTCGGAGGAGAGGTGAACGAGAATCTCATCTTTTTTCCGCTTGAGAAACAGGTTGAATGTTGTCAGCAGATCTTCTGCAAGAGACCGGAGAACATCCTCGTCATCGAGTTCATCGAGAACAGAGTCGTACTGTTCCAGAAAATCACGCAGGATCGGTGCCAGGCGATCGTCGGTCAGTCGTGGATCTGAGGGATCCAGAAGTCCGACAAGTCGACCGTTCCATCTCTTGCTGGTTCCACTTTCTTGCATCAATAATCCAACCCGGAAGAGAAACTCTCAGAGTGGTCCTGACTCGACACCAGGTCCGTCACAGAAGCTGCTGATCGCTTTTATCGGTTCGACGCCGTTCGTGGAAGGAAATCTGAACGAAAATCGGCCTGATTCCTGGCTCCATCGAGCACTCCCTTCTACCCTGAGGGCCCGTCCTCGGCGATTGAACGGCCTTTTCGGGCGGATGGACTGCACCATCAAAACTCTGGCAAAAGGGAAGAAATGATCCCGACCGACCCATCCGACTCCCCTGCCACAGGGAAACCGCTCTACCGCCTCGGGGGATGCCTGCTGCTACTTTTGCTGGCGCTGGCACTGGGGGCCTTGATCTCGACCTGGATGGTCATCAGCGGCGGCTTGCCCACTTCCCCTTTGACTCTACCACCACTTGAAGAAGAGGCAGAACCGAGCTCCTGGATGCAACTCTGGCGCTCTTGTGGCGGAGAACTCGAGTTGACTCCTGCTCGCTGGAATCAACTCATCGCTGCTCTCATCGAAACGAAGATCGCCGATGGCGAGTTGTTAGCAGGAAGCGGAATGAGATTGATTCCTCAACCAGACGGTCCGTTGCACCTCTTTCTCACCCTCGGATTTTCGGAAGATCTGGAGACTGTCCCCTGGCTGTTACGCGGCCGTTTCGCCAATCTGGAAATCGTCGGGACGGTCAAGATCGTCTCCGGAAGTGTCGCCGAAGCACAACTAGATCTTTATCAGTGGGGCTCCATCTACAAGGGAGAGAATCTGAGCCAGGAGAAGTCGAGAGAAATCATCACCGATCTGCTCGAGGAACTGGTTCCCATCATCGGTGAAATTCGACATCTGGAGTACGACGGTAAAGAACTGAGGTTCTCTGCGGCCAAATAAAGCCCGGGCCGAGCGCACTTCAGAAGATCACCAGCGATTTTTAAGAATCTTCTCGAACGAAAAGGCGACCCACTCCAGGTCCCCCAACAGTTCGTTGAACTGTGTCTGTTCGAATGATCCTCGGAGTTCATACGCATTGGAGACACCAACCAGGACATAAGAACGATGCTTGAGCGGTTCTGGTGCCTCTTCAGCCGTGCCTTCCTCGCCGTCATCTGGATCCGGCGGCTCCTGCTGCGAAGATAAGGTCAGTTTTTGCAAGAAACTCTTCGTGTCTCCTGCTGCGCCATCCTGCTCGGGGTTGTCGGACCCGTCCTGTTCTTCTTCCTTCTTCTCCGGCTCGGGAGGACGGTCGTAGAACTCGAACACATAGGCCTCCAAGCCACCGAGATCACCAGAGAAGGATCGCACGTCCCGGTACTTCTTGCGCAGAGCTGGAAGCAACTCGGAATCGATCCAGTCCTGGGGACGCTGCCTTTCCTCTGGTTTGCTGAGGATGCGCACCCGTATCTCGTTTCGGGTCTCGGGAATACGCATCAACACCAGATCGCGATCCTGGATCTCGTCGAGAACGTATACCCACTTCTCATCAGGGCGAGAGATGGAGAACATGAAATCCATCGAGACGAAACGATCGCCGTCGACCTCACCGGCAGGATCCGGCTTCAGTGACAGGACATATTTCTGCCAGTCGGCTTCCATCTGATCCACATCGCCGAAGTACCGCTCGGCAAGGCTGTTGAATTGCCGTTGACCAACGCGACGCTTCTCTCCCAGTTTCCAGTAATCGACGAGGAATCGTTGCCCCTTCTTGCTCTCCGGACCATTGATCAGGTAGTGCATCACCGCCCATGAATCGGCGTAGTGAGTGCCGCTGAATCGATTCCGGGGCAGACCTCCCAGTTTGGAAAGTTGTGTATGGCGACCCTCAGAGATCTTCTCCTGGATGTGGAAGAGGCGATCACGGGGAATCAGTCCAGTGACCAATCTCTTCTTCTTGTAGTCCAGTTTCGAACCGTCGCCGAAGTAGACCGCCATTCCTTCGATGAACCAGTTCGGATAATTCCCCATACGGGCGAGTTTCTTGCCCTGAAAGGCGTGTGTCCCTTCGTGAGCCAGAACCGTGTAGGTGGTTCCCGTCAAACCGAAGGTGCCGTGGTAGGCCACCACATTTTGGGAATCAGGTTGGTAGAAGCCACCGACGCCACCGCCCATTCCGGTCTTGAGCATGAACTCGTCATGATTGCGGTAGATCTTCACCACCGGCTTCTGCCTGCGCACATCCGGCGCCTTGAAGATCTTGCCAAGAGTGGAAGAGAGCGCCTCCATGATCCACTGGTAGGTGCGGGCCACCTCGGGGGTGCTGTTACACTCGATTTGCCAGTTTCTTGACTTGATGACACTACGACGAGGCCAGGGGACCCCCTCATACTCACGACGTTTCCCCTGCTCGAACTTCAGCCGTTCCTCACGCCTTCTCTCCAGTTCTGTCTCGCGTCGCTTTTGCTCCTTGGGAGAGAGCTTCCCGATTACTGATTCCGGAGTCGAGATTCTTCCTGGCCTGGTCGAATCAGGCTTCGGCGAGGAGGCCTCTGGCTTGTTCGGCTCGGGCTTCTTCGGTCCAACGGGAGCTCCCGGCCGCGGCGGCAGCAGGTTTGCACCATCACGACGCCATCCCTTATCGACGAGGGCGGCAACTTCTTCAGGATTCTTCCATTCTCCTTCGACCTTGCCCCAACCGACTGCGATCTTCGATGGTTCATGTTCCGGATCGATCTCGAGAGCACTCTGAAAGGCACTTCGTGCCTTGTCCTCGAGCCCTCTCTCCTGCGCCCACACACCCAGGGAGTACCATCCGGCCGCTGAACCACGTCGAAGGGCTCGCTTCTGCCGTTGATTGAACTCTCTGCGATCTACTTCATCACCCCGGATGATGGACTCGACTCGATCCATCTCGATGGAGGTAACTCCAAAGACGCTCTTCACCGAGATCCTCTGTGCGTTCTCCTCGACCAGTTCTCCGATCACCTCGCTCCCATCCTTGAGAACAACGATGATCCTCTCACCGGCAACGAGGCTAACTGGTGCCATCGACCAGGATGGAGAAAACGCCAGCACGGGAAAACCCACGACGAAAAAACTCAGTAACAGCAAAATGGTCCATCTCATCGAGGGAACCTCATTCGGTATTCCGGAATTTATCTGCGTACTCCTCGAAAAATTTCCTGGAGTCCTCGAACTCGTCTGCATCGCACTCCAACACGTTACCGTAGATCTTGTCGGGAGATCCGAAGAAACCGATGGCGAAACGCTTCTGTGATCCCAACTCGGGTTCGTTGTTGGCACCCTGGCCAATCACTCTCTTGCCATCGAACACCGCCACAACCATCGGGTTTCCCCCCATTTGCTTGCTTTCGATCTCCTCGATGAAAACCATGTCTCGGAAGATGTTATTGAGCAGCGAACGAGCATATTCCTCACTCAGTTCCGCATGTTGCCAGTTGGGCCAGCAATATGTGGATATACGCTTCTTGGAAGATCCACCACTGATGGACGAAACCACTTCATCGGAGTGAAGATCGCCCAGCTTCTGCCAGCGCCAGCCTGCAGGTTTGGTGATCTCCATCTTGAGTTCCTCACTGCTGAAGACCCGGCCTCGTTTACGACCGATTTCCTTGACCGGAAGCCCCAGGATCCACTCCTTGTAGTCGGTTTCCCACTCTTCGATGCTCTTACCGGTATGCATCGTGATGAGGCCCTCGAAGAACTGGGCTTCCTGCTCGTAATTGCAAGGGCCTTCGAGTTTCTGGCAGTGCAGTCCCCAATCAGTCATGATCTTGACGCCGGTATTGTCTTTTTTGGTCCATGCACCATGCTCGTGACCGTACAGACACCAGTACAGAACACCCCAGGCATGGCCGTAGAAGAAACCGCCGAAACGGGAGTGAGGCACCCGGAGCAACTTCCGAATATCGCAGTAGTTTCCGTCCTCGATGGCCTGCTTCAATCCGACCAACCGATCGCGCGGAATCTCATTGATCCCGATCTTGCGACGACTGATATCCGATCCATCGCCGAAATAAACCGCGAGCCCCTCGACGAACCAGATGGGTAACGAGGGAAGCGATTTGAAGATCATCCCTTCGAACTGATGCGTGCCCTCATGTGCCAGCACTTCCTCGGTACTGCCGGTGGTGCCGAAGGAACCGTGGAATACGGTCACGTCCTGGCGCAGCATGTTGTAAAAACCACCGATTCCAGGCCCATTGCCGGTCCAGTCCATGAACTGCTGGTGGTTGGCGTGGATGTAGACCTCACTGCGGGCAAATTTCTTGAACTTGCGCGGCCAGAACTCCTCCTTGAACACCTTGTCATAGGCGCGGTAGAGCGACTCCATGACATCCGAGTAATACCTGGCATTGTCCTCGGTCGAGTTGCAGTAGACGACGTAATGCGGGGTGATGATTGGCTCCATCTCTGCCCACGGGCGTCCCTTCAACTCCTCGATGTAAGCATCACGGCCCTTGAGCGATTCCTTGCGCATGGCCGTTGATTCTTCCTCCTGGCGCGCTTCGATCTGCTCCGGGGTGAGCCACTCTCCGCCGTAGAATTCCTTCCCCTGCGCTCGCATCGCTTCCTCGAGGGGCATCCACTTTCCTTCATGGAGAACCTCACCGAGGGCATCTCGGGCGTGCTTGTTGGATGGGTCCAGTTCTGTGGCCTTGCGCCAGGCCTGTTCGGCAAGAGAGTTCTCTGATTGCTCGGTTGCCCAGTCGCCCAGATCACACCATTGTTCGGCAGTCTTGCACTGCTCGGCCCGTTCATCGAATTGCTCGGAGATGGTTTTGAAACGTTCCCATTCGAGAACATCGGAACGATCGATCCGGGCCGTGCCGAACCTGTGCTTGACGGAGATGATCTGTCCGACCTTCTCCACCACTTCCCCTTCATATCTGCCGCCCCGACGTAGCGTGACTCGAATCCGATCGCCGACCTTGATCGAATCGAAGTCATCGGCCACTGGGGCCGACTGGGTCGAATTTTCCAGTGACAAGACGGGAATCGAGCCAGCCGCCAGAACCAATGCGGCCAGAGGGATCGTCAACAGCAGCAAGAAACACCTCGAACGCATCGAATTCTCCTAACGACTGTCAATCCAGATGACGAACTCCCGCCATCGACAGACCCCGACAGACCCCGAATGACGCCACGGATGCGAGGTATCGGCGGTGACCACGAGTCTAGGTGGCCCGAGCAATTGGGGCAAGGTGAGCCCGTAGCGCTATCTATCGTTCCACAGCGCCGATCTGGCACTTTTTTGGAGCAACTCGAACCAGTCATCACGGGCGATTCTGCCCTCGATAACCACTTCCCGGATCACCACGGGAACCCCGAAGGTCTCGATCGCAACTCCCCCCAGAAGAACCACGGGACGCGCCTCAGCCTCGAGGACCATGGTTCCATCGACCTCCAGATACGCACCCTCTCCATCCTCACGCACCACCAACCGTGACGGTTTCCCGGGGACAACCCGTGGTCGGGGGGCGGGCATCGGAATCTCCCCGCCCCCTTCGGCGAGCAGTTTCTCCTCGATGATCATGTGGGCCGGAAGCAGCACATCCACCTCGCCGACACGAATCGAGGAGACCTTGGGGGGACGGATTCCGACCCCGAACAGCAACGATTCCGAACTCCCGTCCCACAGCACCATATTGAGATTGGGAGCGTCTTCGCGAGTCACCAACCCGACAACCCGAACCTCGAGGCTGGTTGAAAACCGCACGGGGGAATCGAGATGGACACGTCCCTGAACCCAGGCCAGGTCACCTCTGGCCGAGATCGAAGATCCGTCCGTGGGTTTCCAACCCGGTAGACCCCGTTCATCGGCAAGCGATCGGATCTGTAGAGATCGAGTGGTCGGATCCCACTCGCTGAGGCCCGCCTCGCCAAAGAGACCAAGAGCGGCGGGACCATCCCTGTCTGCCAATGCCGCCCACCACCTCAGAAGTCTCTTCTCGACCTGCGGACGCTGCTCTTTTTCCACCCAGCGGGCAATTTCGATGGCTCGCGACCTCTGGCGCTGCACGTCTCCTTGCTGTTCGGCCAGTTCACCATCGGTAAGCCAATGCTCGACTCGTTGCCAACAGAGGCGCCCGGCGGTCCCGAGCACCTCCTCGGCGCTCCTGGGATCGCGGGCGATCTCTAGAATCGACTCACTGCCACCCCAGATGGTCCGAACCCGGGCGCGAAAGCGAAAACTATCGGTAACTTCTCTGCCTGCCTCGATGGCCATTTGCTCGAGGGTGCTCCCGTGAACAGTATTCCAGGGATGAACCTCCGGATTTCGCCGCCCCACCCTGCGCAAGGAGATGGTGTTTTCATCGACCGCAGTGACCCGAGCCTCGAACGACCTTGCAATCGAAGGACCTGCGTCTTTGACACTCCAGAAAAACAACTCGTCCGCTTCGAGGCGGGCCTTCGCTGCATCGAGGATGGCTCGGACGTCTTGCTGGGCGAGCTGGCAACTGTGCCCGAAGGATTGCCAACGTCGCTGCAGTAGTGGAAAGGAATCGAGACCCTCTGGAACTGCTACTGAATCGAATCCAAGTGACGGGAGCGCCAGCAAGCCCTGCTCCATGTGCCGTTCCATCGTCTCCAGCGTGCTGCGATAGAGTTGCGCCCGCCTCTGTAGTCGCTGGACTTCGGGCGAAAAGCGCTGCTCCAATCCGAGATCCTGAGCCAGTTCCTCCAGGATGTCGGCTGCAAGATCGTAGTCACCGAGGTCGATAGAGGACTTCATCCGGGCTCTCACCTGGGCCACGGCACGCTGCTCGATCCACAGCCAGGCCTGCAACAGCGATTCCTTTTCCGCGGTCATCGATCCGTATTCATCGCTATCCTCGATCACGGGCGGAAGACCTGCCAGCAGGCGACGGCCGGCGGCAAGTTCTCCGGCTTCCAGCAGATTCAGGATCTGATCACGCCGCGGCCACCACGTCTCCCAGGTGGAGAACTGCCGCTGCAAAAGATCCTGTTGCTCGATTCGTGTCTCTGCGATTTCATCACCTTGTCGAGAATCTCCGGTCGCAGATTGATCCGGATCAGCACCTGGGTCACTTTCATCGACCAAACCCCTTGATTTCGGATCACCTTCTTCATCGTCCGACGAGGAAACGGTTACCGGTTGCAACCCCTCATCAACAGGGTCCTGTTTGACATCTCGCCACCAGCGAGGCGCGAGGAAACCGACAGCAACGATCAGTACAACCCCGACCAGCAATGCGATTCTCGAACGAACTCGTGTCGGCGCGAGTTGATGGCGATCGATGACCCCACGGGCCTTGCGGAATCCGTCGACTTCATTGCGAACAACTCGCGCGACCTCGGGCCAGGGCGCTCCCAACCTGAATATCGCCGCCATTTGTTCGATGGTGATGGCAGCGCGATGACGGATTTCTTTCTCGGAGCCTTGCTCCTCGACCGCTCCCATCTCCGCAACCAGGAATCCACCCGACGGAAGCCTTCTGAGCGCACTTGCGGGAATGGGGCCGGCAACGATCTCGAGGGCATGGAGTTGTTGGTAGAGATCGAGCATCGAGCAGCCGAGTTGGAGTTTGTCCTGCGGATCCTGAAGAGGACCGCTCACCGGCACCGCCTCACCCTCATCGAGGGCGACATAACGGGCGGCACCGACCGCGCCCTCATCGATGACTCGAAGGGCACCCTCGCCATCGAGTCGAACCAGCGCCTGGACCTCCCGCACGAACTCCCGCTGGAGGCCTTGCTCTGCCGCCGGAAGCACCTTCAGCAATACGCGCCGATCGAGACGCACCTGGCGCGCCTCGATCCAGATCCCCAGGCGCCCGGCTCCGCGGATGTGCAGCGGCTGAAAGCCCGGAATTTCAGGAGCCTGGTGACCAGTCGCTCCCATTCAGTGCCTCCTTCTGCGCCTCCTCGGTGGAGACGACGGAGTATCCGGATCCGGTTGCTCGCCTCGTAATCTTGCGATTCGATCACGCAACAGCGCCGCCCGCTCGAATTCGAGCGCCTGGGCTGCCTCGAGCATCTCCTTCTCCAGAGAAATTGCGAGTTTCTCTCGATCGACGGTCTGAACCTCGGTCGCTCCTTGCTCGATCTCCTCGACCCTGGCGCGTACCTCTTCCTCGACGGTGGTCCCCACCACCCGCGGAATACTCCTCGGAACGATTCCGTGCTTCTTGTTGTAGTCCTGCTGGATCTCGCGGCGACGACTGGTCTCTTCGATGGCCCTTTCCATCGATCCGGTGATCACATCTCCATACAGGATTACCCGTGCTCGTTCATTTCTCGCTGCACGACCCATCGTCTGGATCAGCGCTGTATCGCTGCGAAGAAATCCTTCCTTGTCAGCATCCATCACCGCAACCAGGGAGACCTCGGGAAGATCGAGGCCCTCTCGCAGCAGGTTTACTCCGACAAGCACATCATATACCCCCTTACGTAACTCCTGGATAATTTCCACTCGATCCAGGGTGTCGATCTCTGAATGCAGGTATCGAGCACGGATTTCAGTCTCCTGGAAGTAATCGCTCAGATCTTCGGCCATCCTCTTGGTCAAGGTGGTGACCAGCACTCGATCCCCCAGCGCCAACGTCTCACGGATCCTGTCGAGTAAATCCTGCACCTGGCCAGTGGCTGGACGTACCTCCACGAGAGGATCGAGCAAGCCTGTGGGACGGTTGATGACCTCGATCACCTCTCCACCTGTCTTCTCCAGTTCCTTGGCACCGGGAGTCGCACTGACGAACAGAGTCTTGCCGGTCACCTGCTCCCATTCGGCAAATTTCATCGGTCGATTGTCGAGAGCACTCGGCAAGCGGAAGCCGTAATCGATCAGGGTTTGCTTGCGGGAGCGATCCCCCTCATACATCCCTCCCAGTTGCGGCAGCGTGACGTGCGATTCATCGACGATGGTGAGAAATCCATCGGGAAAGTAATCGAGCAAATTCGGCGGCCTCTGACCGGCTGCCAGCCCGCTGAGGTGGCGCGAATAATTTTCGATCCCGGGGCAATATCCCACCTCCGATAGCAATTCCAGATCGTAGCGAGTGCGCGACTGGAGCCTGTGCGCCTCCAGTTCCTTGCCCTGGCCTCTCAACTCTGCCAGTCGCTGGTGGAGTTCGGTCTGGATGCCGGCGACTGCCTGATCGATGTCCTGACGACTGACCAGATAATGCTTCGCAGGAAAAACGGTGAGCTGGTCGTGTTGCCGGATCACCACCCCACTGACCGGATGAAACTGTTCGATCCTCTCGATGTTATCTCCGAACAGATCGATGCGGTAAGCCACCTCTTCGTCCGCTGAATGAATCTCGACCACATCTCCGCGGGCTCGAAAAGAACCACGAGTCGGCTCGAAGTCGTTCCTCTCGTACTGGATGTCGACCAGTTTCTTGAGCAATTCATCCCGATCAACCTGTTCACCCTCGACAAGGGTGATCATCTTTCCCTTGAAGGCTTCCGGGGAACCGAGGCCGTAGATGCAGGAGACCGACGCTACAATCACCACATCTTCTCGGGTGAGCAGGCTCGCCGTCGTCGCCAACCTGAGCCGATCGAGGTCGGCGTTGACACCGGCATCCTTTTCTATGTACATATCGCGCGCGGGAAGATAAGCCTCTGGCTGGTAATAATCGTAGTACGAGACGAAGTACTCGACTGCATTCTCGGGTAAGAACCGTTTCAACTCCGAGTAAAGTTGAGCTGCCAGCGTCTTGTTATGTGAGATGACGATGGCTGGTTTTCCGTAACTGGCGATGGCCTGGGCCATTATGTAGGTCTTTCCGGAGCCGGTCACGCCGAGCAGAACCTGATCCTCTTTTTCCTGCCTCAAGCCTGTAACGATGCGCTCGATGGCCTGGGGTTGATCACCACTGGGTTCGAACTCGGAACGAACCTCGAAGGATGAACCTGGAAAGCGAAAGGACTTCAACGGTTCCTCATCTCTTCCGTCGAACCGACGTCCCATCCGGCAACCGGGAGCGACACGATCCGGGCAAGCAAGGCCGCGGTTTCAGCCACGGGCCCGCCTCCAGCAGTGGACCATCGGGAACTCCCGGTAATCGCAGGATCTGACAGAGGCACGAAAAACCCTCGTCACCTTGCCTACCGGCAACGATTCGACCTGCGGTAACTTCTCCGATTCCCGTGATGAGAACCAAACGACCGACAGGATCCCGACACAGGTCTACCTGCTCGGCGATGGCAGCCGGCGGTAGATCTGCCCCCAACACTATGGGAGCCGGCTGTGAAGCATCTCGAATGCCTGTGGTCAGAGACGCCCATACCAGCAATAGACCCCATGCCAGCAGATGACCGTACGACTCGACCAAGGTGATGGTCCCGGTCCAAGATCCCATCTATCGCACCTGTAAGCCAGGTCGACCCTTGTAGCCAGACACCTTCGTCCCTGGCTCGATACCATGAGCAGAAAACCACCCCACATTGGTCTCCAGAACATACCGAACCGGTTTCGAAGAACGGTAGCGAGGTAGGATCACCTGTCCCGGGGTCGGTGCTTTCATGTGGAGGATGTCGATGATGACTCCCGCGTCATCGATGTATGCGATGTCGAGATCGATGAGGCAGTTCTTCATCCAGAAGCCCTGCACCTTGGGCTCAGAAAAGATGAACAACATTCCTATATCCTCGGGCAGGGAACTGCGGTGCATCAGACCTCTCTGACGACTGGCAGAATCGGCAGCGATGTAAGTCCAGAGCTTGTTTCCCGAGATCACCACCTCATGCATCCCTGGTCGCAGCGTGTTGGGTGATGGCGTTGGCCCGTTACACCCGGGACCAACGGTGACCACAAACAGTAGCACCAGAGGAAGCAATGCCAGCGAGATGGGCGCAGATCTGAATAGCGGTGCTGTGGTGTTCATTGGCTCGACTCCCCGTCCGCTGATCTCGATGCGGTTCCTTGTTTCCTGTGGTCACGGTACTGCTGCACCAATCGTAGCGTCACCGGATACGCAGGTAGAGCACAGAGCAACCCCACGACGGCTCCTCCCAGAAACAGCGGCCCCAGAACATCATTCCCGATGGAACGCAACAACTCCAGGGTCCCCTCGTACCATCCCACTTCGCTTGCCTTGCCCTGGGCCTCGAGCCAGCGCTGCTCGAAATTACTGCGAGTCAGCCCCTGCTGGGCGAGACACTTCAACCCGACCCAGTAGTCGAGCCAGTAGATCGGTATCATCGTCAGCGGATTCGACACGTAAACCATGATGAAACCTGCGAGCCGGTTGGCAGGGATCACCAGACTGATGATGAGGATGATGATCATCTGCAGCCCCACGGTAGGGGTCATCGCCACGAATAGACCGATCGCGGTCCCGAGCGCGATGGAGTGGGAACTGCCCTCGAGTTGCAGGATGCGGCGCCACATCGAGGGTTTCCACGCTGAGCGGTCACCGGATGGTGAATTTTCTTGTCGGCTCGAATCGTCCAGTCTGGACTGCTGCTCGTTCACTCGATCCCTCCCCCGGAGATGGACATGGTGAGATCGAGAACCGGTGCCGAATGGGTGATGACCCCGCTCGAGATTCGCCCGGCTCCCGCTGCGGCGTAGGCGGCTGCGGAAGTCTCATCGATGCCACCACTGGCCTCGATCTGGTCATTTCGCAGCGGCAGATCGTCACTCCTTGCCCGGGCGATCCACTGCTCGAGAATCTCGGGTGAGATGTTGTCGACCAGGATGATCTCTATCTCGAGCCCAAGACAACAGCGAAAACTCTCCTCATCCTCGACTTCGATGGCGATCGGTCCCTTCACTCCCCCGGCACGAAGGGTGTCGCGGATGAAGGTCAACTCGGCTTGCGTATCGCCGACCAGTTCTGGATGGAGACTCTGGATCAAATCCCTGTGATTCTCCTTGACCAGCGGAAATTCGGCCAGATCGGCTCGATGACTGACCCCGCCTCCGGCACGTACCGCCTGTTTCTGAAAGATGCGAATCCCCGGGATGTTCTTTCGGGTATCGAGGATGGTCGCTGTCGGCGCACACTCGACCAATCGTGCGGTGCGCGTCGCAATTCCACAAAGGTGAGATCCGATGTTCAGGGCGATCCGCTCGCCGGCCAGTAGAACTGCAGCAGACCCCTCGACCGTCATGATCTCGGTGCCTGAGTCGACACGGGTCCCGTCGAAAACTCGACATCCTGTTCGACAATCAGCTGCAAGACGTTCGAAAACCGCGCTCATCGCGGCGGTTCCACAGACGATGCCTTGTTCTCTTGTCGAGACAACTCCACGGCAAAGTTGGTCGGGGGCGCTCGAGAACAGCAACGAGGTCCGATCCCCATCGGTTCGATCCTCCTCGAGAGCGGCATCGATCCAGTCGCAAAGCTGCTGCTGGACGTCATCGCGCTGCCAGAAAAGGTCCAGATCGCCGGTCCCTTGCTGTTGCATCGGGCTCCCTCCTGATTTCGCCACACACCGACAGAAGTGGAACCGAATCGGAGCCCAGCGACAAGGTGACGTCTGCTCCTCGGCGGCGAGAATCTGGTAATTTCGGCTCGAGTTCAGCGGCTATCTGGCTTCATACAGATCGGATGCGTACCATCACAGGCCACCGGACCGTGGGTCCGGGGCTGGCTCCAGCATGCGGAGCAGGAGATGAAGATCCCGGAGGTCTGGATCGACATGATCCGAGTCGAAGATCCCACTGATCAGGCCGTGGTTGCCAAATTTTACCAGGCGGACCAGCAGCAACTGTTCGGCGATTGGGAACAACTCGAATCGCCTCAGCGGCACACCTTGCTGGAAGATTTACGCCGGATCGACCTCGGCTTCCTCCAGCAATTGATCCGCGATCATCTCGACTCCGATGCAACACAGGCTCCGATGGTTGCCCCCGATCCTCCGCGCTGGATCGCGCTGGGGGATCCGATTCGATCAGGCGTCCATCAACAGGGGCTCGAGGCGCTCGGGCGTGGCGAAGTCGCGGTGCTGCTGGTGGCCGGAGGAGTGGGGACCCGACTCGGTCATCCAGGACCAAAAGGTGCCTATCCGTTATTGCCCACCAGTGGAACGACGCTGTTCCAGATGTTCGCCGAATCGATTCGTCGATTGCAAAAACAAGTCGGCAAGAACATCCACTGGTTGATCATGAGCAGCCCCTCGAACCACGAACAGACGGTAGAGTACTTCCGCCACAACTCCTTCCACGGGCTACCTCCCTCGGAGGTCTCGATCCTCTCTCAGCACCAGTTGCCGGTACTCGATCCACACCGAGGCAAGATCTTGCGCAGTGAACCAGGTCGTATCCTGTTTGGTCCCGATGGCCACGGAGGAGCGATTCGATTGCTGCAGCGGGAATCGACGCGATTGCGCGAAAAGGGAATCCGCCACATCTATAGCCATCAGGTCGACAATCCGCTGGCCTGGATCGCCGATCCGGAACTGGTCGGACTGCATCTGGCCAAATCTTCCCAGTTCACCTCGAAGGCAGTCGCAAAGACCGATCCCGAGGAAAAGGTAGGCGTCTTCTGCCAGGTCGGTGATCGAATGCGTGTGATCGAATACAGCGAACTGGCCGAGGCGGACCGCAATGCGCGCGACGAGAGCGGGGAACTGTCATTTCGAGCCGGCAACATCGCGACCCATGTCATCGATCTCGATTTCATCGCTCCTGCCGAGCAGAAAACTGCACTGCAGTTGCCCTTCCATCAGGCCAGAAAATCGGTTCGTCACTGGAGCGATGGGCAGTGGCAACAGTCGGAAAACCCCAACTCTGTTCGTTTCGAGACCTTCATCTTCGACGTTCTGCCCCTGTGCGAGAGGTCACTGGTGGTGGAGGCGGACCGGGAACTGGAATTCGCTCCGGTCAAGAATGGCACCGGAGTCGATTCACCTGACACTTCCCGGGCCGCGTTGCAAAGACTGTGGTCTCGATGGCTCATCGAAGCAGGGGTCGAACTGACTCTCAACGAAGATGGAATCCCCGATCGAGTGGTGGAAATCTCTCCGCTGGTCGCCGGCAACGCCGCGGAACTGAAACGATATCTGGTGGATGTCGAACTTCCGTCAGAAGGGCCGATCCTGCTCAGATGAAGATCTCCACGTTGTTGATGCTAGTACTTTGGATAGCCCCGGGAGTCGGTTGGGCCGTCGATTCCCCCGTCGCCCGCATCGCTTCAGACCTCGATTCCTCCGATGCGCTGGTCGTCGCGAGGGCTCTGTCGTCGCTCGAGGCGCTCGACAACTCCTCGGTGGTGGCTCTCAGAGACACCCTCGAGGGTGGCGTTTCGCCGCGCAGCCGGGCAATCCTGTCGGGGAAACTGGACGCGATCCTGACCGGGATGCTGGCAGAACTTGACGCTGCGGTGACCGACTTCGCGACGGCACGCAAGCGAACTCGTCGCCAACGGAAGCCATCTGACGAGGCCAACTCAGACCGTGAAACAGCCCGAAACCGGGTCGAAAAGGTCGAGCAGAAACTGGCCGTCAGTGGTTTATTTCTGGCTCCCCCTCTGGCCCGTCACGATGAACAGGTAGGGACTGCCATCTCGCTGGTGGTACGCGTGAGGGAGCGACTGAAGGAGCGACTTCGACAGCAAGTCGAGAAGCGCTGGCCGCAATTGCCCCCGGCCCGGGACATCCCGGAGCCCGTATTGCGCTGTCTCTGCGCTCTCTTGCCGCCTCGAGGAGAGGACCCCGACTGGGATCAAATCGCCCTGCGAGGAGCGCAACTTGCCATCGAAGAACTGGAGAGTTTTGACCGATCCCGCATCTCGCTGGCTCGCTCATGGTTGCTCGATCTGGGACAGACGGGTCGACGACAACTGCTCGAATGGAGTCAAAGTGGCACATCGTCTCCGGTTCCCCCTGGCATCCGTCAGGAGTGGACGATCCGCAACCGATTGAGGATTCCGGCTCTGGTCGATCTGGACTCTTCCATCTCGGTGGCAAACTGGGACCAACTGGATGCGTCGACACGCCGCGACCAGTTGCTCCAGTTGCGCGCCGTCCATGGAGAACTGATCGCCCCGACGCTGGCCATCCTGGCCCGCGATGACCCGGATCCTTCGGTACGACGGCGCTGTGCTGAATTGCTCTCTCTACTGGGAGACCCTCGCGGTGCCAGACTGTTGCTGGCACAAAGACAGTTCAGCGCCAGCCAGGTCGAGGTCGCCAGCCGCGATGCAATCCTCCGTGCCTCGGTGAGACTGCGCGACGATGGAAATCTGGAAGGAGCCCTGGCGTTGCTCGACGAACTGGCCCGACGCATCACCGCCGATGCGCAGATCCATCACGCCCTCGGAGTGGTCACCATGCGACTGCGAGATCTCGACCGTGCCATCGATGAACTCGAGCAGGCGGTTTCGCTGGATCCAACCGATGCTTCCATCCACTACAACCTCGCTTGTGCCTGGGCTCTCTCGGGAGATCC
This sequence comes from Planctomycetes bacterium UBA1146, assembly GCA_963854815.1. Taxonomy (GTDB): domain Bacteria; phylum Planctomycetota; class UBA8108; order UBA1146; family UBA1146; genus UBA1146. The sequence goes on from CAWLAN010000002.1 coordinate 17,862, forward strand.
GGAGAAGGCACTCGAATCCCTCAGGCAGGCGATGAAGCACGGTTACTCGGACGCCGACCACACGCGCTCCGATGCCGATCTGGAGTCCCTCAGGGGGCTTCGAGCCTTCGAGCAGTTGATCGAGCAGATGCAGGGTTCCTGAGCCACCAGCCCCGTTTTGTGCAGGATGTTATTCTTCTCGGGAAGGCCTGGCATGGCGCCGGGACAGACTCGATGCCCCACTTGGTCCGAACCGCCGATCTGCCAGGCGATACTGCTCGCACACTACTCGACCTGGTCTCTTGCCACGGCAACGGAACCTGGACGTTGAAGCCCGAGGATGCCGACAGCCCACAGTTATTGGTCCAGATCGAACATGATCGCCTCGTCGACCTGCATCGACCAGAGCATCCGAGCGTATTGATCCGGGCTCTCATCGATGGTGGTTCCCTTCGATCCAAGGATCGAAAACAACTCGAGAAGCAAGCTACCGAGCAGCACACTTGCCCCGGCGTACTTTGTCTCGACGCCGGACTGTTCGATCCGAACAACGCCGCTGAAGCGATCGGACAGGTGGTCGATGGAGACCTCATGCTTGTCCTGGAAGCGGGTGCATCGATCTGGTCCGGGCCCCATCCAGAACCGATCGGCACTGGACTGCATGGGCGCGTCGATCTGGGACAGTCTCTCGAGGAAGCATTCCTGCGCTCGGCACGCCGTCATGGTCTGTGGAAAGAGGTGGTCGATCTGCCGCTCCTGAGAGACGTTGTCGCTGCAACTCCCCAGGCGATGAGGGTGATCCAGGATCCCGATGAACCAGCCGAGACCAAAGCACTGATCGAGGCCTCCGATGGCCTTCATGACATCGCAGAGATCGCCGGCGACCGTCCCGACCGATGGCGCGCACTCGATCACTTGCTCAAGTTGATAGCCCTGGGACATCTCGAGACACAGAATGCGATGGAGTTGTTCCGAGCAGGAGAAGAGTTGTTCGCTGGCGGTCAGTCACACCAGGCTCTGCGTCGCTGGCGCCGTGCTGAGGAGATGGGACTGGATGATTTCGACCTCGGTGCCCGGATCGGTACAACCTGCGCAGAAACCGGACGAACCGCCGAAGCGCAACGACGCCTTCGGGCCCATGCTCAACGCTGCAGCGATCAACTCCGCATCGATGCGGCCCGCGATGCATGGTCAAGAATGGCGATTATCGATCCCGACGATGCTGAAGCTCGCCAGAGAGCCATCGCACTGTGGCAGAAGGAACCTGGTGACGATCCTGGTCTGTGCCTGGAACTGGCCCGCACCCTCATCGATGTTCAACAGGCCGATAGCGCCTGCCAGTTGCTCGATTCTGTCGGTGCCATGATTCCTGACCCTCGCATTCATGAACTGCACGAGGAAGCCGCCTCCGCTGCTGGCGATCCTCATGGCAGTCACAAGGCGCGCTGGCGCCGAGCAGAATCGTTGCGAGCATGTGGCCAACTGGAACAAGCCGCAGCGCACTACGAATACCTTTCCAGGCAAGAACAACCCGAACCACTGCTGTCGCTTCGTCTCACCGAGGTCGCGATGCACCGTGGCGATGCCAACTCGGCAAGGCAGTACTGCCAACAGGCCCTGGTCGGACCTCAGGGAGATCCTCGTATCCTGGACGCCGAAACGAAAGAAGCCCTGGAGTTTCTCGCACAGGCTGCTGGAGCACCGTCCGATCTGCATCGTTGGATTGCCGACAATGCGCGGCGCATCGGCGATGTAGAACGAGAAGCGATTGCCCGACACCAACAGTGCCTGTCCCACCAGCAGGAGGCTGATCTGGTCGCTGCCTGCGAAGCGGCCCGCCGCAGTCAACTGCTGCAACCTGAAAACCTCGAAGTGGCACTGCAACGCGCACACCTGGAAGAACAAATCGGTGACATCCGGACGGCGATCTCGACCCTCGAACAAACCCTGGATCAACTCCCCGGCGGCCATCCACGGGAGCAAGAACTGATCGAGGCCGTGTTACAGCGTCATCGGAGCAGTCGCATCGCGTTGGAACGCTCTGTGCCCCTCACGAATGAAGGATCTGTACAGCAACGATCGATTCTTCTCAGACTGAGTTTGCTGTCGGTACTCGAGGGACAAAGAAGCACTGTTTCAGGCAAGCCAGATGCAAACCAACTGGTGGGCGCGATCCTGTCGGCACTGATCGATCCGGAGGAAAATCGTCTGTCCCAGCTGGAGGCGGTTGTGCAGCAACTCGATCAACAAGCCGATCCGCTGGTTCAACTGCTGCGAGAAGAAATTTGTGATGTCGATCCGGAACATCCGTTCCTGAAAACACCTGCAGCGGCACCTGCCGTGGCCGAATCCCGGCGCGTTGAAGTGGTACGCACCGGCCTCGGTGGGATCACCGAGAAACTCCGTCACGTCCAGGTATCGGATTCCTCGCCTCCGCCAGAGACCGCCGAGAATTTACCGGAGAAAAAAACACCCGATGCTGGCACTGAGGAATCTCAAATAGGAATTCAGACCGCTCTCGAGCGGCTCAGATCTTTGCGTGCCGTGGGCGCCGACGAGGGCGAAGACGACCCGACTCCAGTCACCGGGAGTTGCTCGCCGCAGCAGGCCGATGGAGACCTGACTGATGCTGCGGCTCGACTGGGTGCTCTCAGAGAAGACTAGAAGCAACCGTCCGCGCATCGAGGTTCCTGCGTTACGGTGCCAGTAAACAAAAAATGGAGGCGGCACCCGGATTCGAACCGGGGATGCGGGTTTTGCAAACCCGTGCCTTACCACTTGGCGATGCCGCCTCTGTCGTCTTCAACGACCCCGAGCAAGCGGATCCTAGGGATCCGAGCCCCGGAGGTCAACTTCCACTTCCAGGCCACCGCAGCGGCTCCCGGATGCGACACTGACCTGGCTACAGTAGGTGATTTCCGATCCAGATCGATCGGCATCGACTGCATCGAAATTCCATCGATGAAGTTAAATATACGCGACTGACACCAATGCCTGTTCCCTCACGAGCCACAGTTGCTGCCTGGTGGACTTCTGCTGCGAGATGAACCCCCTCGAAATCAACTGCTGGGTGTTTTGGACAAATTTGCCTTCATCTAGTGGCAGAATGCCAATTGACTGCCCTATCCCCCCTTCGCGGTATCAACACTATAATCGAGGTAAGAGGGGGGCCACCGGCCCCTGGAAGATAGGGATATTTGATTGCCCGGGGGGGCAATCGCACACGTGTTCGAGGAGACCCCGGCCCCCGCTGGGGATTCGCGCGTGTGATGGGAAGGGAGTGTCCTCGAGATGCACCGAAGGATTTTTTTACGGATCTACCCCGCCGTGATCTGTTGGTTAGCTCTGGCGACGTATGTGTCTGCTCAATCGGACTGGGTTCAGTTCAACAATGAGACGGCCATTCGCATCAATGCAGCCGGGAGTGTCAGTACCACTGACACGGCTGAAAAGGACTATATCTGGGGTGACGTCGATCAGGATGGAGACATCGATCTGATCGCGGTCCGCAAACAACCCTTCACTAGCGGAGGTGCCGGCGCATTTCGAACCAATGTGCTGTTCATGAACGAGAACGGCGTTCTCGTCGACCGGACATCCGAATATGCAAGTGCATCGGACGTCCCCGGCGATAACGGTTTCCTCACCCCCACCAATGATCGCGATGTGATCCTCGCCGATATCACCGGTGACGGTTGGCTCGACATCATCACCGCGGTCACCCTTTCCGATGGCTCTCCAAAACACATCGCCTACCCACGCGTTTACCGCAACCTGGGTCTCTCGGGCGGTCAATGGCAGGGTTTTCTGTATGAAGATGCACGCATCCCCCAGTTCGAGGGAAACACCGGTGGTTCACCGCACGCTCCTCGTTTCTGTTCGCTCGATGCGGGAGACATCGATAGTGACGGAGATCTGGATATCTATCTGGGTGACTATGATAGCGGTGGCGGCCAGACGCTCGACTTCAACGACCGTCTGCTGATCAATGATGGAAACGGTTTCTTCAGCGATCAAACCATCGCCAGGTTCAGCGGCTCCATCATCATCGGCGGCAGTCCGTTCCCGTTCCAGCAGTCAGCCTTCGGCATGGCATCTTCGATCCGCGATATCAATGGTGATGGTCACCTGGACATCATCAAGGACACTGCGCTCAATCCGCCACAGTACGTGGGAATCTCCTACAACAACCCCGCTGGAAGTGGTTCCTTCTCGGCGCACAAGGAGAGTTTCGCCAATATGGCGCCCTACCACGTCACCGTCGGAGATCTCAACAACGATGGTAGAAACGACCTGGTCGTCACCGATGACAATGCCGACTCTTTCCTGATCAACACAGGCAATGACGGCAGCGGGATGGCGAACTTTAGTCGTTTCTTCTACACCTTTGCTGGCGGCACCGGCGCCACCGGAGACGACGGCTTTGGCGGCAACTCCGTCATTGCAGATCTCGACAATGACGGCTGGAACGATGTGATCATCTCTGACGTCGACGTCGACATCTCTGGCTGTGCCCGTCGTATGCACATCTACCACAACCTGGGTAACGGTCCGAATGTCACCCTGCGCCAGGAGAATGATGGAGCGGCGTGGAGGCCCAACGGTGTCCACGACGTCGCCGTCTTCGACATCAATGGTGACGGCTGGCTCGACATGGTCATCGGAACCTGCACCGGAACCGAGGTGTGGATGAACGAGGCTCCCATCGGGCTCAATATCAGTTTCCCGGCAGGAACCCCCGATGCGGTTCCGTGCGAGGGTCAGGCAATCGTCACCGCCCAGATCGAGGCATTCGGTGGCGGAGTGGTGTCGGAGCCGAGCGTGACGATAAATGTCTCGGCAGACGGAGATCCTTTCGTCGCAACCGTGATGACACCGATTGGCAATGGCCTCTACGAAGGAATCCTCGATGGCACTCTGGCCACTGCCTCGATGCAGTGGTTCGTCAGCGCAGAGTTGACCAGTGGTCTCGCGCAAGTCAGCCAGACATTCTTCAATGTCCTGGCGGATTCAATTGACCGAGACGTCGATGACTTCGAAGCGGGCAATAATGGTTGGACCGTCGAGACCGATCCGAGCGTAAGCGCCGGAGCATGGGTACTGGTCGATCCGAACGGTACCAACAGCGGTGGAACTGCCTCCCAGCCGGAAGATGCTGCCAGTGGAGCCCTGTGCTGGGTCACGGGCAACGGAGCGGTCGGAGGAGCCGCCGGTACCGCCGACCTCGACGGTGGTCCAACGCATCTGATCAGCCCTACCTACAACCTGGCCGGCACCACGCCGATCATCAGTTTCAGCCTCTGGTATGCCAACATCGAATCCAATACGAACCAGCTCGACGACTTCGTCGTTTCCATCTCCGCCGATGCGGGAGTGACCTGGGCCACGGCACTGGTCGTTGGAGGAGCGCTCGGTACCTCTTCGAACTGGCAGACGTTCGAGATCCTGGTCAGTGACTTCGTCACTCCGAGCGCCAATATGGTGTTCAGGTTCACGGCATCGGATTCGCCGAATAACTCACTTTGTGAGGCAGCGATGGACGATTTCACCGTGGAAACGACGACCTGCAACGGTCAGGGGCCGCAGTTCAAACGGGGAGACGTGAACATCGACGGGAACCTCGACATCAGCGACGCGGTCTCGATTCTGCAGATGCTGTTCAACGGAACTGCAGTGAGTTGTGACGATGCTGCAGATGCCAACGACGACGGATCGCTGAACATCGCAGACGCCGTGGCAATCCTCAGCGCTCTCTTCGGAGGGGCTGGTAACTTGCCAGAGCCGGTCAACTGTGGGCAAGACCCGACTGATGACTCACTCGAGTGCGCAAGTGGCTGCATCTGATAGGAAACGCCACTTTCCGTCGGAATCGATCCGGCCGGGTGGTTTGTGAACAGACAGACACCGCCGAGCAGGACAAGCCACCCTCGGCGGTGCTTGTTTCGACCAGGACAGGACTCCCCATTATCGGGGAAAGAGAAGAGTTCTATCGAGCGAGGTGTGCTTGCGGACGGTCGGGGGACCGTCAGAGTGTTGTCGCATCGTGGGGAGTATCTGGGGTCCTGAACCCCTCGAGAATGCCCGCCTGGCTCAGGTGTTATTTGGGAGATGGGAAATGTTTGATCTGCTGAAGACGCACAGCGTGCGCCGATTCACCTGCTGCGGGATGGGTGCCTTCCTGCTGCTGATGGTCACATTACTCGTGGGAGTGACTCCACTGCTCCAGGGGCAGCAATTGCAACCGCGTATGGGGGATCCCATCGACGGTCTCACCCCGGATCAGTTGGATCGTTTCTTTGCGGGCAGGGATGAGTTCCTGCGAACCTTCGTCGAGGCGGATGGACTGGGCCCTGGATTCAATCAGGACTCCTGCGCCTCCTGTCACGCGAATCCCGTCGGTGGTGGTGGAAGCATCACAGTGACCCGGTTCGGAGCTGCAGACAAAGGAGAACCTTTTGATCCTCTGGCGTTCCTCGGAGGATCTTTGCTGCAAGCCAACGCCATCTCGGACGAATGCCTGGAGACGGTCCCGGCGGCGGCGACCGTCACCGCAGAACGGATCACTCCGTCGCTGCTCGGTGCCGGTTTGATCGAAGCGATCCCCGATGCCGACCTGCTGGCGCTCAACAACGGCGGTGTGGCGCACATGGTGCCGCTGCTGGAGGATCTCAATGGTCCACTGGTCGTCGGCAAATTTGGCTGGAAAGCTCAGGTGGGCACGCTGCTGTCTTTCAGTGGCGATGCCACCCTCAACGAGATGGGCATCACCAATAGCCTCGTCGGCATGGAGAATGCACCCAACGGGGACCAGGCCCTACTGGCCCAGTGTGATCTGGTCGCGGACCCGGAAGAGCCACTGGTCGACGGGGTGCTGTTCATCGAGCGCCTCACCGACTTTCAGCGCTTTCTGGCTCCCCCACCTCAGACTCCCAAGAGCGGTATGGCTGGCGAAGTGATCTTCAACAGCATCGGCTGTGCTAGCTGTCATATCCCGTCATTCACCAGCGGTGTAGCGCCGGAGGCAGCCCTTTCCAATATTACTTTTCGCCCCTACGGAGATTCCCTGCTCCACGAAATGGGGGGCCTCGGCGATGGCATCGTGCAGGGAGATGCTCTCGAACTGGAGATGAAAACTCCTCCGCTGTGGGGGATCCGAGTTCGTGGTCAATTGCTCCACGATGGTCGAGTACTGGTAAACAGCCTCAGTCAGGGGATCGATGAAGCGGTGTCGTGGCACTTCGGACAGGCTTTGGCGGCTCGCGAGGCGTGGCAACAACTTGCCGCTGGAGATCAAGATCTGGTCGTTTCGTTCCTGAACTCACTGGGACGAGCCGAGTTCGACATGGACGGTAACGGTTTCATCGGATTCGGTGATTTACCAGATTTCATCGATTGCTGGACCGGTGACGCACCGGGAACTTTCGATGCCGATTCCCCCTGCGCCGTCAGTGATCTCGATCAGGACGGGGATGTCGATAGCGATGACCTCGATGGACTGCAACTGGCCTACATGGACACCCCGGCCGATTGTGACGCAAATGGCACCTGGGATCTGATTCAGATTCTTCTCCAGGGCGGCGATGCCAACGGCGATGGCATCCTCGATGCCTGCGCGGGTTCGATTTTCCGCCGTGGCGATGGCAACGACGACGCCGGCGTCGACATCAGCGATCCCATCGCAGCATTGAGCATCCTGTTCGGCGGTGCGCCTGCGCCGACCTGCGAGGATGCCCACGACTCCAACGACGATGGCGCCTTCGACATCAGCGATCCCATCTACACCCTCACTTTCCTGTTCGGATCGGGGTTGCCGATGCCCGAACCTGGAAGTGTGAATTGTGGTCCTGACCCGTCAGTAGATACCCTCGAATGCGACTCTTACACCAGTTGTCTCTGATTCAGGGGTATACAACGGGGGTAATCAACCGATGAAAAAGAGGGGTGGTGCCATGAAGGCACCACCCCTCTTTTCGCGCGACCCCGCCCCGAAAGACACGTGATCACAAAGCCCACTCCAGAAAGGCGTAACTTCCTCCGAGGTCGATATCCGCACTGATTCCGGCGCCGTCGTCGGTGACATCGATGACGAGCGATCGGTGCCCGACTCCGATCAGCATTCCTGATCCCTGGCGAATCCCCGCTCGAATCGTCATTCCCTGGTAGGTTCCATCGATGTCGCCGTAACTGATCCACAGGCCGGCGATCTCCCCATCGAGTTCGATACTCCAGTTATTGCCAATCGGAGCCGAGAAGGTTGCTCCGAGACCGAACGAGGGTACCCACTCATCGATGCTCTCACTGGCAGACACTGGTACTGGTAGTTCAGGGCCCGTGGCCGTGAGGGTGGTACCGAGTTCCAGATGATCGACCCCCCAGATGTACTTCAGCAGTATCGGTCCGACTCCCAGCAACGCTCCCTTGCTGCGAAAAGTGGAGACTTTCGCGCGAAAATCACTCTGCAGGAGCGCGCCATCCGGGAACTCCTCTCCGGAGTAAACGAAGCCCCCCATCAGGGTATTGGAACCCATCGATGAGTAATCGAGAGTGGTCACCTCGAAGGTGCCCACTCCCAGATCCGCCTCGAGACCATAGACCCAGAAACCCTCACGAGATGTGAGGCCGAGAACATCCTCCAGATCGAGATCGAGATCGAGATCGTCCAGATCGGAAGCCCGAATCGAACCGCCCGGTTCCGGTTCCCAGTTCTCAGCGCGAAACCGGAACATCCCGGCTCCACCGGCACCACAACCCGACAGCATGATCGAGCACAACAACAGGGTCACGCTCAGGACGCACAAGTGTTTCTGGATGGCGTTCATGGGGCTCCTTCCGACCATGTTCTGGCGGAAAAAGCATATCCGGAATCGCAATAAACGACCAGTGTGGGTACATTGGTCTCGCCCTGAACTGTGGTGAGGATCATTCTCGCGCGGGGGCGAGTGGCGGAACTGGTATACGCGGCGGACTTAAAATCCGCTCCCCGTTCGGGGATCCGGGTTCGACTCCCGGCTCGCCCATCTCTCTTTTTAGACGATCTCCTCCATCGATTCAGTCGATCAAGGGTGATTGGGAAGACCTCCTCAGATCATCCGGCCAGGTTTTCTCCGGTCGATCCTGTCACACCACCTCGCGATCACTTCTGAGGGAAGAAGCAGTCCTGGAAAATCTTCTGGAACTCTTCCGGCTCTCGAGAAGTGGCGAAGTAGTAGCACACCGATTCAGAGGGACAACAGAAGACCGCGAGGTTGCGACCTTCCATGGCACACTGAAGCCCATCGATCTCGCCAGGGGAACTGGGACTGACGAAAAAGGAGAGGGGTTCCCGCCCGAGCAGATAGAAGACCTTGGCGATGCGAAGATCGCCGCACTGTTCGAAGGAAACTCCCTGCAGCGTTGCCGTCTCTCCGATGCAATCCTGCAACCGATCCAGATCGAACAGCCGCACCTCGGTACCCAGTTCCTTCGCCATGAAGGCGGCCATCTTCTCGGAGCCATCGAACCGCCACTCCGGACTCGCCTCACCATTGACACTCCTGAGGTGCGAATCAAACACATGGGTCGAGACCATCGCGTGGAGATCCTGATTTTGTCCGGGGAAGAAGTGATTGAAGGAGGAGAGGAGCACGAAGAGGAAGGCCGCGGCGATGGCAAAGGGGAGCATCTTTCGCCCGGTCCATCGCGGATAAGACCGCTGCCTTCCGGCCTCGATGGCAATCGACTGCCGGACCCTCGCCTCGAGGTCTTCAGGGACTCGAGGTCGCTGTGCCTTGGTCTTCACCAGTAGTTTGATGTGCTCGACGGCCTTGGCGGCATCGGCGCACTTGGGACAGAGGGAGACGTGCGTGTCGACTTCCTCGCTAAAGGAGCCTTCCAGCTCGCCATCGACCCACTCGTGGAGTCGTTCTCTATATCGCATACAATCCTTCATGAGCCCTTATTCCTTCTGTTATTCGCGCCCATATCCCAACTCATGGGCGTAATTTACCAAGCGCTCCTTCAGAAACGCCCGTCCTCTTGAGATCCTGGAACGAACCGTACCGATGGGTACATCCAGCACCTCCGAAATTTCTCCGTAACTCAAACCCTCCAGATCACAAAGCAACAGAGCTTTGCGGAAGGGTTCTGGAAGTTCTAGCAAGTAGCGATTCACTTCGTCTCCGAACAGATCGAGGAAGGTTTCCTCGTTCTCGATGCCATCACGCTCGAAGACCTCGATCGAACGTCGTGGAGAATCCACCGCCAGTTCCTCGACCGCAGAACTATGATGCGGACGTCGGGCCTTTTCACGGTACAAGTCGATGAAGTGATTCTTGCAGATCCTGAACAACCAGGACTTCGCGTTGCTTCCGGCGCGGAAACGATCGAAAGCCTTGAAGGCCTTCAGGAATGTATCCTGGACCAGATCTTCTGCCTGTGCCCGGTTCCTCGTCAGACCCAGGGCGAAGCGGAAGACGTCATCGACGTGAGGAAGGGTGATCTCCTCGAAGAGATTCCGTTCTCCTCGACTTCCTTTCTCACTCATGGATCCTCCTTAGAGCGGGCGTGCTCCCTCTACAGGCTAATCCCGGCTCGAGTTCTCCCGAGACCGAAAATCACCCTCTACGGGACCGGACGAGGATTCTGCTGCTCCAGTTCCTACTTTTTTTGCAAGGCCCCAGATGGCCAGATTCGCCACATCCTGGCCTGATTCCGCCCACATCCGCTCCCAATCGATCGCCTCTGGATCATAGATCTCGGCCATCAGCACCCGCGGCAGGCTCCAGCGCTCGCTGGCGAGTGCTGCTGCTGAGAAAGCCTGCCACTGCTGGGCTTCCAACGACTGCAGAAACTGCTGGTGAGCCTGCCGGCGTTTCCCGGCCAGCAATCCGTCTCGATACTTGCGTAGAAGGCGGTTGAGACGCAGTTCATCATGATATCTGAGTCGGTGACGTGTGCTTTCATCTCCATCTTCGCCGTATCTTGAAACCAACCACTCCTGAGCCAGACGATTTCCGAGGAAGGTCGCCAATCCCTCGTTCCATTGCGCGTTGCTCGGCATGTGAATGGTCCGGTGAACCAGTTCGTGGAGCAGCGTCGTTACCCATCGATGCTCGGGAAGTTCCAGCAGCGATGTGAGCATCGGCTCTGCAAACCATCCGAGACTGCTCCATGCCTCGACTGCCATCACTTCCGACTCCCAGCCAAGAGTAATGAGTTGATTGGCTTCTTGTTGGGCATGATCACGGAACCGATATCCCTTGTAGGGAACCTTTCCCACCAGAGGAAAACTCCAGTGGTGAAGGCTCATCGTATTCGGATCAGCGGCCACCACGATCCAACTGACGGGGCCCGCAATCGAATCGATCCGTTGGTAGGCATTCCCGACCTGTAGCCCGCGCATACGGGCAAAATCCAACACGTCCGGTAGTAGTTCGAGTTGCGACCGCAACCTCGAACTCTCATCCAGATCACTCATCACCTGTTGGTGGGGTCTGGAGGAGGCGAGTCGATGGGTCACCGCGCTGGCATTGGAGGCGATCCAGGCGGTATGGCAGCCGCACATGCAGATCAACATCCCCAGCAGGAGAGAGCACAGAAAACCGCGGTTTCTGAACGGATTACGGGTTTTCATCGAATGTCGGGAAGGGACGGTGGAAGAACCCATCGAAGATGTCGGTGAAGCCGAAGTATTGCTCATCAAACTCCGGTTCTCCTCCCGGACCCTGGTAGATCGCCCCCGACTCTCCCAGCGGGATCATCGATTCGATCCGTACCGGCCCACCGGGTCCCACTTCCACCACCTGAGCATAAGTGGATCGATCGAGCCAGGGTGAACTCCACACCTGCCCCACCACCGATCCCACATAATCGATGGTGGCACGCTGGTGATTCCAGGGACGTGGACCGAGTTCCGCAAGAGTATCGTCGAGCGCAAGTATGATGATTCCGGTGGCGTCGGTCGGTTTCGGTATGGAACTACGATTCTGGAACCAGTCGATGCGGTTCTCGAGTACCGCACCGGATCCGGGCAGTGCCCGGATCAGTACGTTGAAGAGCAGGTTTCGATCCTGATTGGTGTAGAACAGGCTCTCGGTGTCGAGTTCATCCTCGAAGGTCAACTCGAGTGTTCGGCTGATCCAACGATCCTGCAGCAGCCAGGCATCCGCATCCAGTTCGCCAGTGGTCCAGGCATCCGGTCCACCTGCCGGGAAGTAACCATCCCACTGTTCCATCAACATCAAAGCCTCGAGGCGTTCCAGGTCGAGATCGGATTCGACCGCATCGACGAAGGCATCTTTGACGAAGAACCAGCGATTTCCGCCACTGCGGCCCAGATCGCAGCAATCGGTTGCACTGACCTCTAGCGCCAGGTCGCGCACGAACTCGAAGGAGAGAGGGCCCTCTTCCACCGCATCGGCGAGCCGATCTTGCACCGCATGTGCTCGATGAAACCGCCCGTAGGCATGGATAGGATTGGCGCCACCAGCGGGCCCTCCACCCGCTTTGTTGTTCCAGCCGCCGATCCATCCGCGTTGAGGGTTCCGAACCGTCTTACGCGGCTTGTAGGTAACAGGTTGCGTCCATTCCATGGTGCCGTCACCGAGCTGGGGCAATCTAGGATCCGCATCCGGGGGGCGGACCGGATCGAGTCCCGCCATCCAGTACCCGACATTGCCCCGTCGGTCTGCATAACAAACGTGAAGGCTGACACAGAATCGATCCATCGCGTCCGCGAAATCATCGATGTTGCGAGCCGTGATGTAATCCAGATTCACATCGATGGTTTTGAGTTCCTTTTGCCAATGAGAATACTTCCACGCCGCAACAGGTCCTTCTAGAATATCCGGATTGAGGATCAGCGGTGCGACTACCGGACCGTGCTCGGTGTGATAGATCGGCAGCGTCAACACCGCACCTTCATTGTTGAGCGGGATGTACTCGATCCTGTGCAGGAAGATGTCCTCAGCATCATCGATGTAGATGTCAACGGTATGAGCGTGGGCCACCTGGCCTGACCATGCATGTTGCGGTGAACGGCCGATGATCATCCCCGGAAGTCCAGCCAGCGCCATCCCTGAAATCTCGATCCCCGCACCTTTCAGTGAACCCTCGACGATGAGGCCAGGCGCATTGAAACCCATCTGTGGTCCCGAGTAGAGGATTGGATTTCCTGACTCGGTGAGGTCTCCCGAGACCACCCAGGCGTAACTTCCCATGCGAATCGTGGAGCCGAGTTCCGCAAGTCTTCTGGTCGTTCCGGCAAATACGTCATCGACCCTGTCTCGCAGGGCACGAAGGTTCTCGATCTGGTACTGCCCCGGATGAGGAACCGGAGGCGGATTTGAGCCTGCAAATGGAATCACGAAGTCCTCGGGGGGAATCATCGTCGGAGCTTCGGGATCATCGAGCCATCGAAGATCATCGAACATCTCCATTCCATCGATCGGGTGTTCATCGAGCAACTCCGCCAGCAATAGAGCATTGTCCATTTGATGAGTGGAGAGCGCCTCCGAATCGAAGTTTCTCAGCAAGGTCACCTGGAGCGCCATCACATCCGTGATGGTCCAGAGATCGGGAACGAAATCGAGTTCGTAAAATTCATAGGGAAGTAGATCTGGATTCGCAATCACATCTTCGATGCGTCGATTGAGCCCATCGATATAAGCCAGCGCAACAAGCTGTCCCACTTCGGAAACCTGGGAAAAACCATCTTCGAGTTCCTGCTCCGAATATCCAAGCAGTCGGATGGCGATATCCGTGTTGAGTTGGCTGGGTCCGAGGATCTCGGTGAGTCTACCCGTGCATAACCTCCTGAAGAATTCCATCTGCCATAACCGGTCGGTGGCAACGGCGTAACCAAACGCCTCGTACAGACCGTACAGATCTCCACCCTCGATGAACCAGACTCCCTGATCATCCCGGCTCACCGTTACATCCGGGACCTCCGGACAGACCGGATAACTGTCACACTCACCGATGGAGGAGATTGCGCAGTAGGGATATGGATGCCTTGGTGGACCGCCATCCATCAGTCGATAAGAGATGATATGCGCAGCATCTGCGAGATCGACCACGCCATCGGCATTGGTATCGCGGGCGGCGGCACACTCTCCTCCCGGTCCTCCCAGATAAAGATGCTGCAGCAGCCAGATCCCATCGGCGATATTCACCCGTCCATCGACATTGGCATCGCCTCGCAGGAATGGAATGTCCGCCGCAGGAACAAATCCCCCGGTGAAGGAGAAGAGCACCATGAATAGGCACATCGACAGGCGGAACATCCGGAACACCTCCTTGGCGTGGTCTATTCTAACGCTGGAAACAGCCAGAATCAGCGCTACGACCCTCGGTTCCTGAGTCCCACGGCGCTGGTAGAATGGCATCCGGGTCCAGATCCTGAAAAGGCTCCCACCATGGAGGTTACTCTGATGAAGAAATCGTCCTTCGCTGTGTTTCTCATCTCAGTGATGACGCTCTCCCTCAGCGCTGGAGAACCGATCGAGACCGCATTCGTGAACTCCTCGATCACCGTCGTCGGTGGCGAACTCGGAACGGTTGCCGATCTGATCAATCCACTGCTCGATAGCACCATCATCGGAGGCGGGATCCGCACTCTACTCGAGGTGAGACTTCTCGATGATCCGACGATGCAAAACGATCCGGAAATCGAGGTCGCTTCCTTCCCTGGAATCGATGTCGATGGAAATCCTGACAACGACTTCGATGGAGACAATCTCTACGAGGTAGACCCCATCGGACTCGATGATGATGGCGAACCGATCACCATCTTCACCCCCGGCTCGATCACAGACGGTAATATCGTCGCAGGCCCCGCCGATCTCGATCTCGGTGGTGGCCTCGTGATCCCCGGGGCGATTCTCGAGGGTAGCATCGCTGTTGGTGGAACCTCCCTCGACACGTCGGTCATCTCGGCCGCGGTACCGGTCGCAGTCTTCGATGCGATTCCGGCTCCAGCACCCTTCAACGGGTTTCCCTTCAACTTCGATACCCTGACCCAGGTGTTGGCGTTTTTCGGCGTTGATCCAGATGTCGATCTCGATGGAGACGGCATCTTCGATGCTTACTCGGTCGATTTCGTGCTGAACTTCGTCTCCTGCCAGATCATCTATCCGGCAACGGAAATCTCTTTCCAGCGAGCTGACATCAACCTGGATGGAGCCGTAGATATCGGCGATGCGGTCAACCTGCTCGGATACCTGTTCGTCGGAGCAGACGAACCAGGATGTCTCGATGGGGCCGACGCCAACGATGATGGAGCCGTGGACATCGGTGATCCGATCCTGATTCTGGGATATCTCTTCACCGACGGGATTGCTCCCAGCGAACCCTTCGAGAAATGCGGGACGGATCCAACTGCAGATTCCATCACCTGTGAGGTCCCGCCCGCTGGTTGCTAGCACCATCCGCGCTCCCGAGAGCTCAGAGTTGGTCGCGCTGCAACTTGCGCATTACCCGTTGAATCACGGCATCGAGTGCCTGGAGAAATGCGGATCGATCGCCATGATCGAACGGCTCTGGACCCGAGGTGGGAAGCCCCAGTTCACGCAGATGAGTGGCCAGATCCCGGCGTGCCAGTGCCTCTCCCACCGAGTCCTCGTCATGAATACGTCCACGTGGATTGACCACCGTCGCTCCCGCGGCCACGCAGCGGGAAGCCAGCGGAATGTCTCCGGTCACAACAACCGATTCTGCGTTACAGTTCTCGGCGATCCAGTCGTCGGCCGCATCAAACAGTTTCGGCACCACTTCGAGACGAAATCCCTTGCCCTGCGGGATTCTCATCGAATGATTCGCCACGAATGTGATCTGGAGGCCAAGTCTACGCGCTACCCGCGCGGCCTCATCTTTTACAGGACAGCCATCAGCATCCACGATGAGACGAGGCACCTGTTGGGACGGCTCTGGACAGTTCAACTGTGTTCCCTCAATTGACACGGAGACAGCATGCGAGTTCAGGGGCTCTGGGGATCTTGGCTCTCCTTCTGGCTCTCCTTCTGGCTCTCTTCCTGGCTCTCTTCCTCGGTCACGGGTTCCCCTGCATCCGCTGTTGAACGCAGTTGCCGAGCGATCTCGAGCAGTCTGCCGGAAAGTGCACCGACATCCGAGGTGGGAAGATCACAAACCTGATCGACACACAAAAATGCCCGGGGAGAATCCTCGCCAGCGCGGTCCTGTAGCAACGAAATCACCTCGGCTGCCTTGACCCCCGACTCCCCGGAGGGCCTGAGCGCCACCACGCAGAAGGGAATCGGTGACTCGATGGCAGCCTTCAGCAGAGCTCGAGTTTCCTCTCGACTTGGATCTCCGACCACTGCTACGGCAGGGGTGGCGCGGACGAGTGCCTGGACCGCCAGCAACAGTTCAGCTGATCCGGTCGGATAGGGACCGATCGAACGAAGCCCCGCAGCGATGATGTGTTCGGCGTGGAAGCGGTACTGGCCTTCTCCGGTCAATTCGTGCAATCGCAACAGACACCTCGCCACAGTGGCATTTCCCGAGGGAATCGCACCATCAAAAAACTCTCTGCGCCTGCCGAGCAAGACCTCGGCTCCTGCGGGTGCTTCGTACAAACCCTCGTCCTGCTCGAGCGGACCGAAATCGCGCAGGATCAATTGCCAGCAGCGTGCGGCTTCGGCAACAAAGTCGGGCCGAAAGGTGGCTTCATAGAGATCGAGACAGCATTTCATCCAGAGAGCAGCATCCTGAAGCGTAGCGGGGTTGCCCGCGATTTCACCATCTCTGCGGCGAAGAAAGCCATCATCGTTGACGAGAGAACCCTTGAGTGATGCGTAGGCTCCTACCGCCGCTTCGCGGAACACCGGCTCATCGAGCAAAGCCGCGCCTCGAGCCAGTGCCGAGATCGCCAGAGCGTTCCAGCCGAGAACCACTTTCGGATCTCGCTTCGGAGCGACGCGATGACTCCTGTGTTGCTCCATCTTGTCAATTCCCTCGGAGAACCACGTCTCTGCCACTTCCATCTCGATACCAAGAGATTTGGCGGCACCTTCGAGAGTCGTCGCTCTTCGAGGAACACTTTCTTCTCCCCCCTCGAAGTTCCCGGGGCTGGTGATACCCAGCACCGTGCACAAAAGAGCGGCACGCTCTTCTCCGAGCAACTCCTCGACCTGCTCTGGGGTCCACACGTAATAGGATCCCTCGACACCTCCCGAATCTGCATCCCAGGATCCTGCAAAGGAGCCATCCTCGAGCCGGAACTGGCGCAACATCGCCTCCAGGGTCGCTCGACCGTTGGAGTAGAGTCCAGCGTCGCTGGTCATCCGTCCGACCTCGAAGTAACTCTCTGCAAGTGATCCCTGGTTGTAGAGCATCTTCTCGAAGTGTGGCACCTGCCACTCTGCATCGACGCTGTAACGGTGAAAACCACCCCCGACCTGATCATAGATGCCGCCGGCGGCCATCGCGCGCAACACCGAAACACCCTGATCGATGGCCCCTTGGTCCCCCCGCATCGTCCCTTCCCCGACCAGATACTGAAGCAGCCGAGGCGCAGGAAATCGTGGCGCCTTCCCGAACCCTGCTGGATCCGGCGTGTAACTGTCCGCGGCTCCCGTGAGACCTCCATTCAGATATGCCTCCGGCTCGATTCCCTCGAAGACCCGCGCCGATCTCTCTTCGAGACTCCTGGTCAGGCCGATTGCATTGTCGATGACCTTCTCCCGCTCCTCACGCCAGACCCGATCGATGGAACTCAATATGTCCATGAAACCTGGCCTGTTGAAACGAGTCCTCGGCGGGAAGTAGGTTCCACCGAAAAATGGGGTCAGATCCGGCATCAGGAACACGGAGAGGGGCCAACCTCCTCTTCCTGTCATCGCCCTCACTGCATCCATGTAGACATCATCGACGTGAGGAAGATCTTCACGGTCGACTTTTATCGAGATGAAGTTCTCGTTGAGGAAAGTGGCGATCTCCTGGTCGGAAAACGACTCTCGCCTCATCACATGGCACCAGTGACACGACGAATATCCGATGGAGAGAAAGATGGGACGATCGAGAGCTTGAGCCTTATCGAATGCATCTTGACCCCAGGAATACCACTCGACGGGATTTTCAGCATGTTCGCGCAGATAGGCGCTGGGGCTTTTCGCCAATCTCCAGCCCCCATGCTTCGGATCTGAGTCAGGTTCGTCTCCGGGTAATGCGAGACAGAAGAGGGTGCAAAGCATCCAGGTATTCATCGATGACCTCCAGCGCTTTATCTTAGTTGGTCGAGCCTGTCGACGTGAGAGGATCCTCCCAAAGCGAGAAAAATCTCGTTTTTACCACTGGAACCGCTCTTCTCTCACTGTTTCGAAGTACCTTGCTCGGGTACTACAACTTCGCCATAAAAGAGCCAGCCAGGGCGATAGTCTCTCTCCAGTTCCGTTCCAGTGAGAGCCGCACGCACCATCTCGATGGGAATCGAGTTGTTCTGAAGAACTCGGTCGTGGAATTCTTTATCGGTCATCTTGCCCGAATCGACCAGTTCATCGTGGAGTGCCATCAGTTGCAAACCTCCGAGCATGTATGCCGCCTGATAGAGGGGACCATAACTACCGCTCACAGAGCGCCGCACCTCGGCAGTGGCATTGTTTCGTTCGTGACCAACGTTTTCGATCAAGAAATCGATGGCTTCCTCGGCTGTCATCTTTCCAAGGTGATAACTGAGTGAGAAGATGATCCGTGCACAGCGATGGGTACGCCAGAACAGCATCCCCACGCGATTCTCGGCGGATTTCGCAAAGTCCTTGTTCCACAGCAACATCTCCCAGTACAGAGCCCACCCCTCCGACCAGAAAGGAGTGCCGAAGGCACCACGATGAGTCCTGTGACGGCTGGTCATGAACCCTTGAAGATGATGTCCGGGAATCAACTCGTGATGAACGGTGGCACGGGCGAAATGTCGATTGTTTCCCCTCATGCTCATCAACTTATCGGCATGGTCCATCTCGTGAGTCGGAAACGCGACCCGAATCGTTTCACCACCGAGAAAGTAAGGACTGAACTTCTGGCTCTCTGCCGACAACATCTCCATCCGCCACGTTTGCTTGCACAGATCTGGAATCGTGACCAGATCCCGTTCTTCCAGAAATGCCACCGCCTCGTGAGCGAGATCCCGGATCAACTCGGGTTGCTTGCCAGGCTCTACATGCATCTCCTTGACGTGATCGAGAGCCGCACGCCAGTCTTCCCCGAATCCCAGATCTCGCGAAGCTCGTAACATCTCTTTTCTGCACCACTCGAACTCGGTTCGGGCAATTTCGATCAACTGCTCGGGAGAATAGGCGATCATTTCATGTTCGAGCATGCTCAGCAGTTCATCTCTGCCGACTGGATCTCCGATGATGGGAGGATCATCCGGATCGGTGATCCCGACCACCTTCTTACGAATGAACCCGGAGTATTCCTCGAGGGATTTATCGACCGCCCTATAGGGCTTCTCTACCCACCAGCTAAAAAGCGGGTCGTATCCGGAATAGAAGCGGTACCAGCCCGACAGGGTTCGCTGGAGACGATCCACCATCCCGGCACCACGATGAGCAACAGAAGGATCGATGGGAGCCTCCTCCATCTTCTTTTCGATGGCTTCTCGTGCTTTTTTGACCGCCTGTTCGAGACCGGAAATGGTCAATGCGAGTTTTTCTGCATCGATGGATTCGATCCTGCGGCGCTTTTGCTGCAGATCGATGATGGTCGAGGAGAAGGGGACAAACTGTCGAATCTGTTCATTCTTGGTCATGTCATGTTCGATGGACCGGAGACGATAGCGAAGATCATTCTGAAACAGCACGTGATCGATTCGTTCATCCTGTCCGAGTGCTTCGAAATCAATATCGTCGAGAACCTTGACCCAGTGCTCCAGATATTCACGGTTTTTTTCGGAAGCCAGCGGCGACATCGGCGCATCGTAAAATCTCTGGATGTTTCGGCGATCCACTGAAAAGAGTTCGATCATTCCCCGCAGTGGTGACAGGGTTCCATCGGGATTGCCCCCCGGGTGGTCGCCGGACTGGATTGTTTTCGAATCCAACGAAGTCGATGCGGTAATACCCAATTTCCCTGGAACCAGAACACAGGAGACGAGCAACAGTAGCACCAGGATCAAGGTTGCATGGATTTTCATCGATGGTTCCTTCCGGCAAATCTCGAGTATCGGTCCAGTCTAGAGACCACGGACTCGACTACAACAGCACAAGAGCGCATCACTCAGACGATAGCGGTTATGTGTCGATGGTCAGGCGAAGAGAGTCACCTGGCAACCTCCAACTTCTCAATGAAGTGGAGAGAAGAAAATAACGAAGCAGGGGGGCAATCTGCTGGGGAACCTCTCGCGGCTCCGACCTGGGAGACTGTCCCCCTGCTCAAGTACTCAACTCACGAAATTTACCTATGCCTGAACGCGTTCCTTCTGAGCAGCAAACATCGAAGCAAAGAAAGAACCACAGAAGCCCGCCAGTCCGGCCGCCACGTAAGGGTCAAGAGCGCCACTGACCTTGTTCACGATGAACCAGGCGACCACTGTGACGATGCCGCCGATGATCCCGGTGTATGCATTTTTCCCGAGATTGTTGTTCATTCCCCGTCTCCCCTCTCACCCGGAGGCCAACCCTCAGGGCGAAAGAACTTTACGAAACTTTTACCATTGCTGTCAAATCGTCTAAACCCGACTTGCTGATCGATTTGTACGCAAACAGGCGTTTTTTGACAATACGGTCCGATGCGGTCCTATCTCCGGATTCTATCTTCCTGCAATTCAAGCGGGCGGATCGTCACCACGGGGGCGACGAACTGGAATCCCAAAGAAAGGGAGGTCTACATGACCAACCTCTATATGCCGAAGAGTTTCGCCCCATTTCTCTTCATCTTTTCTCTCCTGACGGTTGCCACTTTTTCTACCAGCAACCTTTCTGCTCAAGTTCACATGACCAACCTCGGAACCAGGGGGCTCGAATTGTCGCTGGAGATGACCCCGACCAGTGATGGCAACTACGTCACCGTCGGTCCTGTTATTCGCAGGTCACTCACAAGTGGTGCCGCGGTCGGGATCGACATCTATCTGAACAAGGTGGATGGTAGCGGAGCATTGATCTGGTCGAGCCAGATCGCCCAGATCGGGCCCCAGGGAATCGGCAACAGTTTCCCGCTGTCTGTCACCGAAACCATCGACGCCACCGGCGTCGTCAGTGGATTTGCGGTTACCGGCATGCTAGCTGCAGCAGGGAACCAGGAGCCCGTTTTCATCGTCACCACAGACAACAACGGCATGCCAACTCGCTACAACAGTTATGGTGGAATTCTCCCCGCGGCTGGCGCCAATATTGGAACGATGGCCGGTTTCGGAGCTCAGATCATCCAGAATCACCAGGGACAACTGGTCGTCTGCGGATCGGTTCTACTGGGTGATATGGGGTTCGATCCCTTCATCGTCGGACAGGTACCCTTCATCCTGGTCGTGGAGCCAGACCTGAGTTTGAACTTCCTTCGTCTCTACCATGACGTTCGTTACATCAACAATCTGTTCGGATTCGATGTCAGGAGCCACTTCGCTGACATTGAAGTGATCCTCCCAAACGCCAATAACACTCTGCCGGAAGGATACGTGGTAGTGGGTACTACCCAGAAGATGGATGAGCCCCTCAGGGAGATCATCGTCATGCGCACCGATCTGGCTGGTAACCCGGTCGCGGTAGGTGTGTACGGTCCCGAGAACGGCAACTCCCGGGGCACCGCCATCGAGGTCACCTCGACAGGTGATCTGGAGGTCGCTGGTCTCGTCCGAGACGCCACTGGGCTGCCGGCGGTCACTCGAGTACTGAAGCTCGATCCGGTCCTTTTGAACATTCTCGATCAGGATCAGTACTACGGCTTCACCACGCTCGGTGATATTCGCGAAACCGCCAACGGCGATTTCCTGCTCAGCGGACGTGGTACCTTCGATGCCGATGGGGCCATCCTGAGAATCCAGAGTGACGGCACCCTCGTGTTCGGAAACGGATACGGAGGACCGAACGTCGAACTCTTCTGGGATACACACGAGATGCCCAACGGCGACCTCTATGCCAGCGGTGTCACCACCACCTGGTGCCTGGGCCCTGCCGATGAATATCTCACACGCGCCAAGTCGGACGGCACGGTTCCCGGCTGCAATGTGTATGCGCTCAACATCGACCCCTATACTCCCAACGACGCACGCCGGGAAACCTGGATGGAGATACAGGATCTCGACAAGGTCATCGATCACGGCTACGAGGATCTGGGACCAGATACCCGCGTAAGGCGGATCTGCCCGGTCATCATCATCGTCCACCCGTGGCCGTGGGATTGGTTCATTCGCGCTGACTTCAACCGTGATCTCGTCGTCGACATCGCGGATGTGGTCTCGAACCTGAGCCACCAGTTCAACGGAGGCGAAGCAGCGGTTCCAGAAGAAGCTGCCGACGCGAACGGTGACGGTGTGGTCGACATCAGCGATGCGATTTTCGGACTCGCGTACCTGTTCAATGACGGTACGGTGCCACCGGCACCCTTCGAGGCACCAGGTCCGGATCCGGCCAACAACCAGGGCAACATCTTCGTACTGGAAGAACTGCCGCAGGCACTCGCTGGATTCAACTTGATGATGCAACTGCTGGAGTTAGGGCTCTAGGCACCTGAGTTACTGCAAACGCATCACGAAAAACTGCCTCGCCGGTTGAACCGGCGAGGCAGTTTTATTGTGGAAATCCTCATCGGTTTGTCAAACCCCCAGCAGTTCGGGCAGCACCTCGGTGAGCAATTGATCCGCTTCGGCTGCGTTGTTGCCGATTCCGATCACGTCGAACTTTCCCGACAAAAGCAGCGGTCCGACGTTATAGAGTAAAAACTGACCTTCACCGGTACGAACATCGTAGAGACGATCTCCGATTCGATCACAGATCTCCGTGAAAGGAACACCGATCAGATTCTCGTGGATGAAATCCTGCGCCCGATACGCCGGCCGTTTGCCAGGAATCACCCGATCGACCAGATGCATCGGAGTACTGGTTCCTCCCCAGCGTCCGTTGCATTCGGTGATCCTCAGCACCGGATCGTCCTCGGGATCCCCCACAATCAGATGATCGAAGGAACAGCGCCCGACGTAACCGAGTTCCTGGAGAGCCATGACAACGGGGCGTGATTGACTGACGAGAGCATCGTTGATGGATTTCGGATGATTCGACGGTCGACTTCCAACGAACAGTTTCTCTTCCCCCTCGAGGATCTGTTCGTAAATCCCGTCGATCCGGGGAGCGCCATTGCCCCGGGGAGGAATCCACCATTGCGTCGAGGGAGAAAGATCGGTCTCCTCCCAGACACAGACGATCACTTCCTCTCCCTCGGGCCAGTCCATCGAGGCGAGAGCATCCGAGACCAACTTCTCCAGCGCCGAATCCCCAAGACCGACAAGATCCTCGCAATGAAGCAGTCGATTGCCCATGGCGGAAGCACAACGCGGTCGCTTGAGGGCGATCCGGACGCCTTCCGAGGAGATCTCCCGGATACGACCAACCAGCGTCGAAACATCTTTTGCGGTCCTGGTGACAACAAGCGCCTCTTCCCCCAGCACATCTGCGACCAGTTCCGAGAAAAGTGCCTTGTCGTTGGCAACCCACATCACCTCCGGAGGAGGTGAAACCATCTGGACGCAACAGCCGGAATCGGATGAGATCATCTGGGCCAGTGCCCATGCATCCTCGATTCCCATGTAAGGCTCGATCAATAATCCGGAGGACTCACGGGTTTTCTCGACGAGGCGCTGGTAGGTCGCTCCAACTTTGCACCCATTCGCAACCTCCAGGGCACCATTTTCGGGGTGTGCGAAAACGTGTTCCGGAGAGCCGAGACCGAGGTACTGGCGGCAGTAATTTTCGTATCCAGCAGCAGGTTCTGTGACAGTGGCGAAGAGATCGCCATCACCGCAGCGAATTCGGGCCCGGTGCTGGTATTCATCCACTCCCTCGACACCGCTGAGAAAGGGAATTCCTGAAACGTCGTCGAGGTGAAGGGTCGGCAATTCACGATCACCGTCCCACTGATGAGAAGCCCACATCTCGGTGGCAGCGGTCAAACCATGTCTCTCGGAGTAGGCACGCGCCGCCCTCGAGATCATCTCCGGGTCTATCTTCGAAACACTCTCGGCAACCATCGTCGTCGCCTCCTGCACTTCAAGTCCTTCAGATGGGTCACTTCGCCGCCTGGTTACTTCTCATCCTCCTCATCGGCCGTTTACCGGCTGAAGTTCACCGGTTTCAAAATTCCCGTTCCAGAACTGCTCGGATTACCGGACCACCCACCCCCAATCTCATCCTCCCATAGAATCATCGACCTTCAGATCCGTTATTCCCTGCGTGGGATCGGCGTTGACCACACGGACACGCGCAAACCGTAACGATGCATCGATGGTGAAAGTGCACCGGGCTGTTGTATCTAGAGACCTGACTCATTCGAAACTCTGGTAAGGAATCGTGCCGAAGCGTCATGGTGCAGACGCGAAACCGTGACATCCGAGGGTCCCCTTCCCCTTGGTCGGCAGCATACCCCACTCCTGGAACCGATTCCTCCGGCTATCTGGACCTTGTTCTGCTGCTGGAAGCTGCCATCTTTCGAGGAGGGAGGTGCGGTGATATTGCGCTCATTCTCTCGAGGCTGGCTGCTGCTGGCGGTGATCGCCTTGATCGTGGCGGGTTGCAAGACGGTAGCCCCGGATCGATCCGTCTCGCCTGTAGTCAAGAAGCCCAGCCGGATACTGTTTGTCGGCAACAGTTTCACCTTCTGGCGCGGTGGACTCTGGACCCACATGAAACAACTCTCCGATGCCATGACTCCTCCGCTGGGATATGAAACATCTGCGGTGGTCAGAGGTGGAGCCTCGCTCGAGGTGATGTGGAATCGGACCGATGCCGCACAGCAGATCGCTACCGGCAACTGGGACGTGGTGATCCTGCAGGAAGATCTTCCCGAGACGAATGTCGATTCGTTCCGAGAATACTCGCGTAAGTTCGTGCAAGCAGTGAGGGATGCCGGGGCTCGACCGATCCTGTTCATGGCGTGGGAATATGATCGTCTCAACTGGATCTCGCTCGATGAGATCATCGCCGCCCATCGAGAAATGTCTGCCGAGTTAAAGGTCGAGGTCGCCCCTGTCGGGCTGGCATGGAGAAATTCTCGTTCGGCAAAACCCGATCTCGACATGTACGCACGAGACCAGGAACACCCCAGCGTTGCCGGAATGTATCTGTCACTGATGGTGATCGAGGCCACCATCTCCGGAGCCGATCCCCGTTCCCGCGATCCGGAACCTCTACCCATCCGGGGGCTCAAGCGTCTCGATCAAGAAGGGACCGAGTTCCTGCGCGACATCGCCCACCAGTCGATCAACGAGTGGAAAGCACCGAGATAAAAGACCAACTCACTCGACTTCGTAGATCAGAAGGTGGCAATCCAGATCACCGTTGACGAGCGGGATCTTGTGCTTCGGTTTCAGGTGGATGGCCTTCTCATAGGCGTCTATACCGGTGAGGATGGCGACTCGCCAGCCATGGAGACGCCGGATGACAGTGCCCAACTGATCCGGAAAATTCGAATCGGTTTCGAGGCGTTTACCATAGGGTGGGTTGGTCACCAGCGTTCGTGAGGCTCCGTCGGCTTGCAGGTTCAGCACCGATTGCTCACGGAAAGCCAATTTGATCCCTGCGATCTTGGCATTTGCCCGGGCGATATCGAGAACCCCGGGATCGATGTCCGCGGCAACGATGGAAGGTTTCTGCCCGGTAGCCTCGGCACGAAGTACTCCACGGAGCTCACGCATTTCGCGGATCTCTCCCTCGCCATGACTGGCCCAGCGCTCAAAACCGAAGCGGTCACGCGCTAGACCGGGTGCCATACCCGATGCCCAGAGCGCAGCTTCGATGGCCAGTGTGCCGGAACCGCACATCGGATCGATCAGAGCTGACTGGCAATCCCAGCCAGACATTCGCAGAATCGCTGCGGCGAGACTTTCGCGTAGTGGTGCTTCGCCCGACCTTGCCCGGTAGCCGCGCATATGAAGCGGTTGTCCCGACATATCCAGGTAAAAGGATGCCTTGTCGTTGGCCAGATAAACAAAAACCCGCACATCCGGGTCATCCTTATCGATCGACGGGCGATCCCCCTCAAGATCACGAACCTGGTCAACAACTGCGTCCTTGACTCTTAATGCGATGAAACCGCTGTGGGTGAGTGTGCTGCCGACAGCCACACAACTGACCGACAGCGTCTGCTCGCTGGTGAGATACGGGGTCCAGTCGATGGCCCGAACTGCGTCGTACAGTTGATCAGCGGTCGTCACCGGGCTTCGCCCCATCAACACCAGGATCCGCTGTGCGATGCGGCTCTGAAGACAGGCCCGCCAGCCTTCACTCCACTCGCCACGAAACGGGATACCGCCGCGGTTCAACCGAACGCTCTTGAAGCCATATTCACGCAATTCATCACACAGTGCGGCTTCCGTCTGACGGATCGCTGAAGCGTAAAACTCCTGCATCAAGATCCCGATCGAGGCTTCAGACGCCGAATCTCACGAATGACTGCAGCGGGATCGCGCAGGATCCTGTTGGTAACTCTTGGCATCGGTTTCAATCTACTCAGGCGAGACGTTTTCGACAAGACGAACGCCCAGGGAGCCTCGATTCTCAGGCCCGTGGCCAGTTGGTGTATTCCTTCGCGAATTCGAGGTAGATAGATATGCGATCCCAGGGGATCAGCGGCAAATCCTCAGGCGACCGCCCTGGCAGATCAACTTCACATTTCAGCGCTATTTTGGCACCATCGCAGGTATGGATAAATCGCATTCAACCATAGAATACCGATCCAATTTGCGACGGAAATCTGATCATAGGAAAGCAACACACATGCCCCTCCACACCCTGTTTGTCTCGATCATCGTGACCATATTGTCTCTTGGCGTCACAACACAGCAAGTCAGCGCCAAGCAGGCGATGGAAGTGAACTGGAAGAATGGTCTCCAGTTTTCCACTCCTGACGGCGAAATCCAGATCGCCATCGGTGGACGGCTTCAAGTCGATTTCGGTTTCTTCAGTGAAGAGGACGTCGTCGACGAGGAGCAAAACGATGTCGACCCGGAACAAGACGGTGTCGAGATGCGCCGGGCACGACTCGGTGTCTCCGGAGTCATCGGAGGCAATATCGAGTTCAAGACAGAGTACGATTTCGCGGGAGCAAAGGTAGCGTTCAAGGATGCCTGGGTGGGTCTGAAGGATGCAGCGTTTCTCGGCCGGTTGCGCATCGGACATCAGAAGGAGCCGATGGGACTCGAAACACTCACCAGCAGCAAGTACATCAGTTTTCTGGAGCGTAGTTTCACCTCCGCTCTCACCCCTTCGCGCAATACCGGAATCCTATCCAGCCATTCGCTCGGCGAAGAGAACCAAGGCACTTTCTCGATCGGCTACTTCAAGGATGCCGATGGCTCCGCCAACTCTCAGGATGATGACCAGAGCTCCGTCACCAGCCGCGTGACCTATCTGCCCCTCTACGAGCACGCCGGCAAGAAGTTGCTACACCTCGGTGTCTCCATCAGTGCTCGTGACAGCTCCGATGAAAGTGTCACATACGGTTCCGACTCTCTCGCTCACCTCGGAAAAGACATCGTTTCTGCGGTAGTGGTCGACGTAGATCGGGTCAATCTTTTCGGAGTCGAGGCCGCTTACGTACAGGGCCCCTTCTCCCTCCAGGGTGAACTCGTCACCTCCAGCATCGATGACGATATCGAAGCATCCGCCTGGTATGTGCAGGGCAGTTACTTCGTCACCGGAGAGAGCCGGCCCTACAAGAAAACCGCTGGTTCATTCTCGAGCATCGAGCCCCTGAACAACTACGGTGATGACGGCACCGGCGCCATCGAACTGGCAGTCCGTATGCAGGAGATCGATCTGGATGAGATGGTTGCAGGGGAAAGCGCAGAAGCGCTGTCGCTCGGAGTGAATTGGCACCTCAATCCGAACGCTCGGGTCAAATTCAACATCATCGACGCTTCCCCCGATAAGGCCTCAGAATACGGCAACGATGTCACCTGTTACGTCATGAGATTCGAAATCAACTTCTGATCAACGTTAGGATTCTCATCCGGAAGCAAATTCTGTAATAATCCAGCAGGGAGCGAGTTGGCTCGACTCCCCTCCCCGGGGTCAGTTGAAGTTGGTCCTGAGTTTGTTCGTAACTGATAGCAGGAGAATTGATGCGTACCATCGCCAGTTTGTTCGGAAGATCTCCTTTCGTGCCACTGCAATCGCACATGCGTAAGGTCAGCGAATGCATCGACGGTGTGGGCGAACTGTTCCAGGTTTTCGTCAGCGAGGATCATGACTCCATCGGAGAAATCGCACGCAGGATCTCCAAGACGGAACATGAAGCCGATCTGGTCAAGCACGACATCCGGAATAACATGCCGAGAGGTCTGTTTCTGCCTGTCGATCGGAGCAACTTGCTGGAGATCCTCTCCACCCAGGACGAGATTGCAGATACGGCGGAAAATATCGGGGTCCTCTGCAACCTGAAGAAACTTCCAGTTCCGGA
>CAWLAN010000003.1:0-38957 GCA_963854815.1 Planctomycetes bacterium UBA1146
CTGCGGCCCAGAGGCTACCGACATTCGACCCGCAGAGCGAGGTCCGACAGCAGTGGACACCCGCATCGGGTCGTGCCATCTTCTGGTGCGGCGGAGAAATGAATGCCGGGGCCACGTTCCGGGGGGGAATGACGGTTGCGCTCGATCTTGCTGTTCCTGACGTTGCTCAGCTTCTGGCTGCTCCTTTCGGGGCAGTTCCATTCACCCTTCCTGATCACTACAGGGGTGCTCGTCAGCATCTTGACGGTCTTCATCTGCAGGCGACTCGATTTGATCGGCAGCCAGTACCAACCGATCGAATCGCTGCTGGGATTCCTGCTGTACCTGCCGTGGCTACTGGTCCAGATCGTCAAGGCAAGTCTCGATGTCGCCTGGAAGTCCTGGTCTCCGCGACCAGCGATCGCTCCCCGACTGGTCGAAGTACCGTCGCAACTCAAACACCCGCTGGCGAAAACCTTGCTGGCGAACTCCATCACACTGACTCCCGGTACGGTGACCATCGACGTCAGAGAAGACACGTTGCTGGTCCACGCCCTCAGTGAACGCGCACAAAGAGGAGTCCTCGATGGAACGATGGAGCAGCGCATTGCGAAGATGGTGCCGGAGGATCCTCGAGCAGTGAGTCAGGAGGACACTCGTTGAATATCGATGGCCATCTGATCGCAGCACTGCTGGTCCTGACCGGTGCCATCCTTTCGATGATTCGCGCCGCCAGCGGACCGACCAGTTACGACCGGGTACTGGCGGTCAACGTCTTCGGCACCAAGGCGGTGATGCTACTGGCCATCATCGGCTTCATCGGGGATCGCAGCGGATTTCTCGATATCGCCATCCTCTACGGGCTGGTCAATTTCATCGCCACCGTCGCACTGCTTCGCTTCGTCGAGACCAAGAGGCTCACCTGATGGGGGAAACGATCGCTGATATCCTGCTGATCCTGGGCGGTTTCATGGCACTGAGCGGCGCGCTCGGAGTGCTCCGTCTTCCCGACTTCTACTCGCGACTGCATCCGGCCGGAACCGCGGACACGCTGGCGCAGTTGCTGGTCATCTCAGGTCTCGTGCTGCATCTGTGGATCGACCCGAACGGCTCCTACCTGGCGATGGGAAAACTGCTCGCCATCTCGATGCTGCTGTTTGTGACCACTCCCGCAGCAACTCACGCCATCTCACGAGCTGCTTATATCAGTGGACTGAGACCATGGACCGGAGACTCCGCCACTGACGATGACAACCAACTGGCGGATTCTGAATCTCCACTTCCCGACGAGGGAGGTGGTTGATGGACCCGGTACTGCTTCTCGATGTGATCCTGCTGCTGCTGGCGGTCACGACAGCGATCGCCGCCATGGCCATCCGGGATCTGCTCGGCTCGGTGATGCTGATGGGGATCTATGGCCTCTTGATGGCAGTGATCTGGGCCGATCTATTCGCCATGGATGTCTCCTTCACCGAGGCCAGTGTCGGCGCCGGGGCAGCCACCATCTTGCTGCTGAGCGCACTGACCAGAACCGGAACCCGCGAACGTACCGGCGGCGACCATCACCTGCCGGCTCTGGTGGTGGTCCTCATCACTGGCTCGGTGTTGATCCACGGCACCTCCCAGATGCCCGCCTTCGGCGATCCGCAAGCCCCCGCCCACATCCATGTGGCTCCACATTACCTCAGCCAGGACATCGGTAAGGTGTCCCAGAAATCGCCCGACGGTGCCACACGGCGAGACTTTGGCGACCACGTTCCCAACACGGTGACCGCCGTGCTCACCGCCTACCGCGGCTACGACACGATGTTCGAGACGGTCGTCATCTTCAGCGCCGGCGTTTGCGTGGTTCTGCTCTTGCGACCACGATCCCCGCTTCGACGGGAGCAAGCCGATGAGTGAGAGCATCGTCTTGCGCACCGTCGGCGGCATGCTGTTTCCGTACATTCTCGTCTACGGACTCTACGTGCAGATGCATGGCGAGATCGGACCCGGCGGTGGCTTCCAGGCCGGAATCCTGATCGCGGCCGCTTTCATCCTCCACTCGCTGCTCTTCTCTCCACAAGGCACCGATCGCCTGCTGCCCAGGAGACTGGTCGATATTGCCATGTGTAGTGGAGTGCTGCTCTACATCGGCACCGGAGTGCTGTGTATGCTGATGGGAGGCTATTTCCTCGACTATTCGGTACTGATCCCGTCCGATCCGGCCTATGCGGAAGCGCTCGGCATGACCCTGGTCGAGATCGGAGTCGGACTCACCGTGGCCTCGGTGATCCTGACCATGGTCCGCAAGATCCGCGGGGAGGCCACTTGAACCCGCTCGATCTCTTCAACCACTGGGCCTTCGTGATCATCATGATGGTCGGACTGTACGCGATCATCAGCCGCAACAACCTGGTCAAGAAGGTGCTCGGACTGGGATTGTTCCAGACCGGCATCTTCTTGATGTACATCACACTCGGCTTCAAGCACGGCGCCGGCGCACCGATCCTCCAGCAAGGAGTCGAGGCAACCTATGCCAACCCGCTCCCGCACGTCTTGATCCTCACCGCCATCGTCGTCTCGCTCAGTACCATGGCGGTGGCACTCGCTATCGTCATCGGGATCCGCGAGGAATACGGCACCGTCGAGGCCGATGAGGTGGCACGCCTCGACAGCGAGGCGCAGGAGGCGGGATCTTGAATTTCCTCGGAGCCTGGTCACACCACCTACCCGTGTTGCTAGTCCTCATTCCGCTGATCGGCGGCGTCCTCTCGCCGATTGTCGCCAGAGGATCTCGGGGATGGGCCTGGGCGTTTTTGACGATGGTCGCGACCGCGACGGTAGCGCTCGAATTGTTGCTGCGAATCCGCTCGTCGGGACCGATCTCGTACCCACTGGGAGGCTGGAATCTACCCTTTGGCATCGAACTATACGTCGATCTCCTCAGTGCCATCATCGCCCTCGTGGTCGCGGGAGTGGGACTGGTCGTCACCTTCTATGCGCGCACAAGTGTTCGTTTCGAGATCCCCGATGATCGGTTCGGCTTCTTCTGGTCGCTGTGGCTGCTGGCCATCACTGGACTGATCGGCATCGTGATCACCGGTGATGCTTTCAACCTCTACGTGATGCTAGAAATCTCGTCGCTGACCATCTACGGATTGATCGCCATGGGTCGTATGCGTGACCGACGAGCCCTCACCGCGGCATTCAATTACCTGATACTTGGATCGATCGGGGCCGCCTTCATCCTCATCGCGATCGGTCTGCTCTATTCCGAGACCGGCACTCTCAACATGGCAGATCTCCATCGACGTCTCAGTGCCATCGAGGCCAATGCGACGATCCGCAGTGCGCGGGCATTCCTGCTGGCGGGACTGGGGCTGAAGATGGCGCTGTTCCCGCTCCACCTGTGGATGCCCGCGGCCTACTCGCGCGCCCCCTCTGCCGTCGCCGGCCTGCTCGCCGCCACCGCAACCAAGGTCGGGATCTACATGGCGATGCGCTTCTTCTACACCGTCCTGGCCACCGATGAGGGCATCCTCACGGCGCCTAACGTGCTGATCCTGTCGGGCTGTGCCGGCGCAGCGATCGTGTTCGGATCGGCGACTGCTGCCCGCCAGCGCAGCCTGTCGCTGCTGCTGGCCTTCTCCAGTGTCGCCCAGATCGGCTACATCGTGCTCGGTATGGCGATCGGGCACAGCGACCCAACCGGCTACGCGATGACCGGCTCCATCTTGCACATCATCAGCCACGCCCTGATGAAAGGTGGGCTGTTCCTGTGCGCAGGGATCTTCATCTGGCGACTGGGAACCAACGACTTCGACCAGCTCGCCGGCATCGGCCGACGGATGCCCTGGACCAGCGCCGCGGTGGTCGCCGGAGGACTGGGCTTGATCGGTGTGCCCGGCACCGCTGGATTCATCAGCAAACTATATCTTCTGCGCGGCTTGTTCGAGTCGGGGCACCCGCTACTGGCGGTACTGGTACTCACCGGTTCGGTACTGGCAGCGATCTACACCTGGAGATTCGTCGAGATCGCTTACCTGAAACCGCCGGTCGAGAACGGGCTGGACCACTCCGAGGCTCCGCTGGGAATGCTGATCCCGACCTGGATCCTCATCGGTGCCAGCCTTGTCATCGGTTTCTACCCGGGACCGATCATCGAGATCGCCAGCGAGGCTGCCAGTACTCTGCTGGGAGGATCCGGATGATGCCCCAGCCGCTGTTGGCGCTGTTGATTCCACTGGTGGGCGCCTTGCTACCATGGCTGCTTCACAGGTCGCCGACCGTGAGAAACGCCGTCACGTTGCTGATTCCGGTGTTGCTGCTGGTGACGGTGGTAAAGATGGTGCCGGCGGTACTGGCCGGGGAAACGGTGGCAGCGACTCTGGTCTCGATCGGGCCGGGGCTCTCCTTCGCGCTCGAGGTGGACGCGCTCGGCATGCTCTTTGCCCTGGTGACATCGAGCCTGTGGATCCTCAACAGCATCTATTCGTTCGGATACATGTACCCGCTCCACGGCAGCACTTTCGAGGGACAGGAACGCTTCTGGAGCTGCTTCTCAGTGGCGATCCTGGCCGCCATCGGCATAGCCTTCAGCGCCAACCTGTTGACCCTGTTCTTCTTCTACGAGCTGATGACCTTCAGTACCTGGCCACTGGTCAGCCATTACAGAACTGCCGAGGCGAGACGCTCGGGGCGCATCTACCTGGGGATCCTGGTCGGATCCTCCACCCTTTTCCTGCTGACGGCCATCATCTGGACCTGGATCATCACCGGGACACTCGATTTCACCCCCGGCGGGATTCTCGCCAGTTCCGATGCGACCCCGGGTCAGATCTCGATGCTGATCATGCTGTTCTTCTTCGGTGCCGGTAAGAGTGCCATCTTCCCGCTGCACCAGTGGCTGCCCAATGCGATGGTGGCGCCGATCCCGGTCAGCGCATTGCTACACGCCGTCGCCGTGGTGAAGGCGGGAGTCTTCACGGTGCTGAAGATCGCCACAAGCGTGATCGGTACCGGACTGCTCGCCGGCAGTTGGGGAGCAGAGGTGGTCGCCTGGACCGCTGTTTTTACCATCCTGCTGGCATCGTTGATTGCACTGACCCGACAACAACTGAAGGCACGTCTGGCCTACTCCACCATCAGCCAACTCAACTACATCGTACTGGGCGCGGTGGTCGCCTTTCCCGCCGCCATCGAAGGGGCTTCGCTGCACATCGCCATGCACGCCTTCGGCAAGATCACCCTGTTCTTCGCCGCTGGCGCCATTTTCGTGGCCAGCCACAAGACCAGAGTCGACCAGTTGTCGGGGATCGGTCGCCGGATGCCATGGACGATGACCGCCTTCCTGATCGGTACGCTGAGCACGATAGGATTGCCACCTCTGTGTGGCATGTGGAGCAAGTGGCTGCTGGCCGAGGGGCTGGTAGCCGCACACCAGTGGGCGTTCCTGGGTGCCTTGCTGCTGTCGAGCCTGCTCTCCATCGCCTACCTGATGCCGATCTGTGTACGCGCCTTCTTTTGCGATGAACAAAGCGATACCACCGAGCATGGTGAGGCACCCTGGAGTTGTCGAATACCGTTGCTGCTGAGTGCTGCAGCTTGCCTGGTTCTGTTCATTTGGCCGGGAATCTTCGCCCAGCTGGCGAGGATGGTCCGATGAACGATTTCAAGCTCAGGCGCCTCAAAACGGGCACCCTGCTGTTCGCCATCGGATGTGTCGTGGCTTTGCTGCTCGATGCAGCGATCGATCGCCATCTCGATACAGAGATGGAAGGGATCTTCGGTTTCTACTGCCTCTTTGGTTTCTTCGCCATCGTGGTGCTGGTGATCCTCTCCAGGGTCCTTCGCAGGATCGTTGCCCGAGAGGAACACTTCTATGGCGATTGAAGGGTTCCATCCGTCATTCGTGTTCCTGATCGGTGCCGTTGTCGCCACGTTCACCCGGGGCACACTGAGGTCAGTGGTGATGGTGGCGACACCGATCATCTCCTTTGCCTGCCTGCGCGGTCTACCGCTCGGTGACAGTTTCGTCGTCGAGATCGCACAGTGGACCCTCACCTTCAGTCATCGAGACGAACTCTCGTGGATCTTTGGTCTGCTGTTCCATCTGGCGGCATTGCTGGCGGTGATCTACTCGCTGCACACCCGCAATCGGATGGAGCAAGTGTCTGCTCTGGTCTACGCGGCGAGCGCCATCGGTGCAGTGCTCGCCGGCGATTTTCTGACCCTCTTCATCTGGTGGGAGATGCTGGCACTTTCCTCGACCTTTGTCGTCTTCGCGGGTCACCAGCGCCGTTCGATGGCGACCGGATTGCGTTACTTCGCCTTCCAGATCGTCTCCGGTCTGTGCCTGTTGACCGGGATCTTGCTCTATTCCAACTCGGGCATGAGTCTGGAACTGGGGCGGCTCGATCTTGCGACACCGGGAACGATGTGGATCCTGCTCGCCTTCGGAATCAAGGCGGGATTCCCGCTCGTTCACAGCTGGATCGTCGACACCTATCCGGCAGCCAGTGCGACAGGGACCGTGTTCCTGTGTGCTTTCACGACCAAGACCGCGGTCTATGCGCTGGCTCGTTGCTTCCCGGGCACCGAGGAACTGATCACCATCGGGGTCGTCATGACCTGCTTCCCCATCTTCTACGCCATCATCGAGAACGATCTGCGCAAGGTCCTGTCCTACAGCATGATCAACCAGATCGGCTTCATGGTGGTCGGGATCGGAATCGGGACCGAACTGGCCATCAATGGAGCGGTCGCACACGCCTTCAACGAAGTGCTGTTCAAGGGACTGCTGTTCATGTCGATGGGGGCCGTTCTCCATGTCACCGGCAAGAGCCGCGGAACCGACCTCGGAGGCCTGTGGAAAAAGATGCCGTGGACGACGGGACTGTGCATCGTCGGAGCCGCCTCCATCTCCGCGGTACCGCTGTTCAGTAGTTTCGTCAGCAAGTCGATGGTGATGGCCGCAGCGATGGAGCAAGGGCACACCTGGCTGTGGCTGCTCCTGTTGTTTGCCTCGGCTGGTGTCCTGGAACACGCAGGAATCAAGATCCCCTACTTCGCCTTCTTCGCCCGTGATCGTGGTCTCGAGGCTAGCGAACCGCCTCGCAACATGTTGCTGGCGATGTCGCTGGCAGCACTGCTGTGTATCCTCATCGGATGTCGCCCCGATCTGCTCTACTCGATGCTGCCCTACGAAGTTTCCTTCGAACCGTTCACCACCACGCACGTCTTGACACAGATCCAGTTGTTACTGTTCGCATCGATGGCGGTGGTCGTACTGATGAAAACAGGGATTTATCCACCAGAGTTGGTGAAGGAAAACCTGGACGTCGACGTGATCCCACGTCTCGGTGGCAGGGCACTGCTGAGGTGGCTGCGGGGAACTTTTGCACGAGTGACGACCCGACTGTCGGTCATGGTGCTCGACCGCATCCCGGCTGCCATCGCAGGTCCGAGAGGACCCGGACAGTTGCAGATGTCACTGCAGTGGCGACTGGTGCTGCCCGGATTGTTGCTGGTGGTGGCGCTGCTGGCGTTCTTGATCGCGAATCTGTACGGCTGAGTCGAAAACTCACCGCAGATCGCTGTGCTGGCGATCGATCAGCAACATTCAGGTCGCATCGACTTGAGACGGGAGGGCATCGGATGCCATCTCCACCAGTGCTCTCGCCCAGGCCGGCTCGGCATTGAGGCAGGGCACCGTCTCGAACTGCTCACCACCGGCCTCGAGGAATGTATTTCTGGCACGACCGTCGATCTCCTCGATGGTCTCGAGACAATCAGCGACGAAGGCGGGGCAGATCACCTTCAATCTGCGCACCCCTTGCTGCGCCAATCTCACCACCGTTGCTTCGGTGGAGGGTTGCAGCCAGGGGTCATTGCCAAGACGCGACTGGTAGGCCACCGACCAGCGATGCTCGGGAATCGACAGATCATCGGCGAGGAACCGTGCTGAACGTCGCACCTGAGCGCGGTAGCACGTCGAGATGGACGGGTGATCGTCAAAACAGCAGTCATCGCAACTCATGCAGTGGTCTCCAGCCGGATCGCTGCTGGTGATGTGGCGCAGGGGCACCCCGTGGAAGGAGAAGAGCAGGTGGTCCCATTCCCCTTCCAGATGCGGACGGGTGTTCTCGGCCAGCACCCTGCGATATGCCTTGTGATCGTAGAATGGCGCCAGAAAGTGCAATCGTGGTGCCCCCTTCGACCGTGCAGCAACCGCGCGCGCTTTCTCCACCGCCGTCTCGTAGGAACTCATCGCGTAATGGGGATAGAGCGGGACGACGATCACACTCTCGACTCCCTGTTGCTGCAGTTGTTCGAGTCCTACGGCGATCGACGGATTGCCGTAGCGCATCCCCAGTGCCACCGGAGCGTTCCACAGCTTTGCAACCTGCTGCTCCAACCGACGGGAATTGACGATCAGGGGCGACCCCTCGGCGGTCCAGATTTTTCGGTACGCCTCGGCGGATTGGCGTGGACGCTTTCTCAAGATGAAGCCGCGGACCAGCAGCAGTCTCAGCAGATAGGGAGAATCGATGACTCTCCCATCCATCAGGAATTCATCGAGATATCGGCGAACGTCAGGAACCGAGGGAGAATCGGGGGATCCCAGGTTGACCAGCAAGAGACCCGGGTTCTGCTCTGTGGCCATGCACTCCTTTGAACAGGATCAGTAACTGTATCCGAAGCCGACATGCATCGCGTCGGCATAAGTCCCGTACCCCAGATCCACGATCCAGCCGCCACCGAGTTGCAGTAGAGAACCGAAGGTGGCATGAAATCCCCGGTCCTTGTCTCCCTTGTAGTGGTAGTAGCGTTCCATGTCGGCATCAAAACGTTCGATCCATTGCGACGAGAATCCGATGCCGATTCCGCCGTAGACCGCCATCTTGTCATTGACTGTCCAGGTCGGCCCGACCGCAATGATCGCTCCATTACGCTCACGACCCGTGACCTCATCTCGGCTCCCCTCGTCGGGCAACCCTGGATAGCGAACACCGGTGACGGAACCACTGTAAGAAGTCTGAAGGTGGATGAACGTGCCCGGTTGTTGATCACGGAACCAGTACCCCGCGAAGCCGACTCCCGTGTCGGAGAGTTTCCCGTTCGGTTCGAAGACCTGGAAAACCGCGGCCTGGTTGCCAGCGCCGACCGGCATCACGACACAACCGGTCACCACCAGCAGGCATCCGAGCAGTATCCAGATTCCGAAAAATCGAACGGTCTGTGCAACTCGCAGAGACATCTGTGCTCCCTCGCGCAAATCCTCCATCGTCGGGACTACGGTCGCAATAGCCCACCCGGACCGGGCCGTTGGCGCTTCGGCCGCTGCCTCTCGAACATCCCTGCGGTATCCTCCCTGGCGGAAGGAATCCAGATGGCCACCCTGGCGCCAGAAATCCGTGAACGCTGGCGCCAAGGTCGCCGTCGCCTCGATCTGCCCCAGCATGCTGATTCCCTGCTCGATCAACTCCACTTGCCCTTCGTCGAGGCCCTCAAGTGCTGGCACCAGCAAAAGGAATCGACCGTCATCGTCGGGCTGCAGGGTTGTCAGGGTTCCGGAAAGAGTACCCTTTGCGAACTGGTCCCTGGGTTGGCCCATGATCTTCACGAATTGCGTGTCGGTGTTGTCGCACTCGACGATTTCTACCTGCCTCGTGCTCGGCGGGAAGAACTGTCACATCAGCAACATCCACTGTGGATCACCCGCGGAGTTCCCGGCACTCACGATTCTCAACTGGCCGCCGAGGTGCTCGACAAACTGGCCACAGGCAGCGGTGATCCGGTCACCATCCCCTCATTCGACAAGGGTATCGATGACAGGCTCGAGATCTCGCAGACGATGGAGGGGCCCTATGACGTGGTGATCTTCGAGGGCTGGTGTCTCGGGCTGGGTCCCTGCTCCGATCACGACTGGGATACTCCCATCAATGAGCTGGAGCAACGAGAAGACGCCGAGTTGCTCTGGCGTCATCGCATCCGCAAAGAACTGGAAAGACCTTACCAGCAACTATTCTCCCGCTTCGATCACCTGGCAATTCTGCTGGTACCCGCCTGGGAGACGGTCTCGCTGTGGCGCAGCCAGCAGGAAGCCAAGTTGCGCCACGACCGTGGTGACACCGCCACGCGCTCGATGGATGATGCTGCCTTGAAGAGATTTCTCGATCATTACGAACGTCTCACCCGATGGACCATCGAGACCCTGCCCGCCCAAGCCGACTTCGTGGCGCGGATTGCGGAGGATCGATCAGTGGTCTCTATCGAAACCAGACAGGAGAACCGATGAAAAGTTGCGGTCTATTACTGATCATCACCTGGCTGTGGATCTTCGGTGCCTCGATCGTGGTCGCCCAACCGGTCCTGCCCGATCAGGGCTGGGTGTCGCTCTTCGATGGCACCAGTCTGTCGGGCTGGCAGGGGAATCCCGATCTGTGGCGTGTCGAGGACGGCGTGATCATCGGTGAAGGTCCCGATGGGGGTCCTGTTCCTGGCAATGATTACCTGTGGCATGTATCGAGCTGGAAGGACTTCGTGCTCGAAGCTCGGTTCCGGATCAAGGGCGGCAACAGCGGAATCCAGTACCGAAGCCGTCGAGCAGACGATGGAGAGGCGATCGGATATCAGGCCGATCTCGACGCCCAGAACAGTTACACCGGCATGCTCTACGAATCACGGGGTCGCGGCATCGCAGTTCCCAGGGGAGAGATGGCCATCCTCGCCGGTGATGGCTCGCGCCGAGAGATCGGCTTTCATCCGGATGCAGAGAAAGCGGTAAAAGGGCTCACCGATGGCCAGTGGCACCAGATGCGGATCATCGCCCGCGGCAATTCTATCCGCCACGAGATCGATGGGGTCCCCGTCTGTGCTTTCATCGATGCCGCACCCGATCCCGTCCTCGAGGGGAAGTTCGGCCTCCAGATCCACGGCGGAGGTCCGATGCGTATCGAGTGGAAATCGATACAAGCGCGCTCATGGCAGCCGATCGACGGCGATCCTGTCGAGGATTGCGCACGCGTCACGCAACGCCCCGTCGAGAACCAGCCACAGTGGATCTGGCCACCGGGTGCCACTGAGGCAAATCAGACCATCGAACTGGTTCGTACCTTCAACGTTGAAAACCAGCAACAACCGGTCGAAGCCGCCCTCTCGATGAGCGGCGACAATCACTTCGTGGCCTACCTCGACGACGAGGAGATCCTGCGTGGCGATCAGTGGGAGAAGCCGTCGCGGACCATCATCGACTCGTTGTCTGCGGGCACGCATCGACTGCGGGTCGAATGCAGAAACGATGGCGGCCCCGCGGGACTGGCGGCAATTCTCGCCTGGACCACCAGTGCTGGCGACGAGGTGACCATCGTCACCGACGACAGCTGGCATCTTCTCGACGGCGTGACCGAGAAGGCCATCGAACTCAAGGGTCCCGTCGGTAGTTCGACCGCTCCCTGGGGAGATATAGGACTCACCCCGGGCGGTTCGGTAACCCGCTGGAGTCTGCCGGCAGGATTCCACGCCGAAGTGATCCATCGGGTCGACCCGGCGGATGGTTCGTGGGTATGCATCGCACTCGAGGGTCCGGGCAGATTCATCACATCGCCACAGCGCGGCCCGTTGAAGAGAGTGGTGATCGAAGATGAAGTCATCACCGTGACCGATTGCGCGAACATCGGAGATGCTCAGGGGTTGCTGCTGGTCGATGGAGATCTGTGGGTTCATGTCGCCGGCCACCGCAAGGACCGGGGCGGTCTGTGGATCCTGTCCGATCCCGATGGCGACGGCTTCTTCGACCAGGAGAAACGACTCTCGGCGATGGGTCCCGGAGGAGAACACGGGGTCCACGCACTGGTGCGAGGCCCCGATGGTTTCGTCTGGACCGTGGTCGGAAACCACATCGATGTTCCCGAGCAGTTGCTGACCCGGGATCGCTACCGCGACTGGCAGGAGGATTTGATCGTCGAACGTCTGTGGGATCCCAACGGTCATGCCGTCGGCCGTATTGCCCCCGCCGGACAGATCCTGCGCATCGATCCGGCCACGCTTGAATGGGAACGGGTCGCCGGCGGCCTGCGCAATAGTTACGACCTGGCGTTCCACCACGACGGTTCCCTCTTCACCTACGATTCAGACATGGAGTGGGATGTGGGCACCCCGTGGTATCGCTCACCGCGGCTGGTCGAGGTGGTCTCGGGAGGAGAAGCCGGTTGGCGTGGCGGAGATGCCAAGTGGCCCGATGGAATCCCCGATGCCGTGCTGCCATCGGTCGAGACCGATCTTTCCTCTCCGACCGGAGTCTCCTCCGGTCTCGAAGGGAACTTCCCCGGACGCTGGCGTCATGCCATCTACATCGCGGACTGGGCTTACGGTCGCATCCTGGCCTACTTCCCGACAGAGGAAGGAGCCGGCTGGAGAGGCCGTGTCGAACCGTTTGCCGCCGCCGCGGCCTTCAACGTCGCTGATATGGTGTTCGGTCACGACGGCGCCCTCTACGGTGTCACTGGCGGGCGCGGTACGGCAAGCACGATGTTTCGCATCCGTGCCGATGTGGATTCGCGTCCGGACATGGATGCCCCCATCACCGAACTGGGTCGATACGCCCGCGCCCTGCGAAGGAGCCTGGAGACGGGGCATCTGTCCGCCCGTGCAAGTCTGCTCGGACTGGCCTGGCGGCATCTGGGCAATCCGGACCGATCGATCTCGTACGCTGCCCGCCTCGCTCTCGAGCAGATGCCATCGGAGATCTGGCGCAATCTGGTGCTCACCGATCTCGGTTCCAGTACCCGCATCGGTCTGCTGGCACTGGCGCGAGTCGGCCAACAGACCGATCGCGATGTGCTGCTGGAAAAACTGTGTGACCTGTCGGCTGCTGCAGATCGGCGCCAGATCCTCGAGGAGTTGCGCATCGCCACGGTCGCCATCGCCCGCCGGGGAGATCCCGCCGGCGCCACCAGGCAGCGGCTTCTGGCCCGATTCGATCCCATCTTCCCGTCCGGAGATCTCGCCATCGATCGGCTCTGTGGCGATCTTCTCGCCCGTCTGCGCGCTCCGGCGCTCTCGAAGCGGGTCATCGCCTGGCTGACGGCAGAAGCCGCCAGCGCCGAGGGACTGGCCGCCCTGCGACTGTTGAGATTCACCCCTCGAGACGAGCTACAAGATGCTCAGGTTGCAGCGGCCCTGAAAGTGGTCCGCCAACGCAAGGGAGGCAATAGCCTGCGCGGGTTCGTCGATCAGATTACCCGTCAACTCGATGACGGCTCGGGGCTTCTCATCGGTGAGGAACTTGCCCCTCCCGTGATGCCCGAACCGGTGGTTCGGTGGACCGAGAAATCGCTGCTGGCAGCCATCTCGGCCGGTACCGGTGATCCGGTACGGGGACAACAGGCCTACGACAAGGTCTTGTGTTCTCGATGTCACCGTTTTCAAGAAATAGGTGGTGGCTCGGGTCCCGACCTGACCGGAGTCCGATCGAGGTTCTCCGATGTCGACCTGGTGCGAGCGATGCTGGAACCGTCGCGTGACATCTCCGATCAGTATCACTGGAGTGTCGTGACCACTGAAGACGACATCGCTGTTGGCCGAATTCTTCAACGAGACGGCTCTTCTGTGGTCCTGAACACCGATCCCTACGGCTATCAACCGTTCGTCCTCGAGGGCGAAATCTCATCCATCGAAGCCTCGCCGATCTCGCCCATGCCTCCCGGACTGCTCGACGGTCTCGATGCAGGCCAGGTCCGTGACCTGTGGGCATTTCTCGGCAATTCTTCCCCGCAATCCCGGGACTGAGCCCTCTTGCGAATTTGCTTGTAAGGGGGATAATTGGCGACGGCTCTGATACTTACTTTTTGAAATCAAACGGAGTCCGCCCTGTCACTCCGGTGTTGTTCCCATCCGTGCGGATGGGAACGCTGGAATTCTCTTCGCGAGTAGAAGGAACCTCATGTTCTCTCGACCCGTTTCCACGTTGTCGTTTGTACTTTCCATCTGTCTTCTCTTCATCTGTGTGCCAGCAGCTGCTGACATCTCCCTGAAGGAAGTCCCTGTCATCCAACTGCCAGGTCTCGATATCGAGATGCTGGCTCTCGAAGACGAAGAGCGAGACAGTCTCGGACTCGCACCACGCTATGCGGTGCCCAATCCGGTCACCATCACTCCTCAAACTCATGGACGCTGGACCAAACTCGACAACACAACCGCTGTCTGGCGTCTGCGCTTCTCCTGCAAGAATGCCATCAGCATGAACTTTGGATTCAGTCGATGGCTGGTTCCCATCGATGGTGAGATGCGCATCTATAATCTCGATCGCACCCATCGAATCCGTCCCTTCGATGTCAATGACATCCAGGACTCGGGTGAACTGTGGACACCTCCGGTGGCCGGAGGTGACGTGATCATCGAGATCCTCTGCCCTCTCGAGGCACGCTGGCTCGTCGAACAGGAAGTGGAACTCAGCAGTGTCAATCCGGGTTACCGGGGATTCTACGAGAACTTCGGTCAGACCCCATCAAGCAGCAGCGCGCCCGCCTTCTCGGGGTCCTGCAATGTCGATGTGGCATGCCCGCAATCGGCAGGGTGGGAGAACGAGATCGACTGCGTCGGTGTGATCTCCACCGGTGGCTTCCTCTTCTGCACCGGATTCATGGTCAACAACACCGCCCAGGACGGCACTCCCTTCTTCATGACTGCCGATCACTGTCAAGTCACACCCGGAAATGCCGGATCCCTGGTGGTTTTCTGGAACTTCGAGAATTCCTTCTGTCGCACGCCTGGCACCGCCGGAGCCGGTGGTCCCGGCGACGGCCAACTGAACCAGTTCAGCTCCGGATCCATCTACCGTGCCGGCTCTTCGACATCGGATTTCACCCTGGTCGAACTGACCAGCCCACCGAACCCTGCTTTCGGGGTCTCTTTCTGCGGCTGGAATGCTACCACCTCCCAGCCCAGCAGTGCCGTCGGCATCCATCACCCCGATGTCGAGGAGAAAAGAATCTCCTTCGAGAACCAGCCCCCCAGCCTCTCGACCAACTTCGTGACGGTCAATGATTGGGACCTGGGAACCACCGAGCCGGGATCGTCTGGATCTCCGCTGTTCGATCAGAACCACCGCGTCATCGGTCAACTCTGCTGTGGTTCCGCCGCCTGTGGTAACAACTTCTCCGATGACTACGGTCGCTTTTCTGCCTCCTGGAACCTCGGTCTTGGTTTCTGGCTAGATGCCGCGAACACCGGCCAACTGTTCATCGACACCCTCCCCTCCGGAGGTGGCGGACCGGGTACGGAGAACTGCTCCAACGGTACCGATGATGACGGTGACGGACTCATCGACTGCGCCGACCCCGATTGCGCCAGCAGCCCGGCTTGCTTGCCGCCTTCTGCTGGTGACGAGTGCGGTGACCCGATCGTCGTCATCGATGGTGCCAATGCTATCGATAA
Source organism: Planctomycetes bacterium UBA1146 (assembly GCA_963854815.1). Lineage (GTDB taxonomy): Bacteria > Planctomycetota > UBA8108 > UBA1146 > UBA1146 > UBA1146. The sequence continues at coordinate 15,400 of CAWLAN010000003.1, forward strand.
CACCGGGATGACCACCGGAACCGATCCCATCTCCGACGCTCAATGCCCCGGCACCTTCCTGGGAGAGTTCGTCAATGACGGCTGGTACAGCTACACGGCCACTTCCACCGGTGCGATGGATGTGAGCACCTGTAACAGCATCAGTTTCGATTCCGATGTTGCCATCTACACTGGCACCTGTGGTGCTCTCACCCAGATCGCCTGCAACGGCGACGGCACCGGCTGCGCCGGGTTCTCTTCCCTCGTCACCGGCGTTGCCGTGACTGCGGGAACCGAATACCTGATTCGCGTCGGTGGCTGGGATGCGGGCACCGGAGTTGGAAGCGGCACCATGACCATCACCGTTGGTGGTGGCGGACCTGCCACCGAGAACTGCACCAATGGAACCGACGATGACGGTGACGGACTCATCGACTGCGCTGACCCTGATTGCGCCAACGACCCCGCCTGTGGTGGCGGCGGTGGAAACGGAGACGAGTGCATCGATGCAATCCTCGTCACCGAGGGTGCCAACGCCTTTGATACAACCGGAATGACTGACAGTCCTGAGCCTGATCCGACCGGCTGCCCCAACGCCTATGGCGAGAACGCCAGCGATGGGTGGTTCTTGTACATTGCCAACTCCTCCGGCGACGTGACCGTCGAGACCTGCGACATAAATAGTTTTGATACCGACCTCGCCGCATACTCAGGCGGTTGCGGAAACCTGAACCTTCTCGCCTGTGACGGCGATGGTGGTGCTCCCGGCTGTCAGGCCTTTTCTTCCATGATCACCATTCCAGGAGTCCAGGCGGGGGATAGCATCATCCTTCGCGTTGGCGGCTGGAGTGCAATTGATCAAGGTCCAGGCACCCTCACCATCACCGTAGGAGGTGGCGGACCCGGCGGTGGCACTGGCGACGAGTGCAACGACGCGGTCACCGCCAACGATGGAGCCAACCCCTTCAACACCACCGCCATGACCGACAGCCCCGAAGCTTCTGACGACACCCAGTGCCCAGGCACCTTCCTGGGAGATTTCGTCCAGGACATGTGGTTCACCTACACCCCGGCAGCCAGTGGCAGCATCGATGTCTCCCTCTGTGGTAGCAGTTACGATACCGATCTCGCCGTCTACAGTGGTGCCTGTGGTGGTCTGGTTCAGATCGCCTGCAGCGGCGACAACTGCGGTCTCCAGTCGGAGATTCTCGCCGTTCCGGTCACTGCCGGTGTCCCCGTGTTGATCCGGGTAGGTGGTTGGGCACCCGGTAGCGCCGGAGCCGGCACCCTCGTCATCACAGGCGGTGGCCCTGGCGTTGAAAATTGCACCAACGGTACCGACGATGACGGTGACGGACTCATCGACTGCGCCGACCCCGATTGCGCCAACGACCCCGCCTGTGGCGGTGGTGGCGGAAACGGTGACGAGTGCAACGATCCACTCATCGCGGTGGTCGGTTCCAATCCGGTCGATACCACCACCATGACCGATAGTGCTGACCCCTACGATGATTTCACCTGCCCGGCCACCGCCCTCGGAGTGATGACTGCCGATGCCTGGTACCAGTTCAGCGCGCCGGTGAGCGGTACCGCAACCTTCTCCACCTGCGACCTCATCTCCTTCGACAGTGATCTCGTCGCTTACACGGGTGCCTGTGGCGCTCTGACACAGGTCGCTTGTAATGGTGACGGTGCCGGTTGTGGTGGATTCACCTCGTTGATGGAAATGAGTGTTACTGCTGGCACCAACTACCTGATTCGCATCGGCGGTTGGTCTCTTGGGGAACAGGGAACAGGAACCCTCGAGATCACTCTCGCGGGTGCTCCGAACCCTGAGGACTGCACCAACGGCACTGACGATGATGGCGATGGGGATATCGACTGCGAGGATACGGACTGTGATCAAGATCCCGCCTGCACCACTCCACCGGAGAACTGCAGCAACGGTGTCGATGACGACGGCGATGGACTCATCGACTGCAATGACCCCGATTGCGCTGCCGATCCGAACTGCCAGGCGCCTCCCAGTGGCTTCAGTTTCATCGCCTCGGATGAGACCGCCGATTACTCCGTTGATACCGGAGTCGGTAGTTTCAGTGCCACCCTCAGCGTCAGCGAGGATTCGGGTGCCTCTGGATATCCCAACGATACCCAGGGCTTCTCCTTCGGTCTGTCTCACGATTCGAGCCTGCTGGCGGTGATCACTTTCACCGCGGGATCTGTTCTCACCGAACTCAACACGAACAATGGTCCCGATTTCATCGACATCAATAACTTTGTAGATGGCATCACGGTCGGCTGTGTCTACAACTTCTCCAATTCCGCCTTCATCACGTTCGTGACCCCAACCGCGATTGGATCGGTTTCTTACGACACCGTTCCTGGCGGACTCATCGGTAACAACACCGGCACCACCACCGGACTCAACTGGAGCGATGCTCTCGGCACACCTCCTGTGGTGAATATCCTGGTCGTCAACGGCCAGGCCCAACCAGCCGCCTTCGATAACGGAACCGTCACCCTGGAACCGGCCATCGGTGGTTTCGTGCGCGGCGACTTCAACTCGGATGGCTCCATCAACATCGCCGACTGCGTGTCGATGCTGGCGGGGCTCTTCACCGGTGGTCTCATCCTTTGTTTCGATGCTGGCGACGCCAACGATGACGGTTCATTCAACGTCGCGGACGCGGTATACGAACTGACATGGTTGTTCTCCGGTGGTGCTCCGGTGCCACCGCCGGTCGGTCCCAACTGTGGCTCCGACCCGACTTCCGACAGTCTCGACTGTGCGTCCTACGACGCCTGTCCGTGATCGAGCGGTAGTTCGGCGCCGAAAAGAAGGGCCAGCAAGGTTTTCCTTGCTGGCCCTTCTTCCATCCTTGCCACCCTCTTGATAGCGAACAGATGTTCGCTATCCTGCTCCAGGTCGCCATCCTCCGATCCGAAGGTGTTTTGTGTCCGCCATGCCCACTTCCATGCCGTCCACCTTGCTGTCTCTACGTTCCTGGGGTTCGCTCCTGCGCGGTCTGGAATCGATATCTGCACTGATCGAAACGGCAGCCAAACAGGGCTGGCACTGTGTTGCGGTGGCGGAGTACGCCGACCTGGGCACCATCGTCGAAGCGGCGAACGCCGGAACACGAACCCGGATGAAGGTCATCGGCGCCGCCGAGATCGATGACGGTCGTGGAAGTTCCATCGTCGCCATCGCTCGCGACAACGCAGGTCTCGAGCAGTTACATCAACTGGTGAGTCTACGTCGACTCGCAGGCACTGAAGAAAGTGCCGCCAGCCGGTCCGACAGCCTGAACGATTTCGATCTGATCGAGGCACTCAGCAGCGGATACCGGTCGCTGTGGATCCTGGTCCGATCTCCCCGACTGGCACGGGAACTGCTCGATCGTCTCGATCCCGGTGCCCGTCATCGAATCTTCATCGAAATCGATCGCCTTCGAGACTCCATCGCACGAGAGCGTCGTGGCCGCGAGGCCGCTGACCAGCTCGGACTCGAAATCGTTGCATCGACCCGGGTCGGTATGCTGCAACCGACCCTCGATCGTCACCTGAATCTTCTCGAATCCGTGCGTTGCGTCTCGACCATCGAACGCATCGCCCGTGACCGCCACGACAACACCGACCCCGACATCTCTCCGATTCTCACTCCCGTCCCATCACCGGGTCGCTGGCGCCAACTGTACCGCGACCTGCCGGATGCGCTGGGAAACGCCGCACGGATCGGCAAGGATGCGATAAGAATCGACTTCACCGACAAACCCACCATCTTCCCGCCCTTTCCGGTGCCCGCGGGCCAGACTCCTTTCGGACTGCTGTACGAACAGTGCCATCGCGGATTGCTGCGTCGCTACGGCAGTATTACTCGGGCCGCGGTGGAGCGACTCACCCGCGAATTGCATGTCATCGACACGATGGGGTTCGTCCCCTACTTCCTGGTGGTCGCAGACATCGTCGCCGAGGCCTACCGCCTCGGCATCGAATGTGCCGGACGCGGATCAGGAGCCGCCTCCATCGTCTCCTATGCCCTCGGAATCACCCAGGTCGACCCGCTCGCACACCGTCTGCGCTTCGAACGATTCCTGCACCCACAACGAAAAGATCTCCCCGATATCGACATCGATCTGTGCTGGCAGGGGCGTGACGCTGTCATCGATCACGTTTATCGTCGCTACGGAACCGACCGGACCGCGATGATCTGCACCCGAACCTCGCTCCAGGTGCGCTCGGCTCTTCGGGAAGCCGCCCGTGCTCACGGTCTGGCTCCCATCGATGTCGACCGGATCTCCCGTCGCCTACCCCATCGATCGGAACAAACGATTCCCCGGTTACTGGCAGAAGATTCTGCCCTCGCCTCCGTCAGTCTCCCGGCCACCGCTCGACAGCAGTTGCTCGAAGATGCCGAATGGCTCCGAGGCCATCCGCACCATCGCTCGATTCACCCGGGTGGCATCTGCATCTGCGACCGTCCCATCCAGCGCATCGCCTCTCTCGAACGAACCACCAAGGGTATCGTCGTCACTCAACTCGACATGTATTCCATCGAACAGACAGGACTCATCAAGATCGACCTGCTCGGCAACCGCTGCGTCTCGGAGATCGGCACGGTGCGCGATCTGGTCGAGCAAAGAAGCGGCAAGCGGCCGCAGATCGAGGCCATTCCCGAGCAGTGCGAGAAGACCGCCAAACTACTGTGCCGGGGAGAGACCCTCGGCTGTTTCCAGCTGGAAAGTCCCGCGATGCGATCGCTGTTGGTGCAGATGCAGGCTCGAACTGCCCGGGACACCATCCAGGCGATCGCGCTGATTCGACCGGGACCCGCCTCCGGAGGTCTGAAGGAATCCTTCTGTCGCCGCATCCGGGGTCAGGAACACCCCACCCCCCCTCATCCTTGCCTTGCCGAACTACTGGGCGACCAGCAGGGACTGCTTCTCTACGAGGAGAACGTGATGGAGACGATCGCCCTCGTCACCGGCAGCAGTCTCGCCGAGGGAGATCTGGTGCGACGCGCTCTCTTGCAAGCCATCGGTTCCAACGACCAGGAAAAACTGAAAAGACTCGGCGATGAATTCATCGCAGCTGGTATCGGCAACAATTTCGGAGCCACCGATGCCCGCCAGTTGTGGCAATACCTGCAACGCTTCGGTCGCTACTGCTTCAACAAGTCTCACTCTGCCTCTTACGGTCTTCTCGCCTGGCGTAGCGCGTGGCTCAAAGCTCACTACCCGGCCGAGTTCTTCTGTGCGTTGTTTCGTCATCACGCCGGCATGTATCCCTTCTCTGCTCTCGTCGCCGAGGCGAGGAGAGCTGGCATATCTCTGCGACCTCCTTGTATCCAGCGATCTGCCTCGACCTTCATCCTGGAAAGAGACGGATCGATCCGGATGCCGCTGGCGATGATCCGTGGATCGCGCCAGGCGAGCATCGATTCCGTGTTCGCCATGCGCCCCTTCGATTCTCCGGAGGACCTGATGCGACGTGCCAGGATTTCTCGCTCGGAACTCGAGGAGTGGATCCTCGCCGGTGCCCTCGACCAGTTCTCGATACCACGACCCCGGCTGCTGTGGCGCGTACGCACACGTCATCGACAGGAAGCCGCAACGACCCGTACCACCGAAAACAGCGCCCCCGATCTGGCTGGAGTCGTCGACGAGGGGCCCCACCTCGACCAGTTTTCGCGCCGAAAGATCATCGAACAAGAAATCCGGCTGCTCGGAGCCGGTATCAGCGGCCACCCGATGAGTTTTCATCAAGATCTGCGGCGCCGACTCGGTTGCTTACCACTGGCAGAGATACCGCATCACGGTGCTTGCACGGTGCGAATCGCCGGCCTGCGGATCGCCTCACGTCATCACCGCACCGATCGGGGTCCGATGGGTTTCATCACCCTGGAGGACGAACAGGGAATCTGCGAGGTGACCTGTTTCTCGAACATCTGGGCACGGGTTCGCCGGCTACTTCTCGATCACTCCGGCCCACTGCTCATCGAGGGGAAGGTGGAGAATCGTCTCGGAGCGTTCTCCGTGATCGCCAGACGGGTGAGGCCACTGGTCAGCGAAACAACTGCAACCGAGTGATCAGTAGAGGAGGATGTCGGAACGAAGAGCGAGGAAGTGGTCACGTTCCGGGTTACGTGCCTCGATGATGTCCCTTGCCGTGGCCCCTGCCGCAAGACCTTCGCGTAAATCACTACCACCCCACAGCAAGTCGATGGCGATCGGCTCGCGAACGAACTCGTAGGGTTCGGTACGCCAGTCAAAATGTTCACCACCGATGACCTGCAACTGCTGAAGCAACATCACACCCAGCAGCAGTGCATCGAGGTGATGCGGTTGGGTGATATGCACCTCGATGCCACCACAGAGTTGACCCTCGAACTTGTGAAAGGTCGGAGTGAAATGAACCGGACGAAATAACACACCATCTAACCCCACCTCACTGGTAGCTCGATTGGCGGCAATGGCGAGTGTGTTGCCATCGAGCCACGGCGCTCCGATCTGATGGAACGGCCGAGTCGTGCCCCGACCCTCAGAGAGGTTCGTCCCCTCGAGTAGGCACATTCCCGGGTAGATCAGCGCAGTCTCGGCGGTCGGCATGTTCGGCGATGGTGCCACCCAGGGTATTCCCGTTTCCGCATGCAGCATCTGGCGCTGCCAGCCACGACAGCCGATCACCTCCAGATCGACATCGATCCCCACCACTTCGAGAAGGAAACGTGCGATCTCCCCCATCGTCATGCCATGGCGGATGGAGACCGGTAACGCGCCGACAAAGCTCTCGAAGCCAGGCTGTACCGTCCCCCCCTCCACCGCGACACCACCGATGGGACAGGGCCGATCGAGCACCATGACACGGGTGCCGGTAACCGCCGCCACCTCGAGGATGTAGCGCAGCGTCGCGGCGTAGGTGTAGTAACGGGTACCGATGTCCTGAATATCGAAGATGAGCACATCCAGATCCTCCAACTGTGACCGATCAGGTCGCACAGAGGTCTCATCCGAACCGTACAGGCTCACCACTTCCGATCGGCAGGAAACCACTGCTTCCATATCCTGGACGCTGGCGTCGATACCGTGTTCCGGTGCGAACAAACGCACCACCTCGATGCTCGCATCTGCGAGTAAACACGACAGGTGTCTGAGGCGATCATCGACGGCAGTAGGGTTGCAGCAGAGACCGACCCGGCAGCCACGAAGGGTGGCGATCCGATCATCTCGGAAGCGATCGATGCCGCAGGAAACTTTTCTCTCAGCCATCAAGATACTGGCTTCTCACTGCCGTCCTTGAATCCTGTCAGCATCAGATAGATTCCGGTGACCAGCAGCACAAAGCCCGTGATTCCGAAGCCGATGGTGATCTTGTTCAACATCGCGGCCAAGTCCGCCGGCCTCTTAGCACCCGGAGACTCGAGATCGAACCCCGACCCGAACTCGAGCAACACGCGGGTCGGCAGCGACAGCACAGCTGGATCAGGGCTGCTGGCAGAGGATGCTATCTCCGTCAACTCGGAGTACCCCTGGACAAGGAATATCAGCAGCAGCAATCCGACCAGCAGCAGCAACAGACCGGCAATTTTCCTCATCTCTCAGCTTCCTTTCGGGCGGGTGAATCTGTCTCGAACCAGTTCCAGGATGGAAACTGTCGCCTCCTCGACCCCCTTCTCATCGGCAAGCAATGCGCCGCCGATCAGCAGCATCGTATCGGACCCGAAGTCCTCGATCATCTCGGGGATCCTGTCGAGGCTCATGCCTCCGGCAGGAATCGCCCAACCCGGGGCGATGTGCCCCAGCGGTGCTCGCAGTTGCTCGGCGATCTGTCTTCCTTGCTCGCGGGTGGTAGAGAAGCGGCCTCCGGCGTTGACGAACACCGAGCCATCGAGCCCTGCCAATCGGGCCAGCGTACCATGCACGATCGGCAGCGAGATGCCCCCGTCACGGTGAGCCGTCAGGACGCCGCTCATCGAGGGGTGCCCGATATGGACTCCTGGCCAGCGGGAAGTCAGCTCCCGAACGCGGTCGAGACCGATGACCCAGGGTGCCATCAGAGCTCCATCGGCACCGGCTTCCAGTGCCACCTCCAGCCGCGCATCGAGTTCTTCGGCGGGAGCCATCAGGTTGACCAGGTACAATACATGCCGATCTCCCTCGGTCTCTCTCACCGCCGCCGTGCAACGTTCGATTCGATCGCGAAAAGAAGCGAGGTCATCATCGAGCAGGTTGTGGTCGTCCTTGATCAGATCTCCGCCACCGGCAATGAAATCTCGACACACCTTGACCAGATCGGCCAGCGGAGCTCCCCTCGGCTTGAGGGCGGTCGCGACCAGCGGACGATCGTGAACTCCGGTGAGTTCTCTCACTCCGGAGATGCCGTGATTCGGTCCCGGGAAACCTCGCAGAACATCATCCGGGAGCCGCAGGCCGATGAGACGTACCCCCGGCATCATCGAACAGTTCCCCAGCAACAGATTGAGCCAGCGGGTCAGATCGGAGCCGGCCAGTTCCCCGGCGAAGGAGAGGGTCAACTGCTGGAGTCCAGGGGAGATCTCGTGCAGATCCTCGACCTTGGCGACGATCTCGCTCTCGATCCCCGGGTGGCGAGAGATGAGGGATTCCGGAACTTCTACCGTCAATTCGACGGCGATGGATCGTGCCATTGCAACAGAGCCATCTGTTGCAGACAGCACCCGATAGGTCGCTTCGATCCGTTCCAAGGTCACCTCTTCGAACCCGAATTTTCGTGAAGATCCCGGATCTCTCGCCCTCATTGTCGGGTTCGCGGTATTCTGTCGGGGGCGAGAGTCAGTCGCTACCGATTACCGTCGGCCACTCTCGTGACAACGGGGACCCTGATCGGGGCTCGTGCCGATCCTGGACGGGAGTGTCTAGATGAGCATTCGCGTAGGATTGATGGGCTTCGGTCGCATCGGTCGCAACGTATTTCGTGCCATCTACGGGCGAGATGATATCGAAATCGTGGCCATCAATGAACTGGCCGATATCGAGTCGATGGTTTACCTGCTGCGATTCGATTCGCTGCGGGGCCCCTTCGAGGAACCGATCCGCATCCTCGATGACGCCATCTACGCCAAGGGACGTCAGATACCCGTCATGCACCACCGCGAACCGGGGCAGATTCCCTGGTACGAGTATGGCGTCGACGTGGTCGTGGAAGCGACCGGAAAGTATCGCGCTCGTAACGACCTCGAAAAGCACCTCGAACAGGGTGCCAACCGGGTCATCCTCACCACACCCCCCACCGACGATGTTGACCACCTGCATATCCGAGGAGTCACTCCCGACGAGGTGGACCGATCGAACCGGATCATTTCGTGCGGATCGTCGACGGCGAATGCCACCGCACTGCTGGTCAAGGTGATCGATGACACCTTCGGAGTGGAGGAGGGCTCCTTCACCTCGGTACACGCCTACACCGCCGACCAGAGTCTGACCGATGTTCCCACTTCGGGGGACCTGCGTAGATCCCGAGCCGCGATGCAGAACATCGTTCCCCAGACCACCTGGACCGATGAAGCCATCGAGGAACTGTTCCCGCACCTACGCGGTCGATTCAAGGGATTGAAACTGAACGTTCCCGTACCCGGTGTCTCCTGCAGTGACCTCACGGTTCAGACCAAAAGAACGGTCACCGCTGGCGAGGTGAATGAGGTGTTCCGCAGTGCTGCCGACAGCATCCACGATGGAATCCTCTCCTTCACCGATCAGCCCATCGTCTCCAGCGACATCGCAGGCAGCTCCGCATCGTGTGTTTTCGACAGTCTCGCCACCCTGGTCACCGACGACATCCTGCTGAAGGTGATCGGCTGGTACGAACAGGGAGGAGGGATCTCTCACCGGATCGTCGAACTGGCCACCCGGTTGGGACCGAAAGCCTCTAGCGGTGGGGAGAGGAAAAACCGATGAAAGTTGCCATTAACGGTTTCGGACGCATCGGCCGCAGCGTGTTCCGGATCCTGACGGGACGCGATGACATCAATGTCGTCGCCATCAATGACATCTCCGATCCTCACTCGCTGGCCTACTTACTGCGTTACGACTCCGTGATGGGGCCGTTCCCCGAACCGGTAACCCTTGACTCACTTACTCTCAGTGCAGGACGACAAAGTTGCCAGATGCTGGCCGAGAAGGATCCACAACAACTACCCTGGGAAGAACTGTCAGTTGATGTCGTCATCGAATCGACCGGCAGATTCCGAACTCGCGCTGAACTCGACATGCACCTCCAGGCCGGAGCGGGGAAAGTCATCCTTACGGTACCACCCAAAGATTCCGTCGACGCCCTGGTGGTGCTCGGTGTCAATGATGAGATCCTGGAGCCGAGCCATCGGATCATCTCAAATGCCTCCTGCACGACCAACTGTCTGGCTCCGCTGGTCAAGGTACTCGACGATTCTTTCGGACTGGTGCGTGGAGTGATGACCACGGTACACGCCTACACCAACGACCAGAGCCTGGCGGACTGGTATCACCAGGATCTGCGCCGATCTCGTGCAGCCGGGGAAAACACCATTCCCACCACGACCGGTGCCGCCCGCGCCGTCGGCGAGGTACTCCCTCAACTGGCCGGAAAACTGGACGGGATGGCGATGCGGGTTCCCGTCATCGACGGATCCGTGGTCGATCTGGTCGCCACCCTCGAGAAACCGGTCACCGTCGAGGACATCAACTCGGTGATGAAGGATAGTGCCGAGGGCCCGATGAAGGGAATCCTCGAGTATTGCACCGACCCGGTCGTCTCCTCCGATATCATCGGCAATCCCCATTCATCGATCTTCGACTCCCTGTTGACGATGACGATCGGCACTCACGGTGCCAAGGTGCTGTCCTGGTACGACAACGAATGGGGATACTCGAGCCGGGTGGTGGATCTGATCGACCGGCTGCGGGACTGAAGCGGGTGCATGAGAAACGAGAAGGGGCCCGGCGGGTGTTACCCGCCGGACCCCTTCTTCACTGACCAGGCCTCGCCCCGGTTCTACAGGTACTTCTGAATCTCTCCGAGGCGGATCTCTGCTTCACGCGCGGCTTCGGTACCGGAGTACCTCTTGGCCCTGGCAACGACGGCGTAGATCTTCGCCGCCTCCTCGTACTTGCCACGCTTTACCAGATCATGAGCCTCAGCCAGCATCTGTCCACCGGACATCTCGGCCTGAATCTTCTTGTCGCGCTTCCAGACCTTGAACTCCTTGTCGAACTTCTTGGAGATGTCCATCCCCTTGAAGTCACGAATCCCTCGCTGAAGAGCTAACAGTCCCGTCTCGTACTGGCGCTTCTCCTTGAAGGTAGCGATGGCCGCGAACCGATCCTCGGAGAACTTGGTGATCTGTTCCATCGCTTCTCTGGCGGCATCCGCCACCGAAGCATCCTTGGCACGCTTGGCCTGCTTCTTCAGTTCACTGAAGGCCTTGCCGAACTGGCTCGCCTTGATGTACCTGGAGGCCTTGGACAGTTCCGACGGCAGGGAGATCTTCGGACCGACCCGCGCTCCGGCGATGTGCTTCTCGATGATGGAGTTGTTCAGCCCTGCCGGGTGACCCTTCCAGACGATCTTCCCATTCGGTCCGACGAGCCAGGAATGCGGAATCCCGCGGGTCTTGTATTCGTTCGCACCGCCACCGTAGGCGATGGGGTACTTCATCTTGTTACGCTCGACGTAAGGCTTTGTCTTGGTTTCCGGTTCATCGGTGACCCCGATGACGACCAGACCGCGCTCCCCGAACTCCTTATGAAGTTTGTTCAGGTGCGGGATCTGCCCTTTGCAAGGTCCTCACCATGTGGCCCATTTTTCGATCAGAATCAATTTTCCAGCGAGGGATTCCCAGGTCGTCGTTCCCTCGATGTTGATCCAGCCACCAGGCTTCATGGTAGGGGCAACATCCCCCACGGCAGAGCCTGCCAGGACCGGAAAACTCGCAAGCAAGCAGATGGCAACAATTGCCAGCCAACTGCGAGTTCGAACCTTGGTCAGCATTAGATTCTCCCTTCGAAACCGCCCCGGGCGGCTCCCGACATCCGTTGTCCTATTCTGATCTCGATCAGTACACAACGGAACGCCTCTTGGGGGTCCTTGCCCCTGTCGTGCCAAGTTATCGCGAACCGACCCGATCCGCAATATCATGGAAACGGTCCGGAAGGTGCCCCGGTTCCTTCAAAACCCCTGAACTCGCCGGGGGTTGCGGTTGAACGAGGAGGCTTCTAGCATCGATTTGTGATGTCGACCCGCCGATCAACAGGAATTGCCGCAACAATGTCTCGATCCAGGTCCCTTTCGCTGCAGAACCGGCCATTGGCGTGGGTTCTGGCCATTTTCTTGGCTCAACTGTCAGTCGATGTGCCGCTATGTGGGCAAATCGATGACCCCCCGCTTCCGCTCTTGCCCGTTCCTGTCATCCACATCGAGGAGATGGAACACGACTGGGGAAAAGTGCTCCAGGGAACCCGGGTGAAGCATATCTTTACCGTCGAGAACCGAGGCAAGGCGCCACTCAAGATTCTCAAGGTGTCATCCACCTGCGGTTGCACTTCGACTCGCTTCGACGAAGTGATCGAGCCAGGAGCCAGCGGAATCATCGAACTGCAGGTCGACACCACCGAATTCTCCGGAGGCAGACCGCGCAAGAATGCTGTCGTGAAAACCAACGATCCGGAACTCTCCGAGGTTCATCTGTGGATGGTTGGCCTGGTCGATCCACTCCTCCAGTTCGAGAGTTCGGTGTTCAAGCTGTCGGGTCTGGCGATGGAGAAGAAACAACTGAAAACCATCATCGTGCCAGCCGTGGAACTTCCCATCTCGCTGGTGCAAGCAAAATCGAAGAACGGATCATTTCTGGTCGCTGCTATCGAGTCTCTCGATAAGGGCTGGAAGTTGACTCTCACTGCGGATGTTTCCGAACAGGTCAAGAGTCTCCGCGATGACCTGGAGCTGGTGGTTTCGATCGCTGATGGAAAACCCTTCACCATCCCGGTGCCGGTCGTGGTGGAACACAAGGACCGTATTCTCATGGTTCCGGCCGGGAATTTGATCTTCTACCGCCGTCATACCGCACCTCTCGATGGTCCGGTTCGTCGCGAAGTGGTGAAGGAAGTTCAGGTGCGCTCGGTGCGCGAGGACCTTCCCATTCTCGACTTCTCGGCAGAAATCATCGAAGCACCCGAGGGCCTGTTCGGCCTCAGGGTCATCGAAGTGATTCCAGGGCATCACTACAGGGTGCGCATCCAGGTGCTGCGAACCCTCCCCACTGCGCAGGGACGAGGGATCCTCCGGATGCGGCTCGGGCAAGGAAAAGACCAGGTGAGGGACAAGGGAGTCATCGCACAATTTCGGCTCAAACCGACCGATTCGCCCTAGTACGGTCCCTTTGTGGACTTGACCTCATCGACGAATTCGATATCTTGGAAAATAGGCTCAAGTGGCCGCATCGCCTTGCCCCGATGAGAATCCCGATTCGGCCGGAACGGTCGATCCGAACGGTCGACTAGAACCGTAGACCCGTGCGAGAGGTAGACTCTCTGTGAAATACCGAAACATCCAGTTGCCGTTCGCCATGCTGGTACTACTGGTGCTTGCCGTTGCGCTACTACCGTTGTCCGGCTCGTTGAGTTTCGCCGCAGATGACGATCTCGGACCTCCACCGCCTCCCGCCCAGGAGGGACCTCGTATTCGTTTCGATAGCACCAGTTTCGACTGGGGTGAGGTGCTCCAGGGAGACAAGGTGGAACACACCTATCGATTCCACAACGTTGGAACTGGCATCCTTCGGATCACCCAGGTCAAGCCTGGCTGAGGTTGCGCTCGCGGGGCTTTTACCCGCGAGGTTCTCCCCGGAGGGGAGGGCGAAGTGACCCTCGTCGTCGACACCTCGAAACTGCGCACCGAAGCGGTGCGGAAGTACGCCACCGTCAGTTGCAACGACCCCCGACAGCCACAGATTCGCCTCACCGTCGGCGGAAAATTGCGCCATGTCGTCAAGGTGGAACCCGCCAGCCTCATCCTCAGAGGAGCCACCGGAGCTGATCTGGTCGGAAAATTGACCTTTTCGAAGGGGACAGATCTCGATATCACCGTCACAGGCGGTACAGCGGCGAAGAATCTGATCTACGTCGGTGACATCGTGGAGATCTCTGCTGGTGAGAAGTACGAGATTCAGGTCGAAGCACCCAAGGCACTGGTTCCCGGGATGTTGCGTGACATTCTCAACGTGGAGATCGTCTGTAGTGACGGTGTGATTCGGACCACTTCGATTCCAGTGACCGTCGATCATCAGGCTCCGATCAGCGTCATTCCGCGCGGGAATATCGTGTTCCAGCGCAAGGACACCGATCGCCTCAAGGTCGCGGGATCGGCGCCGGTGAAACGAGACCTGCAAATTTACTCCACCGCCCCGGGAACCCGGTTCAACATCACATCGATGACGATGGAAGGAACCCCCGAGAATCTATTTCGCCTCTCCCAGAGAGAGATTCGTTCAGGAGAACGCTATCTGGTGACGGTCGAGGTCACTGAACCACGTCCCGAGCGTTCGATCCGTGGAACCCTACGGATCCTCACCGATCACCCGGATATGCCGGAGGTCACCGCTCGAGTCTATGCTCAGTTCGGTGTTCCGACGCCGATTCGCCGGCCCGTAACGGTACCCGGCAAGAAGCCAGTTCCATCGCTCAAGGTGCCTGGCAAGAAGGCAACGGCTATCCCCGGAGTTCCCGGTATCCGGTTATCACCGACCGTGGACATCCCCTTCAAGCCGACTCCAAAACCGAAACCGAAACCGAAACCGGTCATACCCGACAAGCTGAACTCCGGTCAGAAACCCGGGTAATCAGCCCGACATCAGCGAGTTTTCAACGTTTCGGGGTATTTCCCCCGCCCTGGAAAATAAGATCTAGACGGTAGAGGGCACTGTTGGGGGGACATCTTTTGTCCGAAATCCGTATATTTTCGTAACATATTATAATAAAATGACTTACGATAGTTTCTGCGGTTCCTGAGCCAGCCCTGGTCCGCTCCCCCAAAAAAAACATGGAAATTTCTGCTGTGAAAACCTTGTTTGTAGGGCAGTCGATGTACGGCATCGCTTCAGGGCGTTGCCTTTTTTTGTGCCCGAATCCCCTTTTCGGCTCGGCTCATCACCCGTAACATCTTTATAAATAATAACTTATGGAGATTCAGATGGGTCCGTGGACGATGCGGCCCGCCTCCGAAGGTACACGGGAGGCACAGGCGACCGCAGCCACCCTCCTCGACAAAGGCCCTGGCGGTCACTCGCTGCTGAGACCACCGCTATTTGCCCGTCCTATTTGCCATCATTGCGCGAGAACTCGCCCGCCTTCAACTTGCGATCATATTCGCGCAACGAAGCGACCGCGATGTAACCGAGAGCCAGCACGATCGGAATATTGACCACCAGCATCGATCCGGTGCCCAGGTCTGCCAGCAGCATCATCTGATCGGTGTTCTCGATCATCGCCGCACCGACGATCGCCAGCAGCAGGAAGGCAATCTTGTAGGGCAGAACCCCCCTCGCCCCGACCAGGAAGGCGACCCCCTTCTCGCCGTAGTAAGACCACGAGATCATCGTCGAGATGGCAAACAGCCACGCCGCCAGGGTGACGAGCCACTTGCCCAGCCCCTCGAAGGCGCGATCGAAAGCGAAGGCGGTCAGTTGCGCTCCCTCGTATTCGCGGTAGATTCCCGCTCCGCCACCCTCCACCTCGAGAATTCGAATGTCACCAGGAATCCCGTCCCAGTCCGATGACTTCAGCTCGACATCCCCCCAGGAGATCACCAGAGTTACCGCCGCATCTGGATGTTCCGGGTCTGGCACTTCGTCGATCACTCCGGTGATCTTGAACCGGTTGGAACCGGTCGAGCGATGTGTCATTCCCTGCGCTTCTGCCAGCACGAAGAGTTTGTCGCCATGGGACCACTGGTCGAGCCTTTGTTCGGGAAGATGTGACACCGTCGCCGCCGTGACGACAATGTATTCATCACCCTCGCCAGCAGCTGCCAGACTGATCTCCGTCGCCAGAGGACCGATGGAATCCCGGTTCCAGGTTCCAGTCGAGAGGATCACCATCGCGGTCAGGGTGCAGATACAGATGGTGTCGATGAAGGGTCCAAGACCACCGACGACCCCCTCACGGGCGGGTTCTGCCGTCTTGGCGGCAGCATGAGCGATCGGAGCCGACCCCTGGCCCGCTTCGTTGGAGAAGAGAGCCCGTTTCATCCCCACCACAAAGGCGTAACCAAGAGTTCCGCCGATGAAAGCCCCCTCGGCTTCAGCACTACCAAAGGCACTATCGAAGACCAGTTTCAGTAGCCCCGGAATCTGGTCCGCGTTCACCACCAGCACGGCAAAACCAGCTATCAGGTACAGAAGACACATCAACGGCACCAGTTTTGACGCCACCGTCCCGATGCGCTTGATGCCACCGATGATCACCAGCCCGACCAGCATCGCCAGGATGATCCCGGTCGCTACCTTCGGCACGCCAAAGTAACCCTCGGTCAGTCCCGCCACGTTCCAGGCCTGGAACATGTTGCCGCCGGTGATGGTCGAGATGATGAGAGTGATGCAGAAGAAACCTCCGATGATCGAGCCGAACACCGCCCAGCCGCTACCCTTCTTGGCCAGAACCTGCTTCACGACATGCATCGCACCACCACTGGGGTTGTCCGGATCGGTTGTGTCTCGATAGATCATCGCCAACGTGATCTCGATCGTCTTCAACGCCATGCCGAAGAAACCGACCACCCACATCCAGAACAGGGCGCCGGGACCACCGACCGAAATCGCCACCGCCACTCCACCGATGTTGCCGAGTCCGACGGTCGCTGATAACGCCGCCGACAGTGCCTGAAAGTGATTGATGGCACCGGGATCATCGGGGTCGTCGTAGATACCCCGGACCACCGCCAGGCCATGTGTCATCACCCGGTACTGGGTGAAGCGGGTCCACACAGTGAACAGAACCCCGGCCCCGAGCAGCGCCACGAACGTGGGTGTACTCCAGATCCACTCGCCGATCAGTTCGATCCAATGCCAGAAGAGATCCAAGGTGGTCGTCCTTCCCCTCAGGAGCCGCACCGTCGAGGAATTTCCCCCGTCCGGAGCCGAACACTAGGCAATCCTGGAGCCCGATACAAGGGAGCACCGTCGTGTCTGTATCGGCGGGAACGCTCCTTTGCAGCTAACTTCTCAGCAACCGCTCAAGTCGCTCATCGGAAACGTTGCCGCCGCTGATCACCGCCACATGAGTGCCCCCTGGCAGTGCCTCTCCTGTAGTCGGCACCAGCAGAGGCGCGACGGAGCAGGCCCCGCTCGGTTCTGCCTCGATCTGGCAATCGCAGCGGAGGATCCTGAGACTCTCGAGCAACTGATCCTCATCGATCACCTCGGCGACCACCCCGACCGAACTCAGCACTTCCCAGTTCCGTTGCCCGATCGTCAGCGGTAACAAACCATCGGCCTCGGATGTGCTGCTTTCGAGACGAAGCCGTCGCCCCTGGGCGATGGAGCGCGCCAGCGCCGCGGATCCTTCCGGTTCGACGGTATGAACCTGGCAGCCGGGAATCTGCGCCGCAGCGACCGCGGCACAACCAGCGGAGAGCCCTCCCCCTCCGACTGGAACCCACAGGTGGTCGACCGTGCCGATCTCATCGATGATCTCGAGCATCAACGTTCCCTGGCCCGCCATGATCCAGTCGTGATCGAAGGGAGGAATGATCGTCCAACCCCTGTCGGCGGCGATCTGCTCGGCGCGCTGTTTCCTCTCATCGGAGGTCGGTCCGACCCGGACCAGTTCCGCACCGGCATCGATCACCGCCTGAGCCTTGAGGGGATCGATGCTCCCGGGTGCCACCACCAGGGCCGGGATCCCCAGCACTTCTGCAGCCTCCGCCACCGCCCGGCCATGATTGCCGCTGGAGTAGGTCAACACCCCCGCCGGAACTCCCTCTTGCAACAGTCGCTCGAGGAAATGGGTCGCCCCCCTCGCCTTGAAGGATCCGGAACGCTGGCAGCACTCCAGTTTGACAAGCAGCCGGTCAGGACCAGCCACGACCAGATGGGAGGGAATCTGCACGAGAGGAGTCCGTATCAGCTTTTCTCGCAGCATCCGTGCCGCTTCGCACGCCAGGGTTGCGATCCGCTCGTGGCGAGAATCTCCGATCAAGCCTGCTCCCTCTCCCAGACGATATCCATCCCGTTCGGTCGGGGATCCTTGATGGGTTCCTCTGGCCTGCATATCGTACGCCACGTGACGGAGGGGGAGCAGCGAAACCCGGACTTCCGCCGGCAGACCTGGCCCGGCGAAGTCTGGTCCGGATCGAAATACCTCACCCCGCTCGTCTTTGCAGGCTCAGTGATCATCGTACAACCGGAATCCAAACCTCGCGGAAGGAACCGTCATGGTCCGCAGTTCTTTCGATGCTCCCGCTCTCAGTGAAGAACACATCCGCTGGCATCAGGAAGCCGTGATTCGTTGCCGTCGTGCGATCATCCAGATGACGAGTCTGGCGGCCTCGGGACACCCCGGAGGATCGTTGTCGTCCCTCGATCTCTATCTGGTGCTGTGGTCGTGCGCCCGCGTCGAGGCGGACAACCCCTGGATGACGGGGCGGGATCGCATCGTTGTCAGTCACGGTCACACCTCGCCAGGTGTCTATTCGGTGCTTGCCGAGCTCGGCTTTGTCGATAGGGAAGAGGTGATCGCATCCTTTCGCAGCACACAGAATCTTTTCGAGGGACACATCGAACGAGAAGTGCCGGGTGTCGAATGGACCACCGGCAATCTCGGCCAGGGGTTGTCGGCAGCCTGCGGCATGACCCTGGGAGAGAGGATCCACGGTCGCCGTGCGCGGATTTTCGTTCCGATGGGAGATGGGGAACAACAGAAGGGTCAGATCAGTGAAGCGCGCCGCTTCGCCGTCAAGTTTGGCCTCAACGAGATCACCGCCATCGTCGACCGCAATCAGCAGCAGATCAGCGGAGGCACGCAACAGATCATGCCCCAGCGCATCGTCGAGAACTGGGAGTCCGATGGCTGGCACGTGGTGGAGATCGATGGCCACGATCCACAACAGATCTTCTCCACATTGCAGCAGGCAGGCCGCGACGAGCAGCGACCCTGGTGCATCGTAGCGAACACGGTGATGGGCAAGGGAATCTCCTTCATGGAGAATCTATGCGACTTCCATGGCCGCGGTCTGAAACCGGAAGAGTTTGCCGCTGCAATCGAGGAACTGGGCGAAGATCCGGCGCTGTGGGATCTGGGTCCCTTCGAGCAACGCCGCAACCGGCGCCCGGCCAGCACCATCCCCTCTCTGCCGCATCAGTTCCCGAAACTGAATCCGGGAGAGCCGGTCACCTACGGAGTCGATGAACGGACCGATTGCCGCAGTGCCTTCGGCAAGGCGATTCACGATGTCGCCCTCGCGACCGACAGCAAGTCTCCTCCGATCGCTGCCTTCGACTGTGACCTGGAGGGATCTGTCAAACTGGGTGCCTTCCACGAGTCCTTCCCCGATCGTTTCTTTCAGTCCGGGGTCCAGGAACATCACACGGCCACCTGCGCGGGAGCCCTTTCCACCTGCGGAGTCACTACCGTGTTCGCTGATTTCGGGGTCTTCGGAGTGTGCGAGACCTACAACCAGCATCGACTCAGCGATATCAATCACGCCCAGTTGAAGATCGCATGCACCCATCTGGGTCTCGATGTCGGTGAAGATGGTAAGACCCATCAATGCATCGATTATGTCGGCTTGCTGCGAAACATCTTCGGCATGAGCATCTTTGTGCCGGCAGATCCGAACCAGACCGATCGCATCGTGCGTCATGCCCTGACGACACCGGGAATGGCATTCATCGGCATGGGACGTTCGAAACTGTCCACCATCACCGATGAAAATGGTGCGCCTTTCTTCGCTGGCGACTACCAGTTCGAACCGGGAAGGATCGACTTCATCCGCACGGGAACCGCCGGCATGGTGATCTCGATGGGTACGCCGACCGGACGCGCACTGGAAGCCGTCGATGCTCTTCGCGCTGAGGGACTCGATATCAGTCTCGCCCACGTCGCAACTCCGGCCGAATTGGATCGATCCTCTGTCCAGGAAATCGTCGGGCAACCCTTCATCGTGACTGTCGAGGATCATTCGGTCAGGACCGGACTGGGCAACTGCATCGCCGAGGCACTGTTCGACATCGGGACGACCATCCCGCATCTGCGTCTGGGCGTCGAGAAATACGCACCGAGCGGACCTGCCGTCGAGGTCTATCGTCATTGCGGTCTCGATACCGACTCCATCAAGGAACGGGTCCAGGCCTTTGCTCTCGAGCGGCAGTAGCGGAGGCGAAATGTTCGAGCCGCGCATAAGCATCATCACGCTGGGCGTGGCCGACATGGCGAGGTCCATCGCCTTTTACCGCGACGGCCTCGACTTTCCGACGGACATCACTGGCGATACCGCAGATTGGGCAATCTTCCAAACCGTCGGCACTCGCTTTGCGTTGTACCCGAAGGACTTGTTAGCCGCGGACATCGCCGCAGATTATCCGAAAACCGGCATCGGTTTCGGTGGCATCACGCTGGCTCACAATGTTCGCAACGAGTCTGAGGTTGCCAAGGTGCTCGCCTTCGCCGAATCGGCTGGCGGCGAAATTCTGAAGCCCGCTCAACCGGCAGAGTGGGCCGGCCACAACGGCTACTTCGCCGACCCCGACGGCTATCCGTGGGAGGTCGCCTTCAACCCCAACAACGTCTTCACCGACGATGGCACAATCTGGGGCGGCTCGCTCGGGCCAATCTCGTGGTAACGGGAATCAGCACCCGGACGGAAGACGAGTTGAGCCTGCCCCATTCCTGCTCGTTTCCACTCCCTCTTGCTGCTGGCATCGTTGTAATCCTCATCGGCGGCCTTATCGGTTGTCAGGGATCGGGATTCGGCAATACCAGGTCGGCGCGAAAACCACCATCGATCGTGATCTTGCTCGCCGATGATGCCGGCTACGTCGACTTTGGTTTCACCGGTCTCCAGCAGGTTGCGACACCCCACATCGACCGGATCGCTGCCGAGGGAGTGACCTGTTCCCAGGGGTACGTGTGCGCCTCGGTGTGCAGCCCATCGAGGGCAGGCCTGTTGACCGGCCGTTACCCGCAACGATTCGGTCACGAGATGAACCTGCCTGCCGGCTCGAAGTTGGGCTTGCCAGTCACGGAACAAACCGTGGCCGATCGGTTGCAACAACACGGGTACACCACCGGAGCGATCGGCAAGTGGCATCTGGGTGAGGAGCCGCCTTTTCGTCCGTTGCGTCGCGGATTCGATGAGTTTCGCGGTTTTCTCGGGGGCTCGCGTACCTACCTGGACCGCAAGAACCTGTCGCGCAGAACCCTGTGGCTCGATGGAGATGAACCCGTGCCCTTGCCTGCCGCTTACGTCACCGATGCCATCGGATTGGAAGCGGCACGCTTCATCCGCGACCATCATTCCAGGCCTTTCTTCCTCTATGTTTCCTTCAGCGCCGTCCACACGCCGATGCAGGCTCTCGAATCCGATCTCGCCTCGGTGCCCCGAGGTGAAACTGACAAGCGCCGGAAGTTGCTGGCGATGACGATCGCCCTCGATCGCGCCGTCGGCGAGATCCTGGCAGCCATCGATGACAGCGGAATCGCCGACCATACCCTGGTGATGTTCGTCAACGACAACGGAGGTGCGACCAACAACGCCAGCGACAACGGTCCTCTGCGTGGCATGAAGGGATCGAAGTTCGAGGGTGGGATCCGGGTACCCTGGGCAACTCGCTGGCCCGGCCACATTCCAGCTGGAAGCCGATTCGATGCGCCGGTCAGCACACTCGATATCGCCGCCACCGTTTTGTCGGCAGCAAAGGTGCCGGCTGATGTGCTGCAGCAACTCGATGGCGTCGATCTCTCGGATCATCTTGGTGGGGTACGAAAAGACGCTCCCCACGAAGTTCTGTTCTGGAGGAGAGCTGTAGCCGCGGCGGTCCGCCATGGGCCGTGGAAGTTGATTCGAGTCGAAGGCCTCTCAACACAGTTGTTCCATCTCGAACAGGATCCCGGCGAGAGGGATGACATCGCCTCGGAGCACCCGGAAATCAGCGCCGATCTACTGGCTCGCCTCGAACAGTGGGAACAAGGACTGATCGATCCCGCCTGGCAGACCGGCGAGGTGTGGCGACGTAACCAGGTCGAGAAACATCGCATCGATTTTCTCGGCAGGGCCAAGGAACGGACGCGGCCATGACCACACCTTGGCCCGGGAAATTGCTCGTCCATCTCGTCAGTCGGGTCACCATCCGAGATGGCCATCTACGATCCGCGACGCGTGTGTTGATGTTGATTTGATGTTGATGGCAGAGGGATTCACTGCGGTCTGATCTGATCCCCTCGCTGTCGGGCGCTGTCGACTCGACGTGCCACCGTCCCCCGGCGGCAATAAATTTCACCGCCCAGCACCGAAAAGTACACTTGCTGGACCATTCTGGTGATCAGCGGATCCTGTCATTCCTGTCATAGATTCGGCCTCGAACGGTCCCCATCCCCCCCCTCGGCCGGTTTGGCTCCCAGGGGCTAACCGGGTTCGACCGCGACCGGGAAGCCCCCCAGCGGCCCCTGCATCGCTCTCGTTAATGCTTCTTGGCAAACAACTTATATCAGCAATATTTGCCGTGCGTGAAAATCCGGCGGTTTCGGCGCTGAGGTTCGAAAAATGCCCAAACTTCTCCTGAGAGACCCTGTTGCGGACATCAGCATAGTCCAATAAAGTTGTAGATACGGTTTAGTGGAATCTATCCCTAAACTGCTTGGGCTGAGCGAGGTGCTCTTCTCGTGAATTTCTGCAGTGTCCTTCTCGAAGGTCACGTGGGTTCTCTGGCGGTTCCCTCGCGCATTTTAGTTGGTTCATTTGATTCTATTGGTTGTCGTCACCGAGGAGGTGTCGATTGACCTTGTCTTTTCGACAAAAGAAGGAAGGCCTTTCCATGAGTGCTTATCGTTTCTGTATGACCTTCGCCGCAATGCTGGCGCTCGTCATCGCAAGTCCTGTAGTGCACGCGGATGATGAATGTGCGACCGCAAGTCCAGTGAGCTATGGTGCCAACGCTTTTGACACCACCGGCTACACTCCAAGCGCGGAGCCAAATCCGACCGGTTGCACCAACGCTTATGGTCAGAACCTGGCCGACGGCTGGTACAGTTTCACCGCAGACTGCGATGGAACCACGACCTTCGAAACCTGCGACGCAGCTAGTTTCGACACCGACCTCGCCGTCTACGATGGTGGCTGCGGTGCTCTCAACCTGATCGCCTGTGACGGCGACGGTGGAGCGGCTGCTGGTTGTCAGGGCTTTGATTCGGCACTTACCATTTCAACCACGGCCGGAACCACTTATCAGGTTCGAATCGGTGGCTGGGGTGGCGGCGAAGAGGGTCCTGGTACTTTGACCATCACGAACACCGCCCCCTGTCCTACTCCTGACGAGTGCGCTGGTGCGGCTACCGTCGTCGATGGTGCCAACGCTTTTGACA
>CAWLAN010000004.1:0-36984 GCA_963854815.1 Planctomycetes bacterium UBA1146
GCGTGGTTGCTACTGTCCCCTGAATCCGGTGATGCAATCCAGTTCCTCAAGGCAGGGATCATGGAAATCGTCGACCGGATCATCGTGCACAAGTGCGATCGTCCCGGCGCCGAAGACCTGATGCGGTTGTCGAAGGAAGCCGCTCGCGATCAGGATGTTGCCGATCCCATCGGTGTGAGTAGCCAGGATGGAACCGGAATCGACGAGATCGCCGAGGCACTGCTGGAGGCGGCTCGTTGCCACCGTGAATCGCCTGATCCCGACAGAGCACAGGCGCGGATCCTTCGCCGTATCCGTCGACGCGCCGAGCAGGAGTGGGTGAGAAGTGGTCTGGAGGCTGTCGGTGGCCCACAGCGACTCGAAGAGCTTGCCACCAAGGTGCGCCGCGCACAGATGACCCTCAGAGAGGCACTGGAAACGCTGCTCACAGGCGCCCACGATGGGGATGCTAGCGGGTGAGGATGCTGTTTGGGCAGGGTGTGTCGCCGAAAACGGAATGAACGGAAGGGAACCAGAGTGATCCGCTTCGAGGAACATCACCAGGAAGTGCGCGAGATGATCGCGGATTTCGCAGACAACGAGATCGCACCGAGGGCACAGCTCCTCGATGAGTCCCAGGGATTGCCCACCGACTCCATCTCTCAACTTGCCGAACTGGGGATGCTGGGGATCACGATTCCTGAATTCTATGGTGGAGCAGGACTCGATCTGCTCGCAGCCTGCCTCGTTGTCGAGGAGGTCGCGCGCTGTTGCGGCTCCACCGCTGCGGTGCTGGCGTCTCACCTGTTCGAGGGTTCGACCGCCATCCTCGACCTCGCCGATGATGCGGGGCGCGAGCGCTGGCTCCCCGGGATGGCCAGTGGCGAGACTCTTGCCACCTTCGCCCTCGGCGAGGTGCAAGCAGAGTCCGATGCTTCCGGCATCACCTGTGCTGTCGGGGAGGAAACCGATGGGTACTCGATGCATGGCAGGAAGACCTGGGTGGTGGGGGGTGCTCTCGCTGGACTGATTACCGTTGTCGCACGCAATGGCGACGAGCAACTGCAGGATCTCGGTGCCTATGTTGTCGATCCCTCGACGACGGGGTGTTCGCGTCACCAGAAGACGGATCTGCTCGGTCTCAGAGGAGCAGGATTGTGCGAACTTCACCTCGACGGCGTCCGGCTCGATGCGGGAGCTCGCCTGGGACAGTCAGATTCCGGCTGGTCCCCCATCTCGAGGGTGGTCGACAAGTCCCGTCTGGGCGGTGCCGCCGTTGTACTGGGGTTGGCCCGTGGTGCCATCAGCCATGCGCTCGGTTATGCCTCGCAACGAGTCGCTTTTGGTCGATCGGTAGATCGATTCGGATCGATTCGGGCGATGTTTGCGGATGCCGCCACGGCGATCGAGGGCGCTCGATTGATCCTGTGGCGCGCAGCGGGTCTGTTCGATGCCGGTAAGGCCGCCAGCCGGGAGGCTGCGATGGCGAACCTGGCGGCCAAGAAGGCCGCTTACAAGGCGACCAAGGATGCGGTGCAGATTCTCGGTGGAAATGGTTACAGTCGCGAGTACCCGATCGAGCGTGCCTACCGTGATGTGCAGGCTGCAACCCCCTTCGGCGGCGGTGAGGATCTGCAGAAGATTCTCGTTTCAAGATCGCTGACGGGAGCACAGTCATGAGCCGTGCTGTCATCTGTTCTGCCATCCGAACTCCCATCGGCAAGTTCCTCGGCGGCCTTTCATCGTTGTCGCCAGCGGATCTTGGAGTCGCCGCGGTGGTCCCTGCACTTTCGGTTGCCGGTGTCGCCCCCGAGCGAGTCGAAGAGCTGCGTTTCGGATGTGGGCGCCAGGCTGGAGGCGGACCGAACGTGGCGCGTCAGATCGCCATCCGTTCCGGGTTGTCGCCACATTCGACCGCCATCACGTTGAACATGGCCTGTGGCTCGGGGCTTCTTGCCATCATCGAGGCTCGCGATGCCATCGAACGAGGAGATGCGCAGGTGATGGTCGCCGGCGGCACCGAGAGCATGTCGCAACTTCCCTTTTACCTACTGGGTGCACGCAAGGGGTATCGCCTCGGTGAGGGAGAACTGGTCGACGGCATGTATCGAGACGGTTTTCACTGTCCGATGGCCGATCAGTTGATGGGAGCTACCGCCGAGAACCTGGTAGAAGAGTTTTCCATCTCCCGTGATGAGCAGGATTCCTATGCTGTCGAGAGCCAGCAGCGCTGCCAGAGGGCCCGTGAAGGAGGACTCTTCAGCGATGAGATCGCTGCCGTCGAGATTCCCGGCCGCAAGGGTGTGACGGTGGTCGAGATCGACGAGCATCCCAGAGATGGTGTCACCATCGAGGCGCTGGGTCGCCTGAAACCGGTTTTCAAGAAGGATGGCTCGATCCATGCCGGCAATTCATCCGGGATCACCGATGGCGCCTGTGCGCTGGTGGTCGCCGATGAGTCACTGGCGCGTGATGAGGGCTGGCCGATCCTTGCGACCCTGGGTGCCTCGACGCGCGCCGGCGTCGAACCGAAGCGGATGGGGATGGGACCGGTCCCTGCCATCGGGAAGTTGCTGGAGAAGACTGGTGGCAGCATCGATGACTACGATCTGGTCGAGTTGAACGAGGCCTTCGCAGCCCAGGTGCTCGCCTGTCTACGCGAGGTTCCCATCGATCGAGCGCGTCTCAACGTCAACGGAGGAGCCATCGCGCTCGGCCATCCCATCGGCGCCACCGGGGCTCGCATCACCACCACCTTGTTGCATGAACTGCGGCGCCGTGGCGGAGGGAAGGGGCTGGCGACCCTCTGCATCAGCGGCGGGATGGGGTTGGCACTCGAGATCGAGGTCGAGAAAAGCGGATAGGAAAAGGAGCGGTATGAACGTCATCATCAACGGAAAACTGATCATGGGCGCCTTCCTGTTCCTCTCGGGAATGGTGATCTTCTGGCAGCCAGACGTCCTGCAGTACATTCTCGCCGCCGTTCTCACCGTCTCGGGCATCGCTGCCATCATCGGGGCGGTTCGTGATCGGATTGCTCAACGAGGTGCACACTTCACCCGTAAAGAAGAGGATGCCGGCTAACTGCGCTGGTGGTCGATGAGAATCAGTCGGCGCACCGCCTCATCACCGGGAATCTGATACGATTCGTCGAGGGCGACGAACAGGCGCCGCTTCCACATCAGCCCCTCGACCGCCTTCAGCTCTTTATCTGCGGCCGGCCCCTTCCACAGCAGCATCGGTCCGAAGTAACTGTTGGTGCACCAGCCCAGCAGCCGCTCTACCGGTCCCACCGCCCGTACCGTCAGCAGATCGATGTCCTTGCGATGCCCTCTGATCCACTCCTCGAAGCGTGCCCAGACGCACTTCACACGATCCTGCAGTTCCAGTTCCTCGACCACCGATTGCAGGAAATCGATCTTCTTACCGGTCGAATCGAGCAGCGTCACCTTGAGATGGGGGCAGGCGATGGCGATGGAAAGACCGGGCCAGCCGGCTCCGGTGCCGACATCGAGTACGTGATGGAAGATCTGTTCTCCACCTTCGGCCAGCAGCGGCAGAGCCGCCAACGAGTCGGCGGCGTGTCGGATCGCCATCGCTTCCGGGTCGGTGACCCGTGTCAGATTCATCACCTGGTTTTTTTCACGGACCAGCCAGGCGTGTCGGGCCAGTTGCTCGCGTGCGAATCCAGGAGCGAAAGGACCCAGCGCCCGGATGAACCGATCTCGGAACAGCTCCCAGGTGATTTGTTCCTGAGCGGGTGTTTCGGGCCGTTCCGTGTCTTCCAAGCACACCTCCCTGGGGGTCGATTCCGTGGTTGGGATCGACTGGACACGAGGGTACCATCGTTGGAGACTCGATGGAGACTCGATGCGACAGATGGAAAGGAATGGCGGCATGGTTTCCGGATCCGATATCTCGGCCAGCGGCTTTTCGCTCACCGCACCGGAGCCTCATCTTCACCAGCAACTGGTGCAGCGACTTTCTCCCGAGCAGCATCGGATCACCCAGAGATCGGGAACCGAAGCGCCCCACTGTGGTGGCTTTCTCGATGAGAAATCTGCCGGTGTCTACGCCTGTATCGTCTGTCGTTTGCCGCTCTTTCGATCCGAAGACAAGTTCGACTCCGGCACTGGCTGGCCATCCTTCTTCGATTCCTTCGATCATCAGCATATCCGTCAAAAAAGCGATGAGAGCGATGGCATGGTTCGCACCGAGATCACCTGCGGCCGTTGCGATGCCCATCTGGGACATGCCTTCCCCGATGGCCCGGCTCCGACCGGGACGCGCCACTGCCTCAACTCGCTGGCGTTGCACTTCTATGGCCAGGGGGAACCGATCCCCCGGCAGATTCCCGAGGCCGATGAAGAGATCCCCGGAAGTGATCCCGGACTGGCGCGCGCCTGGTTCGGTGGCGGCTGATTCTGGGGAGTGGAGGACCGCTTCGCGGCCCTCGGCGGCGTCGTCGATGCCGTATCCGGCTACATGGGAGGACACCAGCACAACCCCACCTACGAACAGGTCTGCTCCGGAGAGACCGGACACGCCGAGGCGGTGGAACTGTTCTACGATCCGCGGCAGGTTTCCTACCGTGAACTGGTCCAGCTCTTCTTTGCCCTCCACGATCCCACCACGCCCGATCAACAGGGGCCCAATGTCGGCAGCCAGTATCGATCGGTGGTCTTCTGCAACGATGCAGACGAGGTCGAACAGGTCGAGCAGGAGATACAGAGGATGAAGGAAGAAAACGCCTTCGATGGTCGTGACTTCTGTACCCAGGTCATCACTTCGGCCCCGACCTTCTGGCGCGCCGAGGAGCACCACCAGGACTACTACCAGAAGCACCGCGGCTTCTGCTCAAGCTGAGTTCAGGCCTGAACCACTCCCAGCGCATCGATGCCATCGTCGCTGGCTCCACCCCGTGATTGTCGCATGCACAGCAGTCCTTCCGTCACCATCCACAGTTGCAGCAGCATGCCGAAGCCGAGCACGATGACCTGCGGCCACTGGATGGCTTCGGCGCCGAGTAGCCCCTGCATCTGACTGATGGCGGCCCAGCCGACGATGGTGGTGAGGAAGATGAGAGGCAGCAGCGTCGGCAAGATGGGGCGACCCCGGCGTGCCTGCCAGGTGGTCAGCACCACCAGGGTGAGGCTGGCCAGCAGCTGATTGGTGACGCCGAAGATGGGCCACAGCACCAGTCCGCCGGTGCCGCCCTGTCCCGCCAGGATCGCCAGTGCCGCCGCTGAGATCACAGCGATGGCAGTGGCCACCTGACGATTCGCCAGTGCGGTCAGCCCGTTCGCTCTGGCCAGTTCCTCGACCACGTAGCGCTGGATGCGGGTGGCGCTGTCCATCGTGGTGGCGGCAAACGAGATGATGACAACGGTGATGACGGTGGCGAGAAACTCAGGGCTGAAGAACGGCAGCGCGGCGCCGATGAAGGCGGCTCCGCCGTAGATGAAACCGGAAAGCCTCGCCAGCAGGGAGCCCTTGCCGACCCAGTCGGCGGAATACTGGGCCGCCCACTCACCGCCGTTGGCAAAACCGGCCGCCGAGACGCAACACAGGATGACGATCACTGCCAGGCCGCCTTCGAGCACCATGGCACCGAAGCCGATGCTGCGGGCATCGCGTTCGCTGGCGAGTTGTTTGGAGGTGGTGCCACTGGCGACCATGCAGTGGAAACCGCTGACCGCTCCGCAGGCGATGGTGATGAACAGAAATGGAAACAAAAGCGGCGCATCGGCAGGAGGATCGGGATTGATGGCAGGGGCGACGATCTCCAGTTGTGGGCCACCGGTGATGGAGAGCACCACCATTCCTGCGACCAGCGCGCCGAGCGCCACGAGCAACTGGTGCGAGTTGATGGCATCACGTGGTTGCAGCAGTTTCTGTACCGGCAGGACGCTGGCGATCCACGAGTAACCAAACAGCATCAGCAGCCAGAACAGCCCGGCGTTCTGTGACAGCCAGTTTCCGGTGCTATTTTCGCCCCAGTCGAAGGCAAGGAAGGAGCGCACGCTGTCGGTCGAGCCGATGCCGATGCAGCCGTACATCACCAGCAGTGCCAGTCCACCCCATAGCGCCAGCGATTTGCCGCGCAGCAGTTGCCAGCCGACCAGTAGCGCCAGCGGGATCTCGATCCACACCGCCAGGATGCTCTCGGGACGCGCCACGAACAAACTGGCGATGACGAAGGCGAACACCGCCAGCACCACCCACAACGCCAGAAAGATGAAGATCAGAAACAACAGCCGCACTCGCGGTGACAGGATCTCGGCGCACAGATCACCGATGCTGCGACCCTGGTTTCTCGCTGACAGCACCAGCGCGCCGAGATCGTGCACCGCACCGATCAGTACCGCCCCGAACACCACCCACAACAGTGCTGGCAGCCAGCCCCAGGTGACCGCCACAGCCGGTCCGACGATGGGACCTGCCCCGGCGATGGTCACGTAGTGATGCCCGAACAGGATCGATCGTTTCGTCGCCACGAAATCGACACCGTTGGCCAACTTCCGGCTGGGCATCTGGTCGTCGTCGAACTCGCCGACCCCGAACACATGGGTGGCGACCCACCGGCCATAGAAACGGTAGCCGAGCCAGAGGATCAGGCCGCTGGCGATGGCGAGTGTGGTGACCGTCATCGTTTCTCCTTGGTGCGCCTTGCTGGAGGCAGGGTAGGGGTGACTCGTCTCTGGCCCAAGAGCCACCTGGAGCTTTGCTGTCGATTGACTCGCTGCCTCTTGACTCTGTACACCCCTCTTTCAGACTCCCGCTAAGATTGGGGACAGAGATGGCGCCACCACAGCGACCTCCTGCGGCGGATTACTGGCGAAAGAACCTGACCCTCATCGCCATCTTGCTGTCGATCTGGGCGTTTGTCTCCTTTGGCCTGGGAATCTACTGGGCCGAGGATCTGCACGGTATCCAGGCACCACTTCCGGGAACGCCGCTTGGTTTCTGGTTTGCCCAGCAGGGCTCCATCTTCACCTTCGTCATCCTGATCTGGGTCTATGCCTGGAAGATGAACCGCCTCGACGACGAGTACTTCTCCGATGAGGAGGAGTGATGGGGGTCACTGGCTGGACCACACTGCTGGTGGGTGCATCGTTTCTGCTCTACATCGTAATCGCCATCCGTTCGAGGGCCACCAGCACCGGGGAGTTCTACATCGCCGGTCAGGATGTCCCGCCTCTGGCCAACGGCATGGCCACCGCCGCCGACTGGATGAGTGCCGCTTCCTTCATCTCGATGGCGGGTCTGATTTCATTCAGTGGCTATGATGGTTCCGTCTACCTGATGGGTTGGACCGGTGGCTACGTATTGCTGGCACTGTTGCTGGCGCCGTATCTGCGCAAATTCGGCAAATACACCGTCCCGGACTTCATCGGTGAGCGTTACTATTCGCAGACGGCTCGACTGGTGGCGGTGATCTGTGCCATCTTCATTTCCTTCACCTATGTTGCCGGTCAGATGCGTGGGGTCGGAGTGGTGTTCAGCCGCTTCCTCGAGATCGATGTGACCTGGGGTGTCATCATCGGCATGGGAGTCGTCTTCATCTATGCCGTGCTCGGCGGCATGAAGGGCATCACCTATACCCAGGTGGCCCAGTACTGCGTGTTGATCTTCGCCTTCATGGTGCCAGCGGTTTTCATCTCGTTGATGGTGGCGGATACTGTGATTCCGCACATCGGCTTCGGTTCCATTCCGCCCGGCTCGGATGTGAGCCTGCTGGCGCGTCTCGACGGGCTTCACAAGGAACTGGGCTTCTCCGCCTACACCCTCGGCTCGGGTAATACCATCAATCTACTGGCCATCACCTTCGCTCTGATGGCGGGCACTGCCGGGCTTCCGCACGTCATCATCCGCTTCTACACCGTGCCGAGGGTGTGCGATGCACGCAAATCGGCCGGTTGGGCGCTGCTGTTCATCGCGATCCTCTACACGACGGCACCGGCAGTGGCGGTCTTTGCTCGCACCAATCTGATCGACACCGTCTACAAAGATGGCGCCTTTCAGCCACACGAGCAGATGCCGCCGTGGTTTCAGACGTGGGAGGGCACCGGACTGATCGAGTTCGATGACAAGAACGGCGATGGTCTCGTGCAGTACGTCGGCGCCGCTGCCGTCGATGGACAGGGGCAATCGATCACCAACGAGTTGACGATCGATCGCGACATCATAGTGCTGGCCAACCCGGAGATTGCCGGATTGCCCAACTGGGTCATCGCACTGGTTGCTGCCGGAGGGCTGGCGGCAGCGCTTTCGACCGCGGCGGGTCTGCTGCTGGTGGTTTCCACCTCCATTTCGCATGATCTGTTGCGCAAGTGGTTGAAGCCGGATCTATCGGAGAAGCAAGAGTTACTCGTTGCGCGCATCGCTGCCGGGGCAGCGGTTTGTGTCGCCGGCTATCTGGGTATTCATCCGCCTGGCTTCGTCGCCGAGGTGGTGGCATTTGCCTTTGGACTGGCCGCCGCCAGCTTCTTCCCGGCGATCCTGATGGGGATCTTCATGAAGCGGATGAATCGTGAGGGTGCCGTCAGCGGCATGGTGGTGGGACTGGTGTTTACCGGTGGCTACATCATCTATTTCCGTTTCTTGCATCCGGAACTCGATAGTGTCGAGAACTGGTGGTGGGGGATCTCGCCGAAGGGGATCGGCACCGTCGGTATGCTCTTCAACTTCATGGTTGCCGGTATCATTCGCTCTTTCACCTCTGATCCGCCTGCCGATGTGATGAAGATGGTCGAGGATATTCGTGTGCCGGAACAACGCGCCGTCTAGTCAGAGTGGTTCTTTTTGCCTCCCAGTGAGGTGCGCAGCACGCCGCCGACGATGAGGACTCCACCGAATATCGCCCACGGTGACAGCACCTCGCCGATCACCAGCCACGCAAAGATCGCCGCGGTCACCGGCTCGAAGGCGAAGACCACAGCGGTACGGACGGCAGTGGTGGTGCGTTGTGCCCAGGTCTGGGCCAGAAAAGCAAACGCGGTCGCCAGCAGCCCGGTCAGTAACACGGCGCCCCAGAATGTGGGACTCAAGTTGGTCGGGTCTGGAAAATCCTCCAGCAGGAGTGCCGCCGAAAGAGCCAGCAGGAACACGGTAGTCAGTTCGACGATGGTCAATTTCAGCGCCGACAGTTGTGATGCCCAGCGTGCCTTGATGATGATCTGGAAGGCGAACGCGACGGCGGAGCCTACGGTGAGCAGGTCGCCTCTGGGAATGTCGGGTAGTTGAGGAGGCCGTTCCACCGTTCCTCCAGGGCCGAAGGCCAGAAACGCAAGACCTGCTGTCGCCATCGAAACACCGATGATCGCTCGCTTTTCCATCCTTTCGCGCAGTAAAAGGAAAGCCAGCACCGGAACGATCACCACCGCCATACCGGTGAGGAAGCCAGAACGAGATGGGGTGGTGTGGAGCAGTCCAGTGGTCTGGAGACTGTAACTGACCCACAGACAGAATCCGGCCAGGAAGCCCACCTTCAGCAGCAGGCCTCGGGGAGCCGGTGCGCCGGAGTGGATTGCAGGTTTTCTCAGGACCAACAGCGGCAGCAGTGCCAGCGTCGCGATCCCGAAACGAAGCACATGGAAGGAGTGTACCTGGATCTCATCGAGCGCCCTCTGGACCGCGACGAAGGTCGTCCCCCATATGATGACCACCAGCACCAGGGTCAGGTCTGCTTTCTGTGCCGAGGAGAGCAATCAGAACCCCTCTCCTGTGCTCTGGATCCGCTTCAATGAAACGCTGCTCCGTGCTATCTTGCACCCAATCTAGAGTTGCTAAAGGGAATGTTGGCGGATCGTTACGTCGATGACACCTCGGTGAAGCGGGTCTCGGGTCCCGGGTCTGCGCAGATGAGCTTTCGTCAGCGCGTAAATAGTGACTCACAGTGGAGGAAACGAAGATGAATCAACTGCAAACGACGGGTCTCCTGCTGGCCCGCTCGCTGGCTTTCTTTCGGCTCTCGATGCTGCTGCTGGCAGGTTTGAGCGTCACTTCTCTTCTCGAGGGGCAAGTCCAGCGACACCTGCGCCACATCCTGGTGGCTAACGAACAGGTGGCCAATCGCCTGCTGGAGGCGGCCGAGAGTGGTACCGATTTCAGGGCCCTGGCTCGCCGGTATTCGCTGGATGTTGGGACCAAGTTATTGGGTGGAGATCTGGACTGGGTCTCCCCCGGTGCTATGGAACCGGAGTTCACACTCGCAGCGTTCAAGATTTCAGAACCGAACGGGCTCGCGGTCTGTAAGACCCGTTACGGCTGGCACGTCATCCAGTACGTCGCCTCGCGTGGCAAGCCGATTCTATCGAAGCCTTCCGGCGAGAAACCAGCCACCGGTGCTACCGGGGCTAAACCTACCGTTTCCAGGGTTCCCGTGATCGGCGACCGAAACTCCGATCTTGACTGGACGATCCAGTTTTCCCAGCGTGCCTACTCGCCAGAGGATCCCGTCCTTGTGACCATCGGGGTTCGAAACGAGAGTGACAATCAACTCGATGTTCTGGATCCGGTCCTGTGGCCGCTCGGGCTGATCATTCGATATCAGTTCGGAAAGTTGAACGTACCGATGACGATGCCTGAAGGCTTCGATCCGCAAACGATGGAAATGCGAAAACTGGAATCCAAGGAGTACCTCGAACGGACCTTTGATCTCTCTCAATACGCGCCCGTCTCGCAGCCCTGGCCCATCGTTCGAGTGATCTGGCGAGGTGACAGTTTCTTCGGTCGCATCGAGAAGAATGTCGTGGGGATCATCGATCTGCCCGGTTTTGCCACCTGGAAGGCACGCTGGCGTTTTTACCGTTCTGGCGAAGAACAGTTCAATGTCTTGCCCGCGGTCAAAAAGGAAGATCGCTGGTTCCTGTGTTGCTTTACCAATGGTCGCCTGTGGATCGAACTTCAGGACGTGGGGATCCCCGGGTTGAGAGCAGAGATCGTTTCACAGGTGAGAAACGGAAACCTGAACAAGGTGCCCATCACCATGACGATGGGACAGAGCCTCAACTTCGGTGTGAGTGACCGCTCTGGTGGAGGAGTCGAGTTAGCCGAGGCGAACTCTTCGTTGCCCTGGAATCAGGGTTCCTTCGGCGTAACCCCTTCCGGAACTTCGGCGGGGCCGAAACTGGGTTTGCAGTTTGGCATCGGCCTTGGACCTTCCCCGGTCAGTAACAAGAAACTGATCACCTGTGGCTCGGTAGTGCTAGAGGAAGGCGACCCGATCACTCGGGTTCAGGAGCGCATCGGCAAGCGACTCGCTGCCGAGATGACCCTCGTACTTGCCTACCCCTACTCCTTGCTGCCGGAGAAGGTGAAACAAGCAGCATCCGGCGAAAGTGCAACGCCAAAAAAACCGAGCACCTCCCAGGTGAAGCCTTCTTCCGGACAGGGACCGGAGTTCTCTGATGCTCAGGGCAAGACTCCTTCTGCTCCCTTTGTGAGTGATCTTCCACGGATTGTGCTCAATACCAGTGGTGGGCAGATTACTCTCGAACTGTTCGAAAATGACTCTCCCAACACGGTGGCGAACTTCATCTCCCTGGTCGAGAGCGGATTCTATGACGGCCTCAAATTCCACAGGAAAGTGAAGACAGAGCAGAATCTCGGCTTCATCCAGGGGGGCAGTCCGGATGGCACAGGATCCGGAGGACCTGGATACATGATCAGGGATGAAACCAGCAAGAATCGAGCTGCCGTGCGGGGATCCATCATCATGGCGAGGAATCACCAGTTCCCCGATACCGCCGGATCGCAGTTCTTGATCGCCCTCGATCGCCTGGCCTACCTCGATCGGATCTACACCGTGTTCGGTCGTATCGTCGATGGACAGACCGTGGCCGATCAACTCGGTCAGGGGAGTACCATCGTGAGTGCAGTGGTGAAGAAGAAACGAGATCACGAGTACACTCCTGTGAAGATCTTCAAGAATTAGCGGAGATACCTGATGGAAGATCTTGCGCTGGAGAACTTGCGCATCGAACACCCTGCCGAAGGAGTGGTTCGTGTCGTGATCGATCGGCAGGAACAACTCAACGCGCTCGACGATGCCACCGTTGCAGAGATCGAGCGTGTCTTCCGGATGTTGGCCAGCGACGATTCGGCCCGGGTCCTGATCGTGACCGGTGCGGGAGAAAAAGCCTTTGTTGCCGGTGCTGACATCTCGCAACTGGCCGGGCAAACCGCCGAGGAAGCGAAGCAGAGATCATCGACAGGCCAGAGAGCCTTCGATGCCATCGAGCGCTGTGGCAAGCCAGTGATCGCGCAGATCAACGGTTTCGCACTCGGAGGTGGCTGTGAACTGGCGCTTGCCTGTCACCTTCGGTACGCATCGAGTCGAGCCAAGATAGGGCTTCCCGAGGTTTCCCTGGGGATCATCCCTGGCTATGGCGGAACCCAGCGGCTCCAGCGCATCGTCGGTCGCGGACGGGCGTTCGAGATGATCTTGACGGGGAACCACATCGGCGCGCAACAGGCCAAGGAGATCGGTCTCATCAATGACGTGTGTGATCCCGAAGAACTGGAAGCGACGGTACTGAAGGTGGCCGAGACGATGTGCAAGAGAGGGCCCCTGGCTCTCCAGCACGCTATCGATGCAGTGATTCGCGGAGGAGATTGCACTCTCGCCGAGGGGCTCGCCATCGAGGCGGATCTTTTCGGTGTAACCAGCGCCACCGACGATATGCGAGAAGGAATGCAGGCATTCCTCGACAAGCGGACCCCGGATTTTCAGGGGCGTTGAACTTTCAATTGTGATGAGTATCCCGAGTCGATGAGAGCCACGGATGAGATGTTCGTGGAGATCACGAGCCAGCAACAAGGAAGCGAAACATGACCAAGAAGATCCAGATCCTCGGAGGCGCCAGGACAGCGATGTGTGAATACGTCGGAACTGCTGGTTTTGGTCTTTTCAAGGACACCAGTGCCATCGAACTCGGGGCCCAGATCACCCGGGAGGCATTACGCCGCACCGAGGTTGATCCTACCGATGTCGATCACGTGATCATCGGTAACGTCATGCAAACCAGTGCCGATGCTCTTTACGGGGCGAGACATATCGCTCTGAGGGCAGGACTGCCCATCGAGACTCCGGGTTTGACGGTGAATCGATTGTGTGGTTCGGGTCTCCAATCGATCATCATCGGTGCCCAGCACATCCTGCTCGATGAAGCGCAGGTGGTGGTCTCGGGTGGGGCAGAGAACATGTCCCAGTGTCCTCACGTCATCCGAGGAGCCCGCGAGGGTTTCCATCTGGGACAGGGAAAACTGGAAGACATGTTGATGGTCTCCTTGATGGATCCGTATTGCGGCCTCTTCATGGCTCAGACCGCTGAAAAACTGGCAGTGCAGTACGAGATCTCGCGCGAAGAACAGGATGATTTTGCAGTAATCTCAAACTCTCGCGCCGAGGCTGCGCAGGAGAAAGGGCTGTTCGATTCAGAGATTTTCCCGGTGGAGGTAAAACGCGGCAAGGAGATGATCCAGGTCGATCGTGACGATCACATCAAACCCGGTACAACCAGAGAAAAACTCGCGAAGTTACGTCCTGCCTTCGGAAAAGAGGGAACGGTGACCGCCGGAAACGCCAGTGGCATCGTGGACGGTGCCGCTGCGGTGATTCTCGCCGCCGAGGATTCTCCCGTTGCTCTCGACAGAGAGGTTCTCGGCACCGTGAAGGGCTGGAAGGTGGTTGGAGTGGATCCGTCCATCATGGGGATCGGTCCGGCTCCTGCCATCAACGGACTGCTGGCGGACCAGGGGCTCTCCGTTGCCGATATTCACTTGTTCGAGATCAATGAGGCTTTTTCTGCCCAGTACCTGGCAGTCGAGAAGGAACTGGGACTCGACCGCGACAAGGTCAATGTCAATGGTGGCGCCATCGCCCTGGGGCATCCTCTGGGGATGACGGGAACACGGCTGGTGTTGACCGTTTTGCACGAGTTGCGTCGCCGTGGTGGTGGACTGGGAATCGCCAGCGCCTGCATCGGTGGAGGCCAGGGGATTGCCGTGCTCGTAGAGTCTGCATAGAGCAGACCATCATACTATTGCTGAGGGAGTGAAATCGTGTCCAGGAGTTACAAAATTGCAGTGTTTGCCGGCGACGGGATCGGCCCTGAGGTCACCCGTGAAGCCTTCAAGGTGATGGAC
Source organism: Planctomycetes bacterium UBA1146 (assembly GCA_963854815.1). GTDB lineage: Bacteria > Planctomycetota > UBA8108 > UBA1146 > UBA1146 > UBA1146. The sequence continues at coordinate 14,131 of CAWLAN010000004.1, forward strand.
GTTGCCGCACAACTGGGGGGCTTCGAACTCGAACGTGAAGACTATCCGCACGGGAGCGTACATTACCTCGAGACGGGAGAGTTGTTTCCGCAGCAGGTGATCGAAGAGGTCCGCCGAGTGGATGGTATCTTTCTCGGTGCCATCGGAGATCCAAGGGTCGAGGTCGGACTCGTCGAGAGAGCAGTAATATCCGGTCTTAGATTTCATCTCGACCTGTTTGTGAACCTGCGACCGATTCGACTGTTTGCCGACAAGTTCTGTCCACTGAAGGACAAGGGCACCAAGGATATCGATTTCGTGGTCGTCCGCGAGAACACGGAGGATGCCTATGCCGGAATCGGCGGGATCTTCAAGAAGGGCACTGCTGACGAGGTTGCGATGCAGCAGATGATCTATACACGCAAGGGAGTCGAGAGGATCATCCGGTACGCCTTCGAACTCGCTCGCAAGAGGGACCGCAAGAAGAAGTTGATGCTGATCGACAAGGCCAACGCCATCCAGGCCCATGACATCTGGACGAGGATCTTTGCCGAGGTGGGAGAGGAATATCCGGACATCGAATCCGAGCACGCTTACGTCGATGCAGCATGCATGTGGATGGTGAAGAATCCGGAAGTCTTTGACACTGTTGTGACGACTAACCTGTTCGGAGACATCATCACGGATCTTGCGGCGGTCTTGCAGGGAGGTATGGGGGTCGCGGCCAGTGGCAATCTCCATCCTGGTCAGGTGTCGATGTTCGAACCGATTCACGGTTCTGCTCCCAAGTACAAGGGAAAAAACGTGGTATGTCCCATCGCCGCGATCGCAGCCGGTCAGATGATGCTGGACTACCTCGGCGAGGTATCGGCTGCTTCGAACATGGAGTGTGCCATCGAGAAGGCACTCTGTAGCGAAGATGTCACGGCACTGAATACAACGAGCGGAATCCCCACCGATGAGTGGGGAGATCGTGTTGTCGAGCAGATGCGACGGCTCTGATCGGAGAAGTTCTTGGGTGATACCGATATCTTCGACGGTTGTGCCCGACTCCGTCCCGAGAGTTGTCTAGAAACCGTTGTTGTCGGCGGGCCGGATGCCGATGATTTTCTTCAACGACTCATCTCCTGTGATCTCGAGCGTGTCCAGTCCGAATCGGGTAGCCGCGGAACGCTGCTCAATGGCAAAGGACGTATCCTCGCCTATTTCGATGTACATCGAATCGAGAAGGGGTTGCTCCTCGTTATCGACGAGGAGATGAGCGCAGTACTCATCGAGCAACTCGAACGGCTCATCATCCTCGAGGATGTAGAACTTGTCAGGGGATCGTTCGGGGTGATCTCGATCCAGGGACCTGCTGCTGCGAGCAAGGCCGAGCAACTCACTGATGTCGTTCCCGGATCATTCCTGGCATCGGCGCCCTTTCGTGGCGGACGGATCGTGAACCGCCCACGTTGCCCATCTTGCGGATTCGATCTGGTCGTGCCCCTCGAGAAGGTGGAGGAGATCGAGCGAGAACTGGAAGATCTAGCAGTTCCGCTCGCTACTTCCGTCAGTAGTGAACGGGCGCGGATCGAGGCGGGTTTTCCCCGTATCGGTCACGAGGTCACGGCTCGCTCTCTTCCTCCCGAAGTTGGACTCGATGATGCCATCTCTTATGACAAGGGCTGCTTCGTCGGCCAGGAGGTACTGGCGAGAATCCGTACCTATGGTCACGTGAATCGACAACTCCGACGTATTTCGATGGCAGATCCGGATCGGTCGGAACTTGCTCCCATCGTGGTTGGCGATGACCTGTTGAGTGTCGAAGATGCCAAGGCAGTGGCAAAGGTCACCTCGAAGACAACCGGCGATGGAGTCGTCCACCTGCTCGTCTCTGTCAGGAGATCTCACGCCGAGGAGGGCACCACCCTCAACTGGGAAGGGCAGATGGGGCAGGATACCGGCCGCTATCGGGGTGAGTTGAGATTGCCATTTATTCCCTGACTGCGCATACCGTCGCGGTTCGATTCGAGAAAATCACCGGGTCAACTGCAGGATTTCAGTGTCGGAGAGGAGTCGATCGGCCTGCTTTGCGTGATCAAAGATCTTCGAAACGAGCTCTTCGGTGGGTTCGATGGAATGTTGTTCGAGCCAGAAGACAACATTCGACCGTCCGCTCATCGGGCCGATGCTGATCTTCTGGGACAGACCGAACTCATCAGCGGGGACTCCCGAATAGACTCGGTTTGCCAGCCAGGTGTCGTTCTTTCGGAAAGCCTTGATCACTGCGGCTGCATGGACGCCGGTAGCGGTCTCGAAGGCGTCGGAGCCGAATACCGGATAGTTCTTTGGCAGCGGAATCTCGCAACTCTCGCTGACGGTCCTGACGTATTCAGGCAGTAGAGTCAGGTCGTTGTCGATGAAGCCCATCAACTTGAGATTCACCAGCAGCAGATCCATCGAAGTATTTCCACACCTCTCGCCGATACCTATGGCAGTCCCATGGATCCTGTCGGCTCCCGCTTCCACCGCAGCGATGGAATTGGCGACGTCCAGATCCCTGTCGCGGTGGCCGTGCCAGTCGATTTTCACGTTCTCGACCCCGGTATCGGAGACGATTTTCTGGATGAAATGGATCAGAGTTGTGACACCACTTGGAGTGGCGTGGCCGACCGTATCACACACGCAGGCACGGCGAGCGCCGTGCTCGATGGCGGTGGTGTAAAGTGCTTTCAGTGTCTCGGGGGCTGCGCGGGTCGTGTCCTCGGTGACGTACATCTGAGGGAGCCCCTCTTTTATACAGAGATCGGAAGCGACACGCGTATGCTCCAGCATCCGTTCGAGGGTCCAGTCCTCGGTGTACTGTCGGATGGGACTCGATCCGATGAAGGTGCAGCATTCGATGGGAATCCCGATCTTCTGGCTGATCTCGGCGACGGCACGGATGTCATTCTCGTGTGTTCGAGCTGCGCAGTTGGGAACGATGCTGAGTTTTTCATCGACGATTAACTGACACAGTCTCGTGACATCCTCCACCGCTCGAGGACCGGCTCCGGGGAGACCGACGTTGGCGGTATGGATTCCGAGACGATCCATCAGGCGCAGGATCTCAAACTTCTTCTCGATGGGAGGATCCACAACGGAAGGAGATTGAAGACCGTCACGGAGAGTTTCGTCATCGAATTCGATGGGCTTGGTGCGAGAACTCCTGGTCTCGACCACGTTCCAGTCGTGAATGAGATCTCTCGCTCGATCGTCACCGGCTTCGGAGATGCCGTCGTCGAACTGGGCCATCTAACCCTCCTTAAGGTGCTCTTTCCCCGGCAGGGGGGGAAACAGGGTAACCCGATCATAGAATCACGATGAATGGGGTCAAGTTGCGCGAGCGTTGTGGAAATCCTCGTGTTTCCCATCTCGAGCACTAAAGACCCTGGTACTTGGGACCTCCGGCATCGGACGGAACGGTCCAGGTGATGATCTGGTATGGATCCAGGATGTCACAGGTCTTGCAGTGTACACAATTGGAGTGGTTTATCTGAAGACGTTTTCCCCCGGACCCGTCATCCACCATCTGGTAGACATTGGCGGGGCAGAAGTGTTGACAGGGATTTCCATATTCTTCCTTGCAGCGGGATGCACACAGATCGGTATCGGCCACCTTCAGATGGCTCGGCTGCTGCTCGGAGTGGAACGATCCGGAGTGGAAAACCTGGGTGACTTTGTCGATCAATTGTTTTCCGTCGTAGGAAGGTGTGGGTGGTTCGGGAGTTGCCTCGCTCAACTGTAGCATCGCCAGGTGGTCCGCTTCGATGGGCTCGAACTCCTTACCGATGCCTCCGAGGACATACTTGAACCCCGCACGAATCGCTCCGCTCCAGAATCTACGCCCCTGAAATTCTGCGCGATAATTCCGGACCCTGTAGAGTTCATCCTTGAGCCAGGACTGTTCGAACCTCTGTTCGTAGTTGCTCAAAGTATCGGCACTGAAATCGTCCTTGCGGAGCGCTTCCAGCAGCGTTTCTGCGGCCAGGAGTCCTGTCTTCATCGCCGTGTGAACACCCTTGAGACGACTCACGTTCAGGTTTGATCCCGAGTCGCCGATGATCAGGAAGCCACACCCCCAGGGACGCGGGCGGGACCAGTACCCTCCCTCCGGTAGGCATTTTACTCCCGCCTTGAGGATCTCTCCCCCTTCGAGAATCTTGGCGATGAAGGGGTGTTCTTTCCAGCGCTGGAAGTTTTCCCACGGATCGTTCCATGGCTGCTTTCCATCGAGTGAGGTCACGAATCCGACGGAAACTCGGTCACCGGACAGGCTGTAGATCCAGGAGCCGCCGTACTGCGACGATGAGAGCGGCCAGCCAGAGGTATGAAGAACCTTGCCGGCGGGGAATTGCCCTGGTGGCAGTTGCCACAGTTCCTTGCCGCCAGTACCGAAGATCTGCGGATTACGCCCCTGGAGCTGTTGTTCCTCGACCAATTGCTTGGTCAGAGAGCCCTGGACGCCCTCACCGAGCACCGTGCAGCGGGCGTGAATGTCTGCACCTGGTTCGAAGTTGGGTCCCGGTTCTCCGCTGGCATCGAGTCCCTTGTCCATCGTTCTCACTCCAGCGATCTGCCCCTTCTCATCTCGCAGGAATTCACTGCCCGGGAACCCCTCGAAGACCATCACGTCGGCTTCTTCGCATCGATCCTTCAGCCAGCAGACCATGTCGGACAGACTGATGATCGGAAAGCCACGATTCTTCATCATCGGTGGCACAGGGATCCGGGTCGCTCTGGTGGCAGAGAGATGTCTCACTTCTTCTGATTCGACCCAGCCCTCGATGGGAACTCCCTTATCGCGCCAGTCCTCACCGAGAAGTTCTTCGAGGGGGCGGGGATCGACCACCGCACCCGAAAGGATGTGAGCTCCCACCGACAGGCCCTTCTCGATGATGGCAACCTCGACCTCTTGATTGCCCATGGCAGCAAGTTGACGTTTAAGATGCAGCGCAGAGGTGAGGCAGGCAGGACCTGCCCCTACGAAGAGGATGTCTACACGGAGCTCTTCGCGCTCTATAGACAAGTTTGCTCCGTTCCAGTGGGATTCTTCGGCATACTATACCCCTCAGGTGAAGATACTACCGGTGCCGGGTCCACCTTGCGGTGGAGGATAGTAGGTCGTAGTTTCTGCCGTCGATGGAGAGGTAGTGCATGGTGGTTGGATCGAGCAAGAAGAAGCACCGGAGTCGTCGACACAAGGGTGTGCCCGTCAGAAAGCGTCCGGTGAAAATCGATGGTCTATCCCTCACCATCGACGATCTAGGTGCGATTGCCAGAGCAGAGGCGAGTTTCCGGATCTCTACTCAGGCCCGTTCCCGCGTTCGAGCCTCAGCGAAACTGGTGGCCACGTTAGCGAAGGGGAGCGATCCTTGCTACGGCATCAACACCGGTTTCGGGCGCTTATGTAACGTCCGGATTCCAGCCTCCGATGTCCGTCGATTGCAATTGAATCTGATCCGAAGCCATGCCGCTGGAGTTGGCGAGCCTCTTGGAATCGAGGAGGTTCGTCTCGCAATAGCCTTACGTGCCAACGCACTGGCGCGTGGAAACAGTGGCGTTCGACCTGAGGTGATTGAACTTCTCCTCTCGTTGCTGGAGAACGATATTCTTCCTCGTATTCCACGCATCGGTTCCGTCGGAGCCAGTGGCGATCTTGCTCCGCTTGCCCATCTCTCCCAGGTGCTCATCGGAGAAGGACAGGCGCTTGTCGATGGAAAGTGGGTCTCTGGAAAGACCGCTCTGAAGAAGAAAGGACTCAAACCGATTCAGTTGCAGGCGAAGGAAGGGCTAGCACTCATCAACGGGGTGCAGATCTCGTTAGCGATGCTCTGTGGCGCCCTGCTGTTGTCCAGGTCGGTGGTCGATGCGGCCGATGTCACCGCAGCTGTGAGCCTCGAGGGTCTGCTCGGATCGGTTCAACCGATTGACGCTCGCATTCACGAAGTCCGTCCCCATCCAGGGCAGGCGCTGGTGGCTGGTCATCTGCGATCATTGCTCTCGGGCAGCAAGATCGTCGCTTCCCATGTCGATTGCGACCGGGTTCAGGATCCCTATTCATTGCGCTGTACTCCTCAGGTTCAAGGTGCCGTGAGGGATGCCATCGATTGGATCGAGCAGATCGTCGAGAGGGAGGCAAACTCCTCGACCGACAATCCTCTGATCTTCTCGGAGTCCGGTGAGGTGCTGTCGGGGGGGAATTTCCATGGGGCCCCGGTAGCTCATGGAGCAGATCTGCTGGCGATCGTTCTCACCGATCTGGCATCCATCTCGGAGCGGCGCCTCGAAAAGATGGTGAACCCGGATACCAATCAGGGTTTGCCGGCGTTTCTCGCCGATCAGGAGGGACTCGAATCCGGCTGGATGATGGCACAGGTCACTGCGGCGGCTCTCGTTTCGCGGATGAAAGTACTTTCCCATCCGGCCTCGGTGGACTCCATCGTCACCTCGGCGGGAACCGAGGATCACGTCAGCATGTCCACTCACGCTTCGGAGAAGTCGCTCGAATGTGCGTCTCTGGCCTGTCAGGTGGTTGCCATCGAGATGCTGGTGGGTCTCGACGCTCTGGAGTTGCGCAGACCTCTTCGTAGTGGCCGTCGTCTGGAGTCGAGGATTCGGGCCATCCGAAAGGTGATCGTCAAACGCAAGGGTGATCGTTTCCTTGCTCCCGAACTCGAGCAAGCCGCCGCATTGATACGTGCTGGCTCTACGGTGGTGCCCTAGTCCTCCGGTAGCGTTCCCTCGAATACCCTCAGCCGTTCGTAGCGGATTCCATCCCGGAGGGTGTAGGAGTCCGCTACACCGTCAATCTCGGTCATGAAGGTGGGATCCTCGAGATAGTAATCGCGGAAGGGATATTCCTTCTCGCCGAGGAATTGCACCGTCATGCCACAATCCTCCATCAAGCGGATGGTTCGTGGAAAATCCGCCATCGACGATTGGATGAAAATCAACTTTCCACCAGGGCGGACCAATTTATGAGCATCCAGGATGAGAGTGTCGATGAAATATCGGCGATAGTTTTTCCCGGCCACACAGAAGGGCGGGTTCGCGACCAGGGAATCGTATCCACTCGCATCGACCTGGATCCAGTCTGCGACGAGAAAGCGCATCTTTGTTTCGATGCCATTCTTTTCAAGATTAATTTTGGCGTGAGAAAGAATTTTCTCATCGATTTCTGTGAGCAGTAGCTCCCGGGCGCCTCTGAGTGCGAGTACGACAGCGTGCACACCGCAGCCTGTCCCCAGTTCGATGATGCTTTCGCCGCTGAAATCCATCTTTTCAAGGACCTCACCGAGCAGAATGCCGTGTGGGGTGGGGTTCCAGACTCCTTCGGGAACATCCAGTTCGATGTCCAGTTGTCCAAAGGTGCAACAGATAGTGCTGGCTGCCAGATTCTTTTTTTGTGGAGTTGGATCCAAGGTGCCGTGCTCCGAATCCGTACGCGGAAAAGGGATGAATTCCTCCATGGGTTTGTCAGAATACCGGAGAGGGTGAGGGCCATCCATCGGTCCTCATGTGGTTGCCCGAAATAAGGAAGGACCTGGCGCGATGACGGCCGAAGAAGGTCGCTGGGAAAAACATCGAATGCTCGGGGACGGGGTATTGTCCCTGGATGCAGAGGATCTTCGTTTGCTTCTACCGCTGTCGAAGGACCGAATTCTGATCGATCGAATCCTTTCTCTCGAGCCCGGGGAGATGGCTGTCGCTCAGAAGGCGGTTTCCGGGGGAGATGTCCCGACGGCGGGGGAGAAAAACAAGTTCGTATTTCCCTCGACGACCGCCATGTCTGCACTGGAGCAGTTGTCGCTCGTGATTCTGCTTGCGGCCGTGGATCCTCCCACTACCACCCCGACCGTGTGGAAGACCAGGCAGGGGATGAAGATTCCTCATCTGACGGAGATCGAGACCCTCGAAGTGGATTCAGAGATGGTGGTGCCGGGAATCCTGCACCTGCGTGCTCACCTCATTCGTAAAATCGATGACACCACCAATCTCTTCGAGGGAGGAGTGAGCGTGGGGGGGGTGGATTTCATCCGGGCCCGCTGGGTGATGGGATCAGGTTCTGAATAGATGAGAAGAGCCGGTATCCTGACACCCGCCGAATCGGCGGGGGGGCGCTCGTCAGGTCCGACTCTTTTGTTCAATCTCTATTTCTCATCCAGTCGCTGTTCAATCGTCCAGAAATCCTTCCAGATTCCGCGATCGAACCGGATGGCGTAGTTTCTTCAAAGCTCGGATCTCGATCTGTCGGATACGCTCTCGCGTGACCTTGAATTTCTTTCCCAGTTCTTCCAGCGTGTAAGTGTCGTCGCGACCAATGCCGAATCTCATCTTGATCACTTCGCGCTCACGAAGACTCAATGTCTCCAGGACGTTCCCCATCCGACCCTTCAATGCTGCTGCTGTGATCGATTCCGATGGTGAAGTAAAACGATGGTCTTCGATGAAATCTCCGAATGTGGAATCATCCTCCGATCCAACAGGAGTGGAGAGGGACACGGGAGATCGGCTCAGGCGGATCATCGATTGCAGTTCCTCCTCGGGAACTTCCAGGATAATTGCGATCTCGTGCAGGTCCGGGCGTCGGCCCGTCTTCTGCAGGTGCTCACGACTGATCCCACCCAACTTGCTCATCGTTTCGGACATGTAAACTGGCAGGCGAACCATACGCGATTTCTCGGCGATGGCACGACTGATCGCCTGGCGAATCCACCAGGTAGCATAGGTCGAGAACTTGTATCCTTTGCGATACTCGTATTTCTCACAGGCACGCATCAAACCTGTATTGCCCTCCTGGATCAGGTCCAGGAAGGTGAGGCCGCGTCCCCGGTATTTCTTCGCAACGCTGACGACCAGTCGTAGGTTGCCCGAGGACAGGTTGCCCTTGGCGGTCTCGTAACGATTGAACTGGCGAGTGATTTCGCGTCCTCGCTCGATGAAAGCCGGGTAAGGCTCGAGGATGGCCTCGTTGATCTCATCGAACTCGGTGGCGATAGCTCTCTTGTTACGAACTCGAAGACCGACGATCACGACTTCGAGGTTTCTTCCAAGTTTGGCGATCTTGTGCTGCCACCGGGTTACGTACTTCATCTTCACCATATAGGACTCGAGCATCCTTGCCAGACGAAGAACGCGGTTATGCAGTCGCTTCTCCAGAGTCGGTCGATCGCTCTTGTCCGACAGAGCCAGTTCCTCCAGGTCGAGCGATTCGAGCGTGTTCATCTCGAACAGGGAACGCATCCTGGGAAGTTCCTTGTGCAGGCGATCGAAGAAGGCATGGCGATCCCCCTTACGCGATAGAGTCAGGTCGAGACTTTTCTCTACGAGACGGGTCTGGTTCAGGATCTGCTCCAGCAACTGGAGCGCTTCATCCTGTCCGAGAGAGGTCTGGTAGATGTGGCGGACCAGTTCCTTCTGGCTCTTTTCGATCTCCTTGGCATAAAGGATCTCCTCATCTCTGGTCAGTAACGGAATGGCAGCCATCTGCGAGAAGTACATCCGGATCGGGTCATCGAGAGCCTTGACCGCCATCTCCTCGGCTTCCGCCGAGTTATCTTCCTCGATCTCCTTCTCGGCCTCTTTTGCTTCCTTGTGATTGAATTGTGCCGAGTCAAGGTCGTCAGGCGTGTTTTTATCTTCACTGATGCCGGTGATCTCGCAGCCGAGTTTTGCCAACAGTTTCCGGACCTGAATCAACTTCTCTCGCTTGGTTCTCAACTCGGGGAGGATTTTGAGGATCTGCTCGAACTTGACCGAATCATCGCCGGAGATCTTCTTGAGCAGGTTTTCTAATCGGTCCTGGAACGGCTTCACGATGCGCCTCCTGATCCGTCATCTAGGTGGGTTTGTTCTGATGCTTGTTCGACACAACAGCAGCAAGATCCGGACCCGGTGAGATATGGATCAGGAGAGCCACGGGGGTTGATCGGTGGCGTGAATCGGCTGGTTGAGGTTCGAACTCGGATACATCTGTCCAGGAATGGAACAGATTTATACTCGGTGGTGCCGCTCAGTCGGTCGACAGTCCATATCTACGCATCTTCGCGTAGAGCGTGGTTTTTGGGATTCCGAGCCACTGGCAGACCCTTCCCCTGTGTCCATCGCAGCGTTCGAGAGCTTGCTGGATCCATTCTGCCTCGAGCTGCTCGATGGCATCCTTGAGCGACCCTGCTTTTCTGACCCGGTCGAATCCGATCAGAACCGGCGTCATCGGTTTTTCACCGGTGACTCGCGGGGACAGATGAGAAGGATCGAGTTTCTCTTCGGCCAGAGTATGAACTCGTCGGATCTCGTTTTGAAGTTCACGGATATTTCCGGGCCACTCGTGACATCTGAGAGCCTCGAGGAGTTCGGGATTGAGACTCAGGTCAGACCCCGATTCCTCATTGATCTGTTTCAGGAAGTGCTGTGCCAGCAGTTCGATATCATCGCCGCGATCACGCAGCGCTGGCAGATGGACATTGATCACGTTGAGGCGATAGTAAAGGTCTTCCCGGAATTCCCCATTCTGGACCGCATTCGACAGATCTTTGTTGGTCGCCGATACGATCCTCACATCGATCTCGATCGAATCCTGTCCCCCGACGCGCCGAACAACCCGCTCCTGAATCACTCGAAGTAGTTTCTTCTGGAGGCCAGGGGACGTATCTCCGATTTCGTCGAGGAAGATGGTGCCCCCTTGTGCCAGTTCAAAAAGTCCTGGCCGGTCCGAGGTTGCACCTGTGAATGCGCCTTTCATGCATCCGAACAACTCTGTCTCCAGCAGGTTTTCCGATATGGCGCCGCAGTTTTCACTGATGAAAGGGCCAGATGCCCGTTGGCTCTGCTCATGAATCAGACGGGCAGCGAGTTCCTTACCCGTTCCACTTTCTCCTGTGATGAGGATCGGGGTATCACTATCTGCGACGCGACGAATCAGATTCTTGGTCGCGATCAGATTCGAATCCTCACCGATGATCTCCACGGTGGGGGAGTCGGAGGATGCCGCCGTCGAAACTCTGGTAGCGCGCGCGGCGGCGGATTTCTGGCGGATAGAAGCTGTTTCGGCTGCAGTTTCCTGGTTGCTTCGTGAAAGCGCGTATCCGATGGCAATCAGTGCGACCGCCAGCATCGGATCATCCGATGCGCCCTGGGTGAGTTCCACGAAACGGTGGTCGATGTAGACGAAATAACCTGCTCCGAGACCAACGATGTGTACCGATTTCGTCCGGGGAAGGTGCTCTCGATCCCAGCGTTCTCGATCGGGCAAGTTGGGAACATCGACGCAACTCCACGGAGTTTGCTGCTGGGCGGCACGATCGAGAAGCGGGTACAGGATCTTGTCGAGAGGTTGATGGAGATTTTCCTGATCCAGATTTCGTGCCAGGATACATTTCCAACCATCATCGACTTGATGTTCGAGAAGGAATGCGCGCTCTGCCCCGGTAATCTCCACGACCATGTCCAGGAATGGCTCGATGGCGTCATTGGCGTGAATTTTGGCCAGGATTCCTGCGATGGCATCGACCGAAGATGCCCCCTCATGCGTGAGGATTTCACGCAGTGTGGCAGGATGCTGAACTTCTCGCTGCGACTCCATCGGTCAACCTTCCACTCCCCCGTCTCGATCTGCTGGAAATCGAGGTCCCAGGGGCGAGAATCTAATTCCGCGGGGCGCCGGAATCGTTCCCGCGCCGGGGAGGGTTCCCCAAAAAGATTCGCTCCCGGGAGGTTCCTCCCCAGGATCTGACTCGCCGGAGAGATCCTGCCGTGAAGAAGCATACCATCCGGGGCCAAATGGCCCCGAGGGAAGGAATGGAACGATGGAGCGTACGCTCATCCTCCTGAAGCCAGATGCCGTCCAGAGGCGCCTGATCGGACGTGTCATCGCGAGATTCGAGCGCAAGGGACTCAAGGTGATCGGCATGAGATTGATGCGAATCAGCGATGAACTGGCTGCCACTCATTACGAGGCACATCAGGGTAAGCCTTTCTATGCGGGTCTGGTTCAGTTCATGACCTCCGGTCCAGTCGTGGCGATGGCACTGGAGGGGAACAAGGCGATCACCGTGTGCCGAAAGCTGATGGGGGCCACGTTCGGGTCCGATGCCGATGCGGGCACCATCCGGGGAGATTTCGGAATCTCGGACGGCTTCAATCTTGTTCATGGATCTGACAATCCCGAAGCAGCGCAGCGGGAACTGGAGCTCTTCTTCGATGCCTCGGATTTGCATTCCTATGATCTCGACGGTGACAACTGGAACGCAACGGAGTGAAACAACCGTGCTACCGCAAGTGGATCGTCTTGTTGCAACGGGATGAAATAGCCTCGTGAAATGTCCTGCACATGGAAGCCTGAGAAAAGAAGAAATCGCGCGGTTAGTTGTTGAACTCCAGGAACTCATCTGTGGCGACCATGTCGGTAAGGTCTTCGATGCGCCCGGAGGGAATCTTCGAATCGTCATCGGATCCGGTTCGCGCCGACGACATCTCCTGATTTCCCTTCATCCTGGAACATCGAGGATGGTGCTGTGGGAAAATCCTCCCAAGGCGCCCCCGAGACCCAGCGATCTTGTCTTGCAACTGAGGGATCTGATCTCCGGTGCCAGAGTCGACAGGGTCGACCAACCGGGTGAAGACCGGGTGATGAGACTGGTTCTCTCCTACCAAAAAGGATCACGAATCCGTCGCGAACTGATCGTGGAACTATTCGGTCATCAGGGTCGCCTGTTGATCGTAGAGGGATCTCATCGTCGGGTCCAACTGGTCAGCGGAAGGGGAGGTCTGGGGCAAGGACAGCCCTATCGTCCGTCGAAGCCTCCACCGGATGGAGCGACCGGAAGCGTTGCGGCGGGATCGGCAACGCTGCCTTTCGATCCGATTCAGGCGATGCCTGTCGAACACAGAGACGGCGAGGCCCCTCTTCACCGGTGGCTCGGTGTCCGGTTGGAGAAACAGGAGCAATCCAGCTTGCTGGCGGGAGAATTGCGCAGTCACGAACAGAAACTGAGGAGAATTCGCAAGACCCTGGCCAGGAGACTTCAGAAACTGGAGATCGACCTTGAAGCATCCGAGCGATGGCAAGAGTGGCAACGACTGGGAGATCTGCTCAAGAGTAACCTGTCGCTACTGAGTCGCGGGATGGAATCGGTGGAGGTTCCCGACTGGTTCCAGCAAGGAACTCCACTGGTAGAGATTGCTCTCGAATCTGATCGAACTCCTGTGAAAAATGTCGAACGGTATTTCCGACGTGCACGCAAAGGGAAGCGATCTCTCAAGATCCTGTCGGGTAGACACGGTGATACGCTTGTCGTGCTGGAAGCTCTCGATCGAGCCATCGCCACCCTCGCAGACCTCGAAGACGCTACTTCGAGCGCTGATGAACGGGTACAGGAGTGGTGCCACAAGGCACAGCAACTGATCCGACTTCATGGCAAGGCTCGACAGCGTACACGCCAGGACCAACCCGCTGCCGCTTCAGCGAAGAAGGACAGCATGCCCCGGTTCCGGACCTTCCGCAGTCGTGAAGGCCTCACGATCCTTGCCGGTCGAGGTGCACGAGGAAATGACGAGCTGAGCATTCGCACCGCACGGGGCAATGATCTCTTCTTCCACGTCGCCCGAAGATCCGGTCCCCACGTGATTCTCCGGGTCGAGCGGGGCAAAACTGCCTCACCCGAGAGCATCGATGATGCGGCGTTCGTGGCGGCCCGTCTGTCCGGCTGGCGAGGGCCCGGCACCCAGATCGTGCACTGGACCGAAGCAAAGTATGTTCGTAAGCCGAAGGGGTTCGCGCCGGGAAAGGTGCTCATCGACCGACATAGAGAGCACCTGGTGACACCTCGTGAAGATGGGATATCCGCTCTCCTGGTCCCCGAGGAGCAAGACTCGAGCCGGTGACCAGGATGCAGCGCGCGGTCCATCCCCCGATGTGACTTTCCTTCCCGGGCGATGGCACTAGACTGTACGGTCGGTTGTGCGGACCGGATCCGTGTATTGCAAGAGGAGTATTGATGACAGTCCAGAAGAGTCGATGGTCTCGAGGAATCTGTAATTTCGTTGTGCTGGCGCTACTGGCGACCCTGATCGGGTGCACCACGACCCCATCCCGATTTAATTCGGACGGGATCGATGCCGTCGAAGTTGCTCAACGGATCACCAAGAATCGAGAGCAAGCGGCTCGGATCATCCGCGAAGTGATGGATACGGTGGATACAGAGAATTTCGAGAGTATTCAGGTCAGTATCAAGCGGTACGAGGAAGCCGCGGTGCTGCTCAACGAAGCGGTGAGCCTGAGTTCCGACTCGCTCCAACCCCGACTGGAGAGATGCGAGATCCGCAAGCGGATCGCCGATGGATACCAGTACATCTATGCCATTCTCGATCAGGAATGTACCCCTCTCGAAGAGGCGGGGTTGAAGCCAGATGATGATCTACTGAGGCGTCGAACCATGGCCAGGGCGGATGCCAATCGCTGGCTACGCCTCTCGTTGCGGGATCTGGAGTTCCATCTTCGCAATACCTCTGCCGCCTATCAGCATCCCAATCAGTACTGGGAACTTCAGCAGATCTACGTGGCTCTGGGCAATTATGCCGGGGCACGAGCCGCCTTGTTGCAGATGATGGAAGTTTACGGTACCAAACTCTCGCAGAGAGATCGCAGGGCAGCTGAGTCCCGTATCCGCCTCTATTCCCAGAGGATGATCGACACCGAGGGCTAACGAATCAGCGATTAGTGATCATGAGTAGCTTCTGAGGGCTGTTCCTTCCACCCCCCCCGTTTCGCGGTTTGCCGCTCTTTCCAACCCGATGCTAGGCTTCTTGGCCTCTAGCAAGGGGCCTTCGAAGTCGGACTGGTCACTGAGATCGGTCCTCACGCCAAAAGTCGCGAAATTCTCTCGGGAACCAGCGATTGCGCACCGAGAAGGACGGATGGCCGATGAGATACAAATATGATGTGCCGGACGCACTGAACAAGCGCACCAGCACCGTGGCCATCGATGAACTCGCCCGCAGGGGACACAGAACCGTCCGGGTCCTCGACAGAGCCGCCATTTTCAACCTTATCGATGAAGCGGTGGAGAATGTCGTCGCCGAGCGCCTCAGCGAGATCAACGAAAAGGATCGCACCACGATTCGCGATGAGGCTCGTAGCGAGTTCACCAGATTGGTGAAGGAACGCAATTCCGATCAACAGGAGCAGCAGGATAACTACGAGCAACGCATCGCCAAACTTCGTGAGCAGGCCGTCGACCTCGAGCAGAAACTCGATGAGGCACGCCTCCACGAAGGTGCTTCCCCTCACAACTTGGACCCCGATGAACTACGTTCCGTGGTCAAGGAAGCACTCGAAGATTCTCGCTCCGAACCGACCGGAGCAACCGGAGACCAGATCGACGGTATTCGCAAGAGTATCGATGAGCTCGCCGCCAAGGTTGTACACGGATCAACAGGAGCCACAGCAAGAGTACAAGAAGTCCCGTCTGAGGAGGCGCTCGTGGCGCTCTTTTCCAAACCGTCGGGGGAACAACTAGAAAACAACCTCGAGCAAATCGAGGTCAAGAACGCGAAAGCGGGAGGAATCGCTGCCAACCTGGCAAAATTGCGGGGCCTCCAGAAAGAAACGGAGTAACGGGGCATGGGAGAATTCACAGATTACGCCCGTGACAACTTGGAAACCCAGGGATCTGCCGCTGATGTCGGCAAGGGCCAGAAGAAAGACGTTGTTTTCGGTCTCGAGGAAGCGATGGCCTTGAATGCAGTCAATTACCCGGTCAAGGACAACGAAGACACGTCTGTTGCCGATCCGGTCGTCACTGCAGTCGATACCACGAAGGCCGCAGTCCAGCTCGGACGAGGACTTGACATCGGTACGGCAAATCTCGTGTCCTCCTTCCAGGACAACACGGGAAACGTGAACCTCAAGATCCAGCGCAATGCTTTCATAGATATTGATTGCGATGATTACACCCGAAACATGCTGACTCGTCTCGGTGTTCAGTATGTCGTTGTCGATAATCGCATGGTTGTCGTCGGGGATCCCGCATTCGAACTTGCGAACATCTTCAACCGCGACACCCGTCGTCCGATGAAGGCTGGCATGATCAGCCCAGATGAGAGCGACGCTCTTCCGATAGAGAAAATCCTTCTCGAGACTCTGCTCGGTAGCCCGAACCAGCAGGGTGAGAACCTTTACTTCTCGGTTCCGGCAGATCCGATCGATGCCGAGATGAATGTTGTTTATCACCAGGGTGTCTTCGGCGGATTGCTGAAGGGACTGGGATACGATCCGAAGCCGTTGATCGAAGGTCACGCTGTGGTTTTCAGCGAACTCGCCGAAGATGATTTCACCGGTATCGGGATCTCCTGTGGTGGCGGAATGTTCAACGTCTGCGTCGCGTACAAATCAATTCCGGCTCTGTCTTTCTCCACCACTCGTGGCGGAGACTGGATTGATCGCAACGTTGCCAGCGTCCTTGGAATCAGTTCTTCTCGTGCCTGTGGTCTCAAGGAGAAGGGCGTCGATCTCGCGAATCCTCACGGACGCGAAGAAGAAGCCGTCGAGATTTACTACCGCAATCTGATCTCCTACACGCTCAAGAACATCAAGGAACGCTTCGAGTCCTCCTCCTCGATGCCCAGCTTCCCGGAGCCTGTGAGCATCGTTTGTTCCGGTGGGACGAGCATGATCGGGGGCTTCATTGAAGTCTTCCAGCAGGAGTTCGAGCAGATCCAGTTCCCGCTCGAAATCAAAGAGATCCGCCTGGCCGAGGACCCTCTCTACAGTGTCTCCAAGGGTTGTCTGGTTGCCGCTCTTTCAGAGAGTGTCTAGCGCTTCGATACGACACGTTGGATGATGCAGGGGCGTGGGACAGATAGTCCTGCGCCCCTTCTTTCATCATCGAGGAGAAACGTGATCTCGAAGTCGACGATCAATTTCCTTCGGTTTCCGTGCCATGGCTGGATATGGCTGCTGGTCCTGCTGTTCTCGACGGTGATGCCGCTGTCTGCGAAGCAGGATTTTCTCGAAAAGTACCGCAGAATCGAACAGCGGACCTTCGACTGGGCTATTGCTCCAGGTCTGGGGAGTCCTTCCTCTGCACTACAAGTGCGGCTGGGGAAGGCTCTCGAGGAACTGCGGATCTGGCTCGGATCAGATTCTACCCGTCGACCGCTGCTGGTCCTGGTTGCTGGACACCAGGGTCTCAACAGGGCTCTCGAGCAACTGGGAGCAGCTGCGGTTCCGCGCTGGGTTCCTGCGGTTGCCTTGACGTCCAGGGCGATCGTCGTCGTCGACCTCGAGCACCTGATTCGCAATCCTGGCAAGGGAAGTGCCACCCTCGTACACGAGTTGGCTCACCTGGTGCTCGAGGAGGCCGGCGGTCGATTGCCACGCTGGGTTCACGAGGGGATCGCGCAGTCGGTTGCCCGTCAGCACCCCGATCCCTCGACCCGCAGAACGCTGATACTGCTGGCCCGAAGAGATGAGCTGGTGCCCATCACCGATCTCGATCAGGTTCTTCCCCTCGACCATTTCCATGCATCACTGCTCTATGCCGAGGCGCTTCTGTTCATAGACTGGACCCGGCGGCGCTTCGGAGAGAACCTGCATGCCGGAATCCTTGAAAGGTGTCAACAAGGGCTCTCCTGGTCGGTGGGGTTCGAGCAAGTTGCAGGGATTTCCATCGAACAGGCGACGGAACAATGGCGTCAGGAACTGGCGAGTT
Organism: Planctomycetes bacterium UBA1146; assembly: GCA_963854815.1. GTDB lineage: Bacteria > Planctomycetota > UBA8108 > UBA1146 > UBA1146 > UBA1146. The sequence goes on from CAWLAN010000004.1 coordinate 31,842, forward strand.
CCCCCGTATTTCTCGGTCTGGTACTCGATCTGATCCTGTCCTGGAAGGGCCTGGCGCTGCTGGTCGTCATCGCTGCGTTGGTGCAAAGATTTCGCCGCCAGGCTCGTTTGAAGAAGATGAGAGAGGAAGAGCAATGGAACTCTCCCGAGTCCCCTACATCCGATGGGCCAAATCGGCTGGACAGATCGGACAGCACAAGCTGACGATGAGCGCGGTTCCTGCCGCCAGTTGGGAGGATATCGAGTTCGATCCAGCGACCCTCGATCTGTTCGAGTTCACCCCATACGGTCCCACCGAGGTGATGGAGTCTCTTGCCAGCAACTGGCAACTCGATCCCGAGGGAATCCTGCTCGCCTCCGGTGCATCTCATGCCCACTTCTGCTTCGGGGCAGCTCTGGCGGGTCCGGGAGGTACTGTCGTTCACGAAGTGCCCGGGTATCTTCCCATCGTGGATGCATTGTCGGTGGTAGGGGTGAATGCAGTTCCCTTCGAGCGCAAGTTCGAGGACGGGTATCGGATCGATCTCGAGCTAATGGCAAGGACGATTCACCAGCATGAAGCACAATTGTTACTGCTGACCAATCTCCACAATCCTAGCGGTGTGAAACTAACGCACGAAGAGGAGCAAGGGATCGTCTCGATTTGTGAAGAAGAAGATTGTCACGTTGTCGTCGATGAGATGTACCGACCTTTTCTCGATCCCGATCCTGGCCCTCTATCGACACGCCATCCTTCCATCGTGAGCATCGGTGGTCTCAACAAGGTCCACGGGGTTTCCCAGATACGATTTGGCTGGGGGTTTGCCACTGCGGAACTGGTCGAGCGTGCACGTCGTGTACTCGATTCCACGACCCTTCACAACTCTTGCCTCACCGACCAGGTCGCTCGTGCAGCGATGAGAAATTATGAGAGCCTGCGCCAGCGAGGCAGGAAGTTTGCTCGGGATGGCTGGCAGGCGTTTTCCAACTGGCTCGAGGATCACCCGATGTCGCTGGTGGTACCGGATGGGGGGCTGGTCTGCTTTCCCAGGGTACCCCCGGGTGCAGGGGCCGATGGGGAGGAATTGCGGCAGAAGTGCCTCAAAGAGGGCCTCAACCTGACTCCGGGGTATTTATTCGGGGTCGCGGATCATGTCCGGATCGGGTTTGGCCTGCCGCTCGAACAACTTCGACCCGCCCTCGAGGCGCTGGGACGTGTGCTGGACCGATGAGCCGACTGCCATGTGGGAATTTGAACCCGGAAATTGTTCTCGGTCGGAAACGAATACCGCTCCGATAGACACGAGAGGGAGTTGGGTTGGTATTTGTAACATATTGCAATCAATAGGATTGCGACACTTCTGACTGCCTTCAATGTATTGGCACCGCAGTTGCATGGGTAATCTCGAAGTTCCCTCTCGAGGGGAGCTTCACTACAGATTGCACTCCCCCCCTTTCCCGCGGAGTCCGTTGATTCTCAACGGACTCCCTATTTTTTTGCCCAACCACAAATACTCCTGTGCTCGATCACCGCCGATCGATCCGCTACGATGGTGAGCCGTCAGTTGCAGGGGAGGTTTCATTCTTGGACGCAGTACGTCAGTGGATTCATGCTGGACTGGATGCCATCGAGCGAGCCCGATCAGGCTTGCATACCGCTGTCGATGGCCTGGTCGAGGATGGCACCATCAATCGTGAGCAAGCAGAGGCAGTTCTGAAGGCGTGGAAGCGGACCACCGATCAGGACCCATCCCCCTCCAGCGATGAGTCCGGGCCATCCAGGGCTCTTTCCGGTGATATCTTCAAGCGTCTCCAGAAGTTGGCTCCTGTCAGCCGAGAGGATCATGACCAGCTCGTCGCTCGTGTCGTTGAGTTGGAAAAGCGTCTTGGCTCTGATTAGGAATTTCCGTTGGTGAAACCGCTGCGAACCCTTCGAAATCTGCCCCGGCTCAAGGACATCTCCTTGATCCTGGCACGACACGGACTCGGCGATCTCGCTTCACGCCTGGGATCAGGAGTTCGAGTGCGCCTGTTCGGAGGTAGAGGTCGTCCAGAGAGTTCTTTTCCGCACCGGCTTCGACTTGCATTGCAAGAACTTGGACCCCTCTACATCAAGTTAGGGCAACTCATCTCGAGCCGCCCTGACATCTTTCCTCCACATCTGGTCAAGGAGATGGAACGGTTGCGAGACGATGTGGATCCGATTCCCTTCGAGGAGATCAAGGAGGTGCTGGAGAACTCCCTGGGAAAGAAGATCACCGAGTGCTTCCGTCAAGTCGATGAGCAACCGATCGCCAGTGCTTCGATCGCTCAGGTATATCGAGGCATGACGCTGGACGGCCATCGTGTCGCCATCAAGGTTCGCAAGCCTGGCATCGAGAAACTGATCCAGCGCGACATGGGCTTGCTCGATCAGTTTGCCGAGGCTCTTGCCCGACAGCCGGAATCTGGCGGTTTTGACCCCCACGGTGTTGTCAGGGAGTTGAGGCATGCTCTCGAGAACGAGATCAACTTCAACTTCGAACGCAATGCCATCGACCGGATTCGCCTCGCCTTCTCAGACACCGATGAGATCTTCATCCCGGGTACTTACGGAGCCGTTTCGAGTCGCGAGGTCCTGGTGATGGACTGGGTCGATGGAGTATCTGTCGGGCGTGCCGATCTCGACGAGAAGCAAAGACGAAAAGTCGTGCAGATGTGCGCGCGGTCTCTCTTCACCATGATTTTTCGACATGGTCAGTTTCATGGAGATCCGCATCCTTCCAACATCATTCTCCGACCTGATGGTCGTCTCTGCTGGATTGACTTCGGTCTCACAGGCCTGCTCACCAAGGAACTTCGCTGGCGTTTGTCGAAGATGTTGAAAGCCCTGGTCGAGAGAGATTACGAGGAGTTGGCTCAGCAGGTTCTTCATGTCGGCTATTGCCACGGAGATGCTGATACCTTTGCGTTGACCCAGTCGATTGCGAACAGGCTGGATCCATATGTTGGCCTGCAACTTTCCGATGTCGACCTTCCAGCACTTCTCAAGAGCATCATCGATATCTCTACAGAGCACCGCATCGAGATCGCGCCAGGTTTTGTTCGGATGACTCGTTCGCTGGTTCTGCTGAAAGGTTTGACCGAAAAACTGGATCCCGGTTTCGACACGACCAGTGAACTGGAGCCGCTCCTGATCGAGTTGATGCAGGAACAGGGGGGTACCGAGGGCATTCTTCGGAGAGCTGCCGATCAGACCATCGACGGGATCGAGACCCTCGGTGAGTTGCCCGAACTGATCTCTGATGCCCTGCGCAGGGCGACTCGTGGACGCCTTCGGGTCGAATCAGAGGTCGTCGGCATGGATCGGCTCTCCAGAAGGATCGACGGATCGAGCCGCCGCATCGTCGAGGGAGTGATCACCTCTTCGTTGTTGATCTGTGCGGTAATACTGTTCGTTTCAGAGATGCCCTGGTTGGCATTCTTCTGTTCGTTGGCAGCCGTGTTTCTGCTGGCAAGGCTTCTGTTCGGCTATATCTCGCCGTGGGAGTTCCGATGATCCTGTTGGGTCATGTTGACCCGGAAGTGATCGATTCCTACCATCCAGATCGAACCTCTCGCGAGTGGTTCCGTCAGGAGGAGACTTGAAGCCAACATATCTGATGCAAGCGGACCCCATCGCTTCCGATGTACCAAAGGCTCGGAAGGTCTACTTCGAGGTGTTTGGCTGCCAGATGAACAAACTGGATGCGGAATTGATGCTCGAAGGCTTGTTGAAAAAGGGATACCACCTGGTTCATGACCCCGAAGAAGCGGGAGTGATTCTCTACAACACCTGTTCGGTTCGAGAACGAGCCGAGGAGCGTGCCCTGATGAGGATGTCCAGTTTCAAGCGCAGAAAGAAGGAGGAGCCCGATCTGATCCTGGGTTTGACCGGTTGTGTTGCACAGCACAAGCAGGACGAACTCACAGAAAAGGCACCGTGGATCGATCTCATTGTTGGAACCCGGGAGTTCGATCGACTGCCCGAGTTGATCGCTGAGGCAAGAGGCTCTCGCGAGGCTCTTCTGGCCACCGAGATGGATTCACCGCTGGAGTTTTTCCGTCAACGAAATCTCGGCCCAAATCAATGGCATGCATACGTCTCCGTGATGCGCGGTTGTGACATGGTTTGCACCTACTGCATCGTGCCGACGACTCGCGGCAAGGAGGTCTCGCGACCTCCCGAGGTGATTCTCGATGAGGTTCGCCGACTTGCCGATTCCGGTGTCAGGGAGATCACATTTCTCGGCCAAACCGTGAACTCATACGGGAAAAGGCTGGGAGCTGGAGTCGGGCTCGACACTCTTCTTCGTGGGGTCGAGGAGATCGACGGGATCGAGCGCTGTCACTTCATCACTTCGCATCCTAGATTTCTTCGCCCCAAGTTGATCAATGCGATGGCGGAATGTTCCAAGGTGATGGACTACCTGCATCTTCCTGTTCAATCGGGGAGCGATGATGTTCTCGCCAGGATGAAGAGAACCTATGACAGAAGCTTCTATCTGCATGTGATCGACAGGCTCCGGGAGCAGATTCCCGATATCACCTTGGCGACCGATTTCATCGTAGGTTTTCCAGCAGAGACCGAGGCCGAATTCGAGATGAGTCTGTCACTCATCGACGAGGTTGGATTCGACCATGGTTATGTTTTCCAGTATTCACCCCGACCGGGTACGGCGAGTGCAGATCGGATGCTCGACGATATTCCTCTCGAGGTGAAAAAGGAGCGTAATCATCTGCTGCTCGAATCGCTGGCCAACCAGGCTGGAATTCGTAACCAGAGATTCATCGGGCGGCAGGTCGAGGTGCTCGCCGAAGGTCTGTCGAAGTCCAATGCCGAGCGTTGGTCGGGACGGGCTCGCGATCACAAGACGGTCATCTGGGATGCCCAGGCAGATGAAATCGCTGGTTCGTTTGTTGTGGTCGAAGTCGATCATGCTTCGTCGGCGACCCTCTACGGGAACAGGGTTGCAGGGCCTCGTTCGAGCCCCATCTTGCCCTGCACTCCGTGATGTCACAGGAATTCCCCGACCCGCTGGTGATGTCGCACGCGCTGGAACTGGCGCGGAGGGGTCTGGGGCGGGTCTCTCCGAACCCACCTGTCGGCGCGGTGCTGGTCGCTGGAGGCGCAGATGAACGGCGCG
>CAWLAN010000005.1:0-34872 GCA_963854815.1 Planctomycetes bacterium UBA1146
TACCAACGCAAACGCGACACCGGATGAGTGTGAACCCGTTTTCCGTCGGGGAGATGCAAATGACGATGCTCAGGTAGATATTGCTGACGCGATCTTCATGCTCTACTCGCTCATGCTCGGTGGTCCTACTTCTGGATGTGTTGATGCTACGGATGCAAATGACGATGGCCTTCATGACATCTCAGATATCATCTATGTGCTCAACTACCAGTTCCAGAACGGCGGACCTCCGCCGGCTCCGGGACCGACCACATGTGGAATCGACATGACTCCCGATGATGGTATCGGTTGCGACAGTTACGGAGCTTGTCCGTAGGGACGGCTATGAGCCGGGGTTCTGGGGGCCGGAGAAGATCTTGATCTTCTCCGGCCCCTTCCCATCTCGAGTGAGATCGTGAGATGATGGGCGCAGAGAATACGTCCGAATGATTGCAGGGAGGAAACCCGGTGGCACGACAAGAAGACAGTTTCTTCGCTGATCTCGAGATCCGGCTTGCCTTCAACGAGCGGCAAATCGAGAAGATGCAGCATGTGATCGATCAACTGGAAACGCGCCTCACTTCGTCAGAGGGGAAACTCGGATCCTTGATCGGGAAGTTGCCGGCCGACGTACTCCACGATGATGCCGAGGAGAGTAGTTAGTGAATTCCTGCTTCGTTCAGTCTGAAGAGTCTCCATTTAATGCCTGTAAAGCGTCCTCGCTACGAGCTTCAATTTCGCCCTCGATCTCATCTTCGTTTTCATCATCAAAAGGGTAGATGATGTCGCAGGCTTCCACGATGTTGATACTGGTCAAATATAATTTCTCTACAGTTTCATAGCCGATGTCTTCAAATACATCGTGCATCGATTCAAGAAATTCGTTTTCGAAATTGGTTGCTTGTTCTTCGGTAATATTCTCCTGGTCAGATTCTTCTTCGAGCACCTTGCCGAAGTGTTTTTCTTCGAGCTGGTTTCGTAGTTTCTCGAATGTTTCAACCAAATTCACGACCGAGTTCTGAATCTGCTCATTGATGGACATCTTATGCCTCCTGCTCTTGTCGTATCGTACTTGAGACTCTCGAATTTGTTGTGATCTTGGTCAGAGGAATAATGGCACCACTCCTCTTCAAAGAAGTGGTGCCACCCATGATCAAGGAGATACGACTAAAAGCCTATTTTCCCGCTGTTACGGGTTTCTTCGTGGTTTCTTTTTTCGAGGGCTTTTTCTTGTTTTCAGAATCGGGTTTCCTGGCGGCTTGAACTATCTTGATATATTTCGCTGGGGCGGCTACGACTTTCGAGATGCAACCCTTACAGCAGAGTTTGACCAGAGTGCTACCGACTATGACGTTCTTGGCCGGACCCATGCTTCCAAGATCTTCCCCGGAGATGACGCATGTGGTGAGAGGGTAGTCTTTCGATTGCATTTTCGTGATCGCTGAATCGAGCTCCTTGAATACTTTTTCAGAGTTCTTCCTGATCTTGCGAGCACACCCCAAGCAGCACAGACGAAGTAAACGGTTCTTGATCACCACTTTCTTGGCGCTCTCATCAAGTTTCTCATTCGAAAGAAGGCAGTAATTGACAGGGTAGCCGCTCTTCTGGGCAGCAATGATCTTCTTGTCAACTTCAGCGAGGTACTTATCTGGTTCCGCTTTGAACTTGGGGAGGCAACCTCTGCAACAGAACCGGACCTGACGTCCTTCGTGCATGAAAATGACCGGATCTCCCATCGATCCCAGCTTATTTCCTGCTACTGCGCAAGTATCCAGCGGGTACACCTCGGCGGTAGGTACGGGATCTGCAACGGGCGTCACAGTCCCGATTGCGAGGGTTAACATTAGTGAGAGCATGGAAAAATCTTCCTTTCTTGGAAATCAACGGGTGCGGTGAATCAACTCCTTGAATAGTCTTCCTGGTGTCTTGGACTCAATCGTGGGAACTCAGGATACCCGAGGAAAAGCGATCATTCTTCCTCCTTCTTGTGATCTCCAACTGATGATCCATTACCCCCTGATTCGGTGGTGGAAGAGATCTTGACCTGAATCCTGGCTTTTACCGGGAAATGGTCGCTGTAGCCTTCTTCCCAGTTACCGCGGAATTTCCGAAATCTAGCTGGCCGGCTAGCATTCTTGATCGAATCGGTCATGAAGTCTGGATGATGGACCTCGACCGAATTTTGCACCAGGGAGACTCCGGTAGAATCGAGCATCCCCGGGCTAACGATGATCTGATCGAAACAGTTCCAGGTCCATCCATTCCAGTAATAGTAGGTTCCCGAATCTGATCCAGAAGCGAAAGCCCAGCATGGATTCCAGAGCCGCGGAGAAAATTTCCCATTGCGCGCCGGAGATAGGTTCAGAGGATGTTCGACGGTTCGCCGTTCCCGGACAGCCTTCAGTACTCCGAGTACGGAGGCATCCCACGGATCGTCGTTGAGGTCACCGACGATGATGATGTCAGCGTGGGCATTTTCGGCCAGATGACGATCGATGATACTCCTCGCCGTGCTGGCAGCCGCCGCGCGCTTCGGGGCACTCTCCTGGGCTCCTCCATAACGAGATGGCCAGTGATTGACCAGCACCAGGAGGGATGTTCCCCAGACTTGCATCGGAACTTCGAGAACTCCACGGGTCGCAATATTTCCGCCCCCCATGTCGATGGGGTGTAGTTTTGCCTCGCCACTGAGCTTGAAAGGATCGCGATAGAGCAGGGCAAGATCAATTCCTCGGTGATCTGGTGAGTCGATGTGCACGATGGACCAACCATTCGGTTCGAGTACTGATTGAGAGATCAGATCTTCCAGTACCCGTCGGTTCTCCACCTCACTGACGGCGAGCAAGTTGGTATCCAGAGAAATAATAGCCCGTGCCAGGTGAGCGAGTTTCCGACTGTATCGATCCTTATTCCACTCCTTATCGGGGAGGAACTCGTCATCGCCTGGATTGTCCGGGTCATCTTCGTAGTCGAAGAGATTCTCCAGATTCCAGAAGGCGATCGACGTCTCTACATGATCGCGAGATTTGAAATCAGTCGCATCCGGCGAGCTTCCAAGGAGCAGCAGAAAAAAGCAGAGAGAAATGCACATGAGTCCTCCGTGTATTGAGATCTACGTCTCTGAACATCGTCATGTAGATCGAATGGTTGAGCAACCCTGATAAAGCTGGTCCTTTCTTCCCGAATGGCCTGATCCATGATCCAATACACCAGAGGAGAGACCCGTACAAGTTGTCTAGAATCATGAGAGTAAGGAGAAATAACGATGAAGAAGATCTGGATTCAGGGATCCTTGACAGGACTGCTGTTTGGAACCATTTCAGGAATCATGGTCGCCTGGCTAGCCGCAGGTGGAGTCGCTGTATCCGCGGATTATCCCGGTTTGGTCGGACTATGGGAATCCGAAATTATCGAGGAGACCTATGACATCTCCGTCGGTCTAGATGGGCTGGGTAAGCCCAGGCCTGCCAAGGGACATGTAGAGCAACGCATTCAACTACTCTTACCTCAACACTATGGCAATCTTGTAACGATCACAGGTAATGGCACATCTGCGATCATGTGGTACCAGGATGGAATGGGAGTCATCCGAAACGCCATCATCCCCGATGCGAATCAGCAAGCGGTTCGTATTCAACTTCAGAATACAAATAAGTTGAAACAACAGGTTGTTCGCAACTAAGAGGTGACGGAGGCTTTGCGATCGCCGATGAGAAAAGGAATTATCTCATCAGCGCGTTCCCGCGCATCCTTTTCTCCCAGAGAGAGTAAAGCTTCGATGTATTCTGGCTGGAACATCAGCAGAGAGAGTAAGTCGTGACTCTCTGTTTCCTGCGTCCCCAGCCCTCGCTCGAGAAAGCGGAAGGGACCAGGTAAGCGAGATTCGAATTCACTGGCAAGAACTCCTGGATCCTCACTGGGACGGGTTGTGAGCAGTTCAACCGGGCGGAGTCCGCAACGATCCTCTTCAGGTAGTTTTTCCAGGAGTCGATTGAACCTCTGCACATTGGCGGAATCAAACTCGAGTGCATCGAGGAAGACTGCGTTCACCAGTATTCCTGCCACATGTGCCGGTGGTGGATAATTACTGGAAGTAACTTCCCGCGGTTCGGCACCCTCGGGCAGATTTCGGGTGGAAATGGCGAGAATTCGATCTGCACCCATGTGCAACACCGGCGAGAGAGGAGTGGTCTGGCGAATGCCGCCATCGCCATGCCAGGCATCACCGATCTTGATGGCCGGGAAGATCAGAGGGATGGCGCATGATGCCATGATGTGATCGAGTGTGATCTTCGTCTGGATACCAGATCGGTAGGTTCGGTCCCATTCATTGGCGCTCTTGCCATGAATCCAGGTGACGGAACGCCCCGTGTTGTAATCGGTAGTGGTGATGGCGAGCGAGTCTAGACGTCCCCGAAGGATATTTTCCTCGATCCCAGGGATTTTTCCGTTGTCCAGAGGATCGGTCTGTCGCGAGAGGAAGTTCCGCAGCGGAGTGGTGTCAACCAGTCCGCGCGTGGTGGGTGCGAACGTACTTCCACCACTGATGAGGCGAAGGCCCCATCGGGCGACGATCTTGGCAAGCGATCCCGTGTCTGCATTGAAGACCTCGTTTAGCGTCAACTGAGACCACAGTTTGCGAAGGTCTTCGGCAGCTTCGTGTAATGATCCCTGGTGGCGAGCAAGATGAGCAGCGTTGATAGCGCCGGCGGATGTGCCCGAGAGGATGGAGAAGCGCAATTGTGGCAGTCTTCTTCCGATATATCGAACGAAGCCCGCCTGATAGGCGGCACGAGCACCGCCTCCTCCCAGTACCAGTGCGATCCGGTCTCCCGATCGAGTCATCACTCCATGTGCCTTTCAGGAAAATGGTCAGATTCCCAACAAGAATCCCATCTTCTGCTCGAATCGGCATATTCGAGCCTGAAGCGAAGGCTGGGCTTGCCCGAGAGGTCGGCTCGTGCGCTCATCTCAAAACAGGACAAGAACTCGGCATGATGGTTCGAGAGGAGAAGCAGTGCTCTCGGTGGTGATACCGGTCCGAAACGGTGTACCTCTGCTTGAGAGGACGCTCGAGAGGGTTCTGGAGTTCCTGGAAGATGAGGTCGATGGGGAACTCATCATCGTTTCCGATGGATGCACCGATGATCCCTCCTCTTTCATGGCACCCTGGTTGGAAAAAGAGGATCGACTCCGATTTGAACGTCTTGATCGCCATCGCGGTAAGGGTGCGGCGATTCGTCGAGGAGTGCTTTCCGCACGCGGAGACATGATTGCTTATCTCGACGCAGATCTTTCTGCCGCACCCCAGATGCTAATACCGCTGCTGAGATCGGTGGAGGACGGCGCTGATCTCGCCTGTGGGTCACGCCACCTACCAGGATCCACAATAGATGTCCCACAGGGGATCTTACGAGTGATTCTTGGCTCCTTGTTCAGGAGGGTTGTTCAACTGGTGACAGGTCTGCCCGTGAAAGATACCCAGTGTGGTTGCAAAGTATTCCGTAGCGAGAAGTTGATCCCCATCTTCGATCAGTTGCAGGAAGAGGGGTTTGCCTTTGACATCGAAATTCTACTGGCAGCACGCAGGCATGGGCTCGTTATCGAGGAACTCCCGGTGGTCTGGTCCGATCACCCCCGCAGTTCCCTCAGGCCGATCAGAGATGGAATCAGGATGTTGGGCGCACTGATCCGTTTGGTTCGCCACGACCGCAGATCTCGGCGCCAGTAGAGACCCCCACGATTGCCAAGCACGAAAAAGTCACCGTTAGAGCTTCTTCTCTCGAGGATCAGCAGGAAGTTCCACTCCCTGCTCTGCGAGCAGTTCCACGATGGCCATTTCCAGTTTTTCCCCGCGCACTCCCTTGTGGCGGATGGTACCGGTGGCATCGAGCAGGAAGAGAGTTGGCCAGCCAGTAACTCCCCACCGGGTAGCGATGGGTCCACCTGTTCCGCCACCATCGTAGAAGGAAGTCCAGGTGATCTTCTCGCGTGCCATCGCTTCCTTGAGTCGATCTCGACCTCGGTCTGAATTCACGCCGACGATTATGAAGTGTTCATTGTATTTCTCCACGAGCGACCGCTCGTGCGGGTACATTGCCTGGCAAGGCCTTCACCAGTCTCCCCAGAAGTCGATCAGCACGACCTTCCCGCGGAAGTCGGAGAGCCGGAACTTGTTTCCATCGACATCGAAACCCTCGATTTCCGGAGCGACCTTACCGACCACCAGGTCTTCAGCTGGATGGGGCGATAGCATCGCTACCGCGATGGCACCGAATGTTGAATCGCGAAAGGGAACCGCTCCGTATCGATCCCTCAACAACTCCAGATTCTTGCGAGACCGGGCTTTATCCTGCGGATCCTTGCTCCTGCGTAGGCTGGAGACCTTGGCATGGATGGCCCAGGCATCGACCCTGTCATGTGGGCTGGCTTCGATGAGTTCATCCATAAGGGTGCTGATCTCGTTACGGTCGTACAGATGACGGAATTCCGCGATACGAGAGAGTTGAGGAGAATCGGAATATTCCGCGATGAGACGACGAACTTGCCCAGCAGCCGCTTCTTCCATCGTTCCGGCGGAGCGTTTCCACCAGTGACTTCGCAGGATCCACAGTTCTGCACGTAGACCACTCTCGGTTCCGGAGAATTTCATCGCGAGTGTTTCGAAACGAGTTTGGAACTCTTCCGCTGCAGTTCGTGGGTTGCTCTTGTCGGCCGCGGTTTCATAGAGAGCCTCCAGAGCTTCGACCTTCTTCAATTTTTCGTCGCACGATCCAGCAGTGGACCCGAAAAAGAGGACAGCCAGCATCACAGTCAGGGAGCATAAATTCATGGGACTTTGTGACGACATCGAGTCACCTCCTGGTCCGGTATCCTATCATTCCGGTCAGAATGACGTGAGGGGATACTGATGGACTTGCGCCACACCGTATGGCCACTAGGCTCAATCAGAGAGAGAAGGCAGTCCCATGCAGGGTTTGAATCCAGGCCGAACTCAGGGATTCCTCCGCATGGTGGGTTTCTCGAGATGGACCTTGCCTCTGTTGATAATGGTATCTCTGGTTTCTCTCGTCTCCTGTGGTGATGGTGCCAAGAGTCCTGACCAAAAAGCCGTGGCCAATGGAACCCCGGTGGAGCAACACTCCGGTCCGATTGTCGAGACCACAGTCGAGCAAGGGACCTCTGGCAGGATAGACCCTGAAGTTTCTACCAAGACTCCAAACTCACCACAGCCAGACCCGGATGAAACAGCCTCACAGGACCCCTCTGCCCAAGCCCAGGGCCTTCCCGACCTGTCCCTGATCGAGGACCCAGCCTTCCAGAGAAGGGCGAAACTGGGGCATCTGGTGGCCAAGAAACGCTGCATCCTCTGTCACAAAATTGACGGTCGTGGAGCGGTACTTCAGCCGCCTCTTATCCAGGTTTCCGTGCGGCGTCTCGAGCGAATGAACACGTTTTCCGATCACGTCAATACGATGCGTCAAGAGGACCCCAACCGTTACGAGGCGCGAGAGAAGTTGTTTCTGGCCATCGAAGAAGAAACGGATCTGTTGCACAAGATGTCCCTGTGGCTCCATGGCTACTTGAAACAACCAACCTTCGACAATGCTCAGGCAAAGATGCCGCTACAGGTTCTCAAACCTGAGGAGATCGACCAACTTGTCAGTTATGTCATTCAACTATCCATCGACGGGATTCGAGAGGGTGTGAAACCGCTGGAATGATGTCTTTCCTGGCTATCGGTCACTGTGACTATCATCCCAACAAGAGTTCTCGTGCATCTGGGGAAACACCATCATCTCCTCTGCTAACGTTCCTGTCATGACTTCGGCTGTCACGTGGCCGCCAGGACCTTGCAGGACTAGTCCAAAATCCTCCTGTGGTTATGCTGGAAGTTACAAAGAAATTCTCTCAGGTGTTTCAGCGCATTTCAGGATGATCTCGGGGGATATCGCCTGAATCTGCTTCGGCAGAAACGCTGGCATCGACCCCAGCCTTCGGGTTGGCGGATCTTCGTGGGAGATTCGGGGGACACCGTGGGCTTATGGCTCTGGCCTTGGCCCACGTACCCTCCGGCCTGTCTCCTCGGGCCGGAGGGTTTCTTTTTTGCCTCCAGATGTGTAGCCATGGTTCATCCACGTGATGGAGTCCAGAAAGAGGCGTACTACACCCCGGCCAGCCCCAGATCGCTCTCGTCGAGTAACTTGAATCCATCATCCATGAGCAGTTGACGGGCAGTATTGTTCTCGTCTACATGAACGATGAACACCCCGAAGCCGTGGGGGCGCGTCAGCATCGGATAGGCATAGTGAATGTTGATCTCGGCTTGAATCAGTGAGCGACAGATCATCCGTAGTCCTGCTCGTTCATTGGGTACTTCGATGGCGAGAATAGGATTCACAGATACAGGAATGCCGTTTTCGTGGAGCACCTGGTGCGCTGTACCGACTCGATCGACGATAAGGCGAACGATGGCGTGATCTGCACTATCGATCACGGAGATGGCATGGACGAGAATGTCTTCGGTGGTGAGGTAGCGCAGGATCTCGCGCAATTTACCAACATGGTTTTCGAGAAAGAGACTCAACTGACGCACGAAGGGGTCGGAGTAGTCTTTTTCTGTCTTCAGCATGTGGGGATCATAGCCCCGCTACCGCCGAGTATGAAAGTACTGTTCCTCGACAAAGCAGCCCATCAATAACCTCCGGGGTCACCTCCACCGTGGTTTCCGCTGTCGCCGCTGTTGCCACCGCCGCCGCTGTTATTCCCACCACCGTTGTTGTTTCCGCCGCTACCACCACCACGTCTTCCGAAGTTGCCCCCCCAGCCTCCGCCTTGAGGCAATTCCTGGTACGCGGCGTACTGGTCGGCGTTGAGAAGATTTTCGATATCCTCATTTTGTTCTTCTCGAGTTTGCTCGAAGAAGTTCCTCATCTCACCGCGACCCAGGTCCAGACCACGGGCATCGCTCCACAACGTGGACATCTCGACTGAATGTTCGGTCAACAACACGGTGAAATCTTCGGCCAAGGTACCGGTCAGGCCCAACTGCTCGGCCATTCTACCGGCTCGCTCCTGCGCCCGTTCCATCGTCCGCTCTGCATTTCTCTGCGCTCTATCAGCGCGTTCTTCATCGCGCACCGCTGCAAGGGTGTCTCTTACCCCCTGGTCGAACTGGGCGGGAGTGAAGGAAACTTCAGAATCCGATTTTGAAGTCGAACTTGCAGGGATCCCCTGCGCGATAGCCCCGAGTGCGAGGTCGTTCTGGGCAATCCGCATTGCGATGGCGGCGACGACTTCATCGGGGACGGTAGCGACGCCGGTTGCTGGATCGACGGTCGAACTGGACCAGGAAGTCGCATCGGTCGGATCCGGTTTCGACTCGAGAATTTCCAGACGTTCCTGAAGAACCTGCAAGCGGTTATTCACCCGGTCCGCGCGTTCACCAGATTGTTTAGCTTCTTGAAGATTTGAATATGCCATGGCGCCAGTGACGACAATCAGGACACTCATGATGATGAGAGCAAGCTTCATCGTTTCTCCTCGTCTTGTCGGAGCAGGGATTGCTCGGGAACCAAATTCCAGCGTCTCGTAACGATAACCCCGAATTTACCCCAAAGATCCCTCAGGATCCCAGGATTTCCTCCAGTTGTTGCTGACACTGCTCCAACAGGCTCTCAGCGTCTTTTCGTAGCAGTAGGATCCGCTCCTCGATGGCTGAGCGCCACTTCTCATCCTTGATTTCAGCGAGATTGATCCGAACGTTGAGAATCGCACCTTCGAATCCGGCCCTGGCCATCCAGACGGCTGTGCCGGCATCGGTGACCGCCGCAGGAAGACCTCTATGTGCTCCCTTGAGTGCCAGTCTCATCACCTCGAGGCATAATTCGGCGCTATTTAGAGGCACCTCGATGGCATGGCGATAACCCGCTTCGATGGCAACAGCCCGGGTTTTCTCCTGTTCGGGGGTGCCCTGGGGAAGACGCAGCGCCGCGATCACGCCCTCGAAGGCTTCCGTATCCTCGTCCACGGCACGCAGAAGATCATCTTTGAGCCGTTGAGCCTCGATGGCGATCGACTCCATCTCTTCCCGCCGTTTGCGGTACTTGCGCTTGGCGAAGGTCAGGTTGGCCACCATCGAGGAGAGCGCCGCTCCGAGAGATCCAGCCAGGGCCGCGATGGAGCCACCCCCGGGAGCGGGCGAATCGCGCGAGACTTCGTCGACGAATTCGTCAACCGTCCGGGACGTCAGAGGACCCTTGGTCGCAGGTAACCCGATCACCGAGCGTTCTGGATCGAAGTTCGAGATGTCGCAGAGGCCCAGGGATTGAACGGCGGTCGCGATGATGTCCTGAACAGGAATCCCCCGACTCGAACCCTGGTTCGAGAGGTAATGTTCTCCGCTGGCACGGATGGCCGGGTAAGGGGTCACGCCCACCAGTTCGGAGCCGGTGATGATGAGCCCTCGATCCTCCGCCAGTTGGCGGCAGGCATCAAATACATGATGCATGTTGGTTACATGAAAATCGGTGAGATTGATGGAGATCTGAGCTCGACCGTATTCGGGGATCACCCAGCCGACAGCCCTGCAATGTTCGAACCTGCCCCGTTTCATCACCATCTCACCGTCGAGCGCAGACGGGTCTTGCCCGAAAAAAGTGGCTTCCTTATCGAGTGAGGTGCCATGGTCATGAAGGTGCTGATCGAGTTCTTCACGAGTCGAGAAGATCTCCGCCGTGATCCCCGATGGCCAGATACCTTCAACGGTTTGATAACGAAGTAACTGTCCACTCGAATAGTAAGGGGTGCGTGCATTGATCCGTACTGCCCGACCCTTCTCGCGAATTTCCATGGCAAGATCGTTGGCCTGACTCTTGTCGCGAGTGTTGAGATTCACGTTGTAAGCGATCAGGAACTCGCGGGCTCCAACGGTGACGACCCCTGGGCCGGGCAGGAATCGGGCTGGCCCAAAATCCGGCTTCCATTGTTCATCTGTCATCTTCTCGTGGAGTGCCTCGTATTCACCCCTTCGAACGTCCGCCAGTGACATCCGATCTTCGCGAAGTGCCGCGCGGTCGTACATATAGACCGGAATCTGCAGTTCTTCACCGATTCGCTTTCCAACCGCTCTGGCGATCTCGATGCACTGTTCCATCGAGATTCCATTGACGGGAATGAAGGGGCAAACATCGGTGGCTCCATGGCGCGGGTGAGCGCCCTGGTGCGAACTCATGTCGATGAGTTCTGCAGCCTTTTCTACCAGCCGAAACGCGGCTTCGGCGATCGGGTCGGGAGGCCCCACCAGGGTGATCACTGTACGGTTGGTTTCAGAACCCGGATCGACGTCCAGGACATCGACATTTTTCACTGTTGCAGCCGCAGCCACGATGAGATCGATCTTCTGTCGGTCGCGCCCCTCCGAGATGTTGGGTACACATTCGACGAGGGCTTCAGCGTTGACTTTTGACGCCATCAAATCCTCCCTGAACCCGACATGATGAAACGAATTCGATCCTCAGTCGAGCGGCGCCGGCATGATTCATTCGCCGTGCGCCTGTTGGAGATGCTGAAGAAGCGGAGAACCATCCAGATCTCGATCGGGATCTCTCCTGACGATGTGCACATGTCCCGGGTCTCCGGCAGTCCGGACCAGTTCTACGACGAAGGTCGGGCCCTGGATCCGGTATGCGTGACGCATTTCCTTGTCGAGTGGTCCCCACCATGCGAATCGAATCTCATCGATGTTTGCATCGGTGATACGGGTTTTTTCTGCCTCTTCGATGGGGGAGTTCAGTATTCCGAGATGAGAATCGATGAGGGTATCGAGCAGGATCTTCTGGGATGAATCCAGTTTGTCGAGACGGATACCCACGGCATCGGGTGTACCTGGATGTCCCGGTCCGGTCACGACATCTCGGGGGAGTCCACCCTGCTGGATGGCGATCTCCCTCTGTTCTGGAGATAGTGATTTCATCAGGGCGAGCGCCAGTTCTTCTTCCTCGTCGAGGATTTCCGTTCCGGTATTGGGGCCCATCAGGGGCACTGTCGGAGCGGCACCCAGGAAAGCGGGCGTGGAGGAGAGCACCCGATCACCTTCGAGCAGGAACTTGATGGAAATATGGTGTCCTTCGACACGCCACCCCCAGGGAGCATCAGCAGCGGGATCGCCGAAGATGGCGAAGGTGTAGAGTCCAGGATCTCGAGATGGATCAGGTTTACCAGAACGATTATCTCGAGCACTCATCATTCGTAATACATCTTCGAGTGCCACGATGGCGTTCCATTTCAGGTGACCCGTATCGGAAAGAGCGCTTCTCACCAGGCGTTGAGCAAGAACTCGTTCTTGCGCAGTCATGTCATTCAGTTTCAATCCTGGTCGCTCACCCGGGAAATATGACCAGTTGGAGAGCGCTTCACTTCCTCCGGCCCCTGGAGTGGCGCTGAAGTGAATTTTCTCTCGTTGCTCCTGAGACAGAGCACTCAGCAGTGAACGGGCACTCTGGTTGATACCGCTGGCTACTTCACCAGGGATCCGTACCCCGGGTACCGATTGAGATGGATCCGGGAAAGAACTGACCAGCATCGGTACGAAAAGGCAAAGGACCAGGATGATCTGGACCGGTAGCCTGCGAGGTCTAGGTGATTCATCTGATTTCATCGGTTTCCTCCGCTGCCATCCTGGCCTCTGAGACGGTTCCATAACAGTGCTGTGTTGATGATTGTCGTGATCGCTGGATGTGGTTCTCAATTGCCACGAGGGGGCGTTTCCCTTCTGGAGTTCAGTTTTGGATCGTCCAGGGTTCCACGAATCCGGAATCGGAGAAGCCGATTTGCGATGTCGGACAGAAGTGGCGCTCCTCCGAGAGTCTGCGGTTCCATCACCAGATTCAGGACCTTGTTGAAGGCCAGGGTTCCCCTGCCAAGAATCCTACCGGTTTCGCTTCTCAACTTGATCGAACCCATGCCTTTGAAATCGAAGACCTGATCATGAATCGAGAAGTGGCAATCGGCTTCCCTGATCTTATTGTTGTTGCGGTTGAGTCCCTCGAAAGGATTGATGATCGCACCGGCAAGAAGTGGAATCTGCGCCAGCAATCCTTTTCGGATCGAAAACTCACCGCTGCCCATGATCGATTCGGCTGAACCCACCACGCCTTCCACCTGAACCGTCCCCCGAGCGGTTCCCCGGACTCCCTTCTTGCCAAACAAGAGTTCCGACCCGAGCGAGAGATTCACATCGCTGAGAATCGCTTCTCCGGCGAAGCTTCCATGCTCCTGACCAAGATCAGCGAAGAAGAACCCATCCAGTGGTCCTCCGTAGATTTCACAGGGTCCCAGTTCAGCCTGGAACAACTTGGATCGGTCCGCGGGTAGCCGACTTCTGAGCCATTGCGAGGGAGGGTCCTCTTGTTGTTCTTGATCATCCTGGAAGGCAATTCGAGGGTGGTCGATTCCGTAGGTGAAACTGAGGTTTCGAGTCGAAGGAACGATTGCTTGAAAACGAGAGAAACGGAAATCACCATCGGAGAGTTGGCCGGAGAATGTATGCCCTTGTCCGGGTTGGATTCCACCGTGAATCACGAAGTTTGCAGACAGTTCCTCCGCACGGATGGCAAAGTCGAAGACACCCTCTTCCAGCTTTCCCTGAACGTCGTATTCAACGATTTCGATCGGTTCGTTCAGTTCGTTTTTCAGATAACGGTAAACGACATCGATCCGCCCCGAGACACTTCCTGCGAGTTGCATCTTCTTGAAGAAGTTCTTCAGGTCGGGCGGCAGATTCTGGACCAGTTGATCATCAGAGAGGAGCAGTCCTTTGCCATCGGATCCTTCCATGATGGTCAGATTCATCGAGAGAAGCGTAGTGTCGCTAGAAGGCGACTGGTTTTCGATGGAATCATCAGGTCCGATTTCACCAGATACGGTCACGATGGGTGAACTCTCTGGATCGGTTCTCAATTCATCGAGGCGAATTCGTCCTTCGGTGCTCGAGAAAACCACCTGTCCCTGGTGAAATACCAGCGGGTATGGAAGTTTGTGATAACGCAACCGCACCGGATCAGCGATCCGAGCACGGACGTAGATATCAAAGGGTGTGTTCTCGTCAGAGCGAAATTCGACGACGGTATCGAGCGACCCTCCACCCCTGATGAGGTCGAGAGAACGTAGCCGGTCCGAAACATTTGCCGGCAAAGCCGAGATGAGTTCTTCATCGGGGACAAGCCTTGGACTCTCGATGGGGATTTCCATCCGTACGAGTTGGCCTCCCTCGTATTCGATCAACCCGGCGAGAAGTGCCAGTTCGCTCGGGCCGTGTCTGCCTGCGAGATTCTGAAACAGGACCTTCCCTTGACTGAGTTCGAAGATGACTCGACCTGTGAGATCATGAACTCGATAGGGGAACGCCTGGTGCGCAATACTGGCTCCTTTGGGATCCATGACGATCCTCAGATCGAGAGGGTCACCGGTGGTTTGCCGTTCGAGTTCGATGCGAAGATCTGAATTTCCTCGAGGTGAATAGAGATCGAAGATGTTTGAAAAGCGATCTCCGAGCGCTGTCCGTACACGATCATCGAGAGGTAGGGACTTGCCCTCGATGACGAGATGACTTTCTCCGAGTGGCTCCACCTGGAAGTTGCCTCGAGCCCTGATCGGCTCCCCGGCGATTCCGCCCGAGACGTCCAACTCGATCTGGCCATCGAAATAACGGATTTCGCCATGCAAATCTCGCAGAGGATATGGGTAGTCGGAGTAACTGCCATCCACTCCAGCAAGGACCACCCTCATCTCCTTGATGGAGGGAGGGTACTGCTCACCGGCCACTAAAACTCGCAGACCGAACTTTCCAGAAGGAGAAAACCTGTTCCAGACCATCTGGATCGCCTCGGGGAGTACATCATGAATTCGTGGCTCGAAGACGAGACCGTCGATTACGAGTTCGAGTTCGCTTGCTCCGGGCTTCAAGGCGTCCAGTTTGATTTCTCCGAAGAGGAACGCCTGGGCACCGAAGAAATTCCCGAC
Organism: Planctomycetes bacterium UBA1146; assembly: GCA_963854815.1. Lineage (GTDB taxonomy): Bacteria > Planctomycetota > UBA8108 > UBA1146 > UBA1146 > UBA1146. Next base: position 15,001 of record CAWLAN010000005.1, read on the forward strand.
GAGAGGATCCCGGAAGGAGATGGCCTCCGGTGTGATCTCCAGTTTTCCAGACAGTTGATCGACGAGGATGTCGGGTTCCTCGAATCTGAACGAGCCCTCAGAGATGGTAAGCTCGGTAGAATTTCTGATCGGCTGGGCATCTCGTAACACCAATGTGTGTTTCAGGCTCGCTACTCCAGTCGGATGGTAATTGTCCCAGACCAGTCGAAGTGCTGGTGGAATTCGCTCTCTGAGATGTTCATCGAGTTGAATACGATCGATGTCGAGGCTCAGTTCGAAATCTCCCATCGAGAGCCTGCCTCCACCTTCGAGACGGATACTGCGCACAGAACTGTCGAAGGCGACACCTTCAAGTTTCCACAGTTCAGGATCGTCGGAGGAAACCTCGAGTCGAAGACTGGAGACATGTAAGCCGTCCGGGCTGTGGGCAATCGTCACGGGACAGGTTTCCACGCTCAGGTCCGAGATGATCAACTCGGGTGGGGCGATTGCAGCGATGGGACTCGTATCATCTTCGGGCAAAAGGGAGGGCCCCTGTACGGGGGCGATCGCGTCTCTCATCACATCGAGAATGGTCAGGTTTCCGAGATGATCTCGTTCCAGGACCATCGTTGATCCCGAGATCTCTACCCTCTCGATGTGAGTCTTACCAAGAATGAGAGCCCAGGGATTCAAATCGATATCGAGATGAGAGATTCTGATCAACTCTGCATAGCGGCTTCCGTGCGGCGGATAGATCACCAGATTGTTGACCTCGATGCTCGCAGGCCAGTTCCACTTGACGTCGTCGACATCAAAGCCGGTCGATAGGCGATCTGCCAGGAGAGTTCGAGCGCGATAGGTCATCTGCTCGGGACTCAGGATCCAGGATCCGATCCAGAATGTGACTCCTGCAAATGCCAGGGGAATGATGAGTACGAACAGAAGGATGCGACGCAGTCGAGCGCGAATCCTGGTCTTGGTCGGCTTTTTCCTACCCATGGGAAGGGGGTAGGAGACGGTGGCAGTGCGGTGATCTGTAGAATCATCCATCTGCTTACCTCCCTTCCAGTTCGAGTTCTCTGGAGATCGTTGCGACATGGTGTCTGTTGATCCTTCTGCCCAGGAGGCAGGTCACCTCGTAGGGTAGGATTCCGCACCACCGGGAGATCTCCTCGGCTTCAATACGTTCGTTTCGGTCGGATCCGATCAGGGTCACCTCATCACCGACAACGGTACCGGGGACATCGGTGACATCGATGACGGTGTAATCCATCGTCACCCGACCCACTACCGGAACACGCTGCCCGCGGATGATCACTTGACCACGATTCGACAGGGTCGAGGGGAATCCATCGTGATAGCCGATGGGTACCGTTGCCAGTCTTGATTTGCGAGTAGTTGTGTAAGTAGCGTTGTAACCTACCGGATGGTCCGCGGGGTGATCTCGCAGGTAGACGATCTGGCTGTGAAGGGAGAGCGCGGCCTCGAGTCCTGCTCCGCCGGGAAGATGATTGAAGAAGCCGTAGAGCGCTCCCCCTATACGCACCATTTCCGCGTCCGGGTCGGGATATCTCAGCGCTGCCTCGCTAGCATCGATGTGCACCAGCAGGGGTCTGATCCGCAGATTTTCGAGATCCTTGACAATCTCGTGCAGAATTTCTCTCTGACGAAAAACCTCCGAGGAATCCGAGGGGGTGGGGAGGTGGGTGCCGATCCCCTCGAAACGAAGTCCTTCACAGTGAGCGATGTTACGGGCATGAGCGACCGCCTGAGCGGGGCTCACTCCGAGCCTCGACATGCCTGTATCGACCAGTAGATGGACTCCGAGCTCTCGTCCCATCGTGAGCGCTGTTTTGCCGAGGACTTCGATCCGACCCGGAGAGTGGATGGTGACGGAAATCTCCTGATCGATGAGACGATCCAGTTCAGGTTCGACCAGCGCGCCCAGTACGAGGATTCGAGTTGTGATCCCTGACTCACGGAGATCGAGCGCCTCCCGGCAGGTCCCTACACCGAGGAAATCGATGTTTTCCTGCTCCAGGCGTTTCGAAACCGGAATTGAACCATGTCCGTACGCATCGGCTTTGACTACAGCGAGAAACTTCTTGTCGGGTAAGCGTTGACGGAGAAGTTCGAGATTGTTCGCGATGACATCGAGATCGATGGTTGCCCAGGCACGCTCAGGTTTCATGCCCGTTCCTCTCCTTCGATTCGACGACGCCTGACCTCTTCGGCACGACTCACGCGAAGATACCGGGGGTTGAGGAGATGCGGTTGTTCCCAGCCGGGAGGGGCTGGACTTCCCTCGACGATCTGACGTACCTGGGAAATTGCAATCTCCAGTCCCCGACTGGCTCGTGGGGTGTCCCATTGCTGGGGGCCGGTCTTCAATCCTGCAGGAAAATCGGTCCTCCTGGAACCTGAACCGATGAAACCGATCCCCGGTTCGACGAACGAGGCCAGATCTTCCTTATCGATCGCCCGATCCTGGTCCAGGCGCAGCGTTTTGTCTCCACTGACCTCGAACAGGGCCAGGTCCAGATCTCCGCTGCCGGCATCGAGCAGCACTCCCCACTTTCCGTGCTCCTCGATGTTGGCTGCGATGACGTCGAAAGATGAAATTCCGAGCACCGGGATCTTGAGCGACCAGGCGATCGCCTTTGCTGCGGAAACCCCGATTCTGATTCCTGTGAACGACCCCGGTCCACTGCTGACCGCGACCACCGCCAGTTGAGACTTCGCATCATTTCTCGTCACCAGGGTGTCGATCCTCGGCACCAGTTCTTTTCCATGTACCAGTCCGGGGCTGAACAGTTCTTCATCCCGGAGATTCCCATCGTAGGTCCCCAGCGCAACGGATCCATTGCGTTGACTGGTTTCTATCATCAGGATGTAGCCATCGGAGGGAATGTTCATCTAGCGGAATCTCCGTATTCCTCAGAGTTGAGATTGTCTCGCTTGCCATCGGTATCCGCGACTCACGATAATCAGACACGGGACAGGCGGCAACGTCTGCCGGAAAGGAGCGAGGCGATGCCCCATGCCGTCATCACGGGAGCCCCTTCCCTCGAGCAGATCTGGAGAGGATTCGAGCCCCAACAGGAGGTGCTGGGATCCGCTGTGAGGAACCTCCAGGGGGCCTATCTGAGATCAGACGGAACCCAGTTGCTGGTTCTGGCGCTAGTGATCGAACTGGGAGTCACTCAACGTTTCATGATCGTCGTGGAGCAGAAAAAGACCAGCACGGTGGTTCGTTGCCAGCTTCATACTCCGGTCGAGAAAACCGCAGGAGTGAAGGCCCTCGTCGAGCGGGTGGCCAGAATGCTCATCGATGGGGGCGGCAGCCTCGAGAAGACGAATCTGCCAGATCTCTAGCCGCGCACCCTCGCGACCAGGCTTCTCACGCGAGCCACATCCACCGGTTGCTCCACATCGCCATCGATCTTCAACGAGGTTCCGACGATCACCGCATCCGCGAACTCCATGGTCTGGATGATATTGTCCTCATCGACGCCACTGCCGGCCAGTAGCGGTGTCGTGGCAACTGCCTTGCGCACCTGTTGCAACTCATCGAGATCGAGAGGATCCCCCGTCGACTTTCCGGTCACGATCACCGCATCTGCGAGCCCTCTATCGACCGTTTCGATGGCGGCATTACCGGCATCGTAGTCGTTCGATCGGGCAGCGTGTTTCACGCCTACATCGGCGGCGATGGAGATGGAACCCGCATCGATGAGTTTTCGCTGTCGAAGAGTTTCGTGGGCCCTGCCACTGATCCAGCCCTGGTCGGTGAGCATTGCCGATGTGTGTACATTGACGCGGATGAAACGACCGCCGGTGGCGGCTGCAATGGCCAGCGCCGACTGAGCATCGTTTCGCAGTACATTCACACCGACCGGAACCTGTTTGGCGAGTTCGACAATCAAGGCCACGATGACACTCATCTCGGCAACAGTCGAGGATTCGACACCGGCAGGAAGAAACGGGGCATCACCGAAGTTCTCGACGATGATTCCGTCGATGCCTCCTTCCAGCAGGGCTTCTGCATCGCCGAGGGCATGCTGGCGGATCGCGTCCCTGGATTCGTGACATCGTGGACTTCCAGGAAGTGGACCTAGATGCACGACTCCGATGATCGATCGACTGCCGAGTCCGAAGGGAAACGCCATCCGACTCCTTCCTGGAAGTTGGATAGTGTACCCTGCACTGGCATTTCCGGCAGTGCAGGGGAGAGGGGGACCGTTGGATCGCAGGGTCATCGTGACAGGTGGGAGTCGTGGTCTCGGTCTTGCCATAGCCGGTCATCTGACAGGCAATGGCTGGCAGGTTGGAATCCTGGCTCGAGATGAAGCGGGGCTCTCGGAGGCGGTTCGCTCCCGGGCGGCGGCCACTTCAGTTGCGGTGGATCTGACCGATTCGACCGCCGCCGGGCTGGCCATCGACCAGTTGGCCGCAGACCTCGGAGGTGTCGATGCACTGGTCAATAACGCCGGAAAAGTGCTGCGCAGTCGCTTCGAAAAACTCGATCCCGCTCGATTTCGCAGCGTCATCGAGCAGAATTTATTCTGTGCAGTGCATGCCACTCACGCGGTAATACCCCATCTGAGGCGATCTGGAGGTGGATCGGTGGTGAATATCTCCTCGATTTCCGGGATTCAGCCGTTGCCGGGCGGATCGGCCTATGCTGCCGCAAAACATGGACTGGTGGGCTGGAGCCGGTCGATATTCCATGAATTCAGGGATGAGGGGATCCGTGTCTCGCTGGTCCATCCGGGCTCTATCGAGGCCCAGGAGAGCTCAGGAGTGCCAGCAGGGGAGGTTGCACGGGTCGTTGCAGCGATCCTGGAGGCTCCGCCAGGGACCGTGATCTCGGAGGTCGAGGTGAGGCCTCTGAAGCCCCCTCGCTCCTGACGGAACTCCTTTCACTGTAACAGGTTGACGAAGTCCAGGGGGATTGATAACCTCCCTTCTTGCGCCCGGATCTGGCGCTAGTTCTGATCCAGGCTGTCTCGGCGCACCGTTCTCGACCGCCGGATCGGGTTTGGCCCGGGGAGAAGCGTGGACAGACCGACCATCATCGCGGGGAACTGGAAGCACAATCCAGATCGAAATCTGGGCGAATCTCTCTGGCGAGAGGTCGCTGCGGGTACGATGTCCCGGAAATCAGCCGTCGGAGCGAATTCGACGGTGAAGGTGGTCATCTTCCCCCCGGCCCCCTGGTTGGGTTGGCTGATGTCCGACGATGGTGTCGAGTGCATCGGCAATGGATTTCCGGACTCCGGTGTCATCGAGATCGGTATGCAGCAGATCTCTGATCGACCTGCCGGTGCTTACACCGGCGAAGTTGGCGCTGCGCTGGCGCGTCAGTTCGGAGCCCGCTGGGCTCTGGTGGGGCACTCGGAGCGGAGGACTCTCTTCGGAGAGACCGACGAGGGTGTTGCACGACAGATGGCTGCTGCTGCCGGCGAGGGCCTCTGCCCGATGCTCTGCATCGGAGAAACGCTGGAAGAACGCGATGAGGATCGTACTTTCGAGGTGGTTTCACGCCAGCTCGAAGCGGGCCTCTCGCTATTGCATGAAACTGAACAGTACGCGGTTGCTTACGAGCCAGTGTGGGCCATCGGAACGGGCCGAACCGCGACGGTGGAGCAGGTCTCAGAAGTGCATCAGCAACTCCGGGATTTGCTCCAGCAGAAACGGGGAGCGGAATCGGAAGCGGTTCCGATCCTCTACGGTGGAAGCGTGACGCCAGAGAATGCGAGATCCTTGCTGGATCTCGATGTGGTTGATGGGGCCCTGGTCGGGGGAGCGAGCCTGGATGCGGCGAGTTTCCTGGAGATTCTGGAAGCGGGAATCGCATCGGCGTGACACGTCGAGATGCTGCTCTGCAGATGAGGTGAAGCGATGGTGACCTTTCTGATGATTCTACTGGGAGTCGTGACGGTCCTGCTGGGGCTAGTGATCCTGATCCAGGAACCGAAGCAGGCCGGGCTCTCCGGAGCCTTTGGACTCGGTGGCGAGACACAGATGCTGGGGACCAGTGCGACCAGCGGCATCGCTCGTTTCACCATGTATCTGTCCGTTGCGTTCTTTGTGCTTTGCATCACGGTAGGCCTGATGGCTCGCGAAGAGCGGGATGATTCTCGCCTCAAGTCAGATCCGATCGAGAACTCCGTCGGTGCCCTGGTACCGGGAGGAGTGGGGATTGGCGATGCAATTGGCGGAGATGAGCGTGTGACGATCGTCGATCCTGTCACCGGCGAAGGGATCGTAGGTGTTCGCATCACGGGTGACGATGCCGCAGACGATGGTGCAGTAGACGATGCTGCCACAGACGATGACGCCGCGGACGATGGTGTAGGCGATGCGAACAGTTCGGGCACCTCGACCGATGACGGGGGAAGCGGTAATTGACCGATTGTCTGCGCAGCATGACGGGTTTCGGATCCGGATCCCGTGAAGCGGGTAATGTCCGGGTGAAAGTGGAGTTGAGGTCGGTGAATCACCGATATCTCAAGGTTGCCTCCCATCTCCCCGATTCCTTCTCTTCGCTCCAGTGGCAGATCGACAACTACCTGAGGGAGAATATCGAGCGCGGATCTCTTTCCCTCTCGATCCAGCTGGAAGACGCCGATGAGGGAGCCGACAATTGCGGATTCGAGCAGATCAAGAGGAACTACGACAGACTCTGTGCCCTGCGCGACGAGATGGCTCCAGGCCAGGAGGTGAAGATCTCTGATGCGATCCTGCTCCAGGGACAGGATGGTCTCGGGTACAAGGTCGACGAAAAATCGAACGGTGTACTGATGGATGCCCTCGAGGATGCAGTGGCAGATTTGCGGCAGATGCAGCAGAACGAAGGCGAGAGGTTACTCGAGGAGTTCAACCGCATCCTCGATTGTGTCGAGAAGGGTATCGGTGAACTCGAAGAGGCTCTTCCCGGGGCGATGCAGTGGTTAGGTGAACGATTCCATGAGCGGATCCGTCAGTGGGTGGAGCCGATCGGAGTTGATCTCGATCCCCAGGATCTTGCTCGCGAGATCGGGATTCTAGCGGAGCGTTCAGACATCACGGAGGAGTTGACCCGGTTACGGGGCCACCTCATCGAGTATCGCAAGGTCATCCTGGGGGGTGGTCGAGTCGGTCGTCGTCTCGATTTCCTGACCCAGGAGATGTTTCGTGAGGCCAACACGATGGCCTCGAAGTTACCTCGGCATGATCTCGCCCACACGGTGGTCGAGATCAAGGTCCAGGTCGATCGGTTGCGAGAGCAGACACAGAACATCGAATGAAGAATCCCACCGTTGGTGGGGGATCAAGAAAAGGGGGCGGTGCGGTGACCGCTCGCGGAATCCTGGTAGTGCTTTCTGGACCCTCCGGGGTCGGAAAGACCGTGGTGAGCGAGGGGTTGCAGGAGAAGGCCGGATACGTCCGGGCCATCACTGCCACGACGAGATCTCCCCGAACAGGGGAGCAAGATGGAGTGGATTACTTGTTCCTCGATCGTGCCCGTTTCGATCAGCGCGTCGAGGAAGGGGGATTCCTGGAGTACGCCGAGGTACACGGGAATCTCTACGGAAGTCCACGCGATGGCATCGATCAGCAACTCGTCCAGTCGAGGGCGGTACTGCTACTCATCGATGTCCAGGGCGCCCGGAAGTTGCGCCAGGACGGAGTCGATACCCTGCAGATCTTCCTGGAGCCTCCAGGGCTCGAGGAACTGCGGCGTCGAATCGAGATGCGCGGTGTCGAGAATGAAGAGATGGTCGATCTGCGATTGCGTAATGCGCTCTCGGAGATGGAACAGAAGGATGGATACGACCACTGCGTCGTCAACGGAGTGCTCGACGATACGGTCGAGGAAGTCGCCTCGATCATCGAGGAGGAGTTGACTCGCAGGGGTGAAAATTGATCAAGAATCGAGGATTCAGCGCTTCCCGAGCACTGGATCTGGAATGGAGGCACTAGTGCTGGATGTTGATATCGAAGACGAACTCGTTCTGAAAACGGGCGGGAAACTCCAGCTCACTTCTTTGATGCAGAAACGCATCGTGGAACTGAAACGAGGGGCTCGTCCTCTCGTCGAGATCGAATCCACTGATCTGCAAGAAATCGTGATTCAGGAAATTCTGCAGGAAAAAATTGTACTTGCAGAACTCGAAGTTACCGAGACCAGTTTCCTTTCCGATGCTCGCAAACTTTCCGGAGATGGCGACAAGGGTGAAGAGAAAGAGGTCTATGGCTCTGACCTGAAGAAGGTCAAGGAGGAGCGGATCAAGGAACTCTCGCAGTTCCTGAATCCTACCAACGAATGACGGAGACGGTGCGGCGCGTGTTTTTCACGCGTCGCACCGTGATCTTCCATGAACGATGCCATGAATTGGGAAACCCGCAAGATTATCCTCGGTGTTACCGGAGGTGTTGCTGCCTACAAGGCGGTGGACCTCGCTTCGCGTTGGGTACAGCGTGGGGCAACAGTTCGGGTTCGTATGACACCTGCTGCGTGCCGATTTATTCAACCTCTCACTTTCGAGGCGGTGACTCGCACGGAGGTGATTTCCAAGATCTGGCATCCGATCGGTACCCATGAACGTCCAGAACACATCGGTGCAGGAGATGATGCGGATGTCCTGGTGATCGCTCCTGCCAGCGCGGATCACATCGCTCGTCTGGCCCATGGATTCGGTGACGATGTGGTTTGTCTCACCGCACTGGCCTGGGATGGCCCCACGGTGGTGTGTCCGGCGATGAATGATCGGATGTGGCAAAATCCTGCCCTGCAGGAGAATGTCAGGATCTTGCTGGAGCGTGGCATCCATGTCGTCGAACCCGCCACCGGCCATCTGGCCTGTGGGTCGACGGGGCCCGGGCGGCTCGCAGATCTCGATGAGATCGATGCGGTCGTGTCGGGTCTGATCGAGACGAGGGAACTCTCTTGAATCGACCGGTCCTGCTGATCACTGCGGGGCCGACCCGGGAGCCCATCGACGCGGTTCGATTTCTCAGTAATGGTGCCAGTGGAACCGTGGGAATCGAGGTGGCAAAAGTTGCCGTGACGGCTGGCTGGGAGGTCCACCTGGCGCTTGGTCCGGTGCACCAGCCGGCTCCCGATGGAGTGATCCACCACCCTTTCACGACTGCCTGTGATCTGGAAAAGATCGCCGTGGAACTGTGGCCTCGAGTTGACGTACTGGTCGCTACCGCCGCAGTTTGTGACTATCGCCCGGCCGAGCCGATCACCGGAAAACGCAAGAAGTCAGACGATCGATGGGATCTGCAACTGGTTCCCAATCCCGATGTTCTGGCAGCAAGAGGTGCCGAGAAGGAAGATGAACGGGGACCACGGGTTCTGGTCGGATTTGCCCTCGAGACGGACCACCATGAGGAAGAAGCACGGCGAAAGGCCGTGAACAAACGTCTAGATCTGGTACTTTGCAACACGCCGGACAACCTGGGCGTGGCCATGGGGGATTACGTCTGGCTGGAGCCGGGGGAGCCGGCGATCCCGATGCCAGATATCACCAAGAGAGATCTGGCTGTGAAAATCGTCGAGTTCATTGGCACGAAGGTCGCTTCTCGCCGCTGCGGCCGTGCCTTCAACGGGGAGTGATGAGCTCAAATCGAAACCGGCGTCAACGTCGTGGGGGCGCCAGTTTGAAATCTGTAGGTCTGGCCCGGGAAGCCGGGGCGTTGGCATTGCTGGCGCTGACCGCTTTCTTCTTCGTTGCGCTCTACAGCGAATATCTCGTCGCGCAGGGCCGCAGTCTCGACAATGCATGCGGACAGTTCGGCAGTTTCATCGCTGGCCTGCACTTCGATGTTTTCGGCCCTGTCGCCAGTTTCCTGCTGGCACTGGTCTATGCGATCTGGGCCGGATTACTACTGTTCCACGTCCGCTTTCAATCCTGGTGGCTGCGCATCATGGGGCTGGGCCTGGTCGTCTGCGCGATTTGTTTCCTCGAGTACCGATTCACCGAGACGGCGCTGATTGCTGGATCCGGCTACAAGGGTGGGGTCATAGGGATGTTCTTCGGAGAGATGGCCTTCGATGCCTTCGGGGTCACGGGAACGACCATCTTCTCTTTCCTTGCTCTGGTGCTGGGCCTGATGTTCGCGACCGGAATGCCGGTGGCTCAGATGTTGAGATCAACTCTGGCGTTCGCCGGAAATGCTATCGCCGGGATGGGCCAGAAAACTCCCGGGATGGTTCGCAAGGTCGCGGGTTCCATCGGAACCGCATCTCAGGCAGCTGGTTCGAAAATCAAGAAGGTGGCCGGGTCCGGAGATCCCGAAGTGACCGACGAAGAGAAGGAACTCTTGCTCGGTGATCCCGACGAAGAAGAGGAGTACGAGGACGACGAGGAACTGGAAGAATACGACGAAGACGAAGAATACGAGGACGAGGAAGAAGACGACGAAGACGAAGAAGAAGAAGAGGAGGTTCCCGAGCGCACCATCCGGCTCGGGCCTGAGCAAGAAGAGGTGCCGATCTCGTTCGAAGAGGAGCAACTCACCTTCGATGGAGTCTATTCACTACCGCCCATCGCGCTTCTCGAGGAGCCTGGAGTTGTTGATCACGAGGAGGGTAAGGAAGAACTCAATCTTGTCGCCACCCGTATCGAAGAGAAGTTGAAGTCCTTCAAGATCGATGCCCGTGTTACCAACATACAGCGGGGTCCGGTGATCACCCAGTACGAGTTGAGTCTCGATGCTGGTATCAAGGTACACAAGGTCGTCAGTCTCTCCGATGATCTCGCGATGGCACTGTCAGCTCAGAGCGTGCGGGTTGTGGCCCCGATTCCGGGCAAGCCAACGGTCGGGATCGAGGTTCCCAATAAACAACGCGAGGTTGTGGTCCTGAGAGAGATTCTCCAGAGTCGTGTTTTCCATGATTCCGAGCCCCGGATTCCAATTCTGCTCGGAAAAGATGCCGCGGGTGAACCCATCGTCGAGGATCTGGCGCGAATGCCTCACCTGCTCATCGCGGGGTCTACGGGTTCGGGCAAATCTGTCTGCATCAATGCGATCATCACATCGTTGTTGATGACGAGATCGCCCGATGAACTGAAGTTGATCCTCGTCGATCCGAAGATGGTCGAATTCGCAGTCTTCGAGAATATCCCCCATCTTCTCACTCCGGTGATCACGGACATGAAAAAGGCGCCGGCAGCTCTGGAGTGGTTGGTCCGAAAGATGGACCAGAGATACGAACTCTTCTCGAAAGCGGGAGTCCGTAACCTGCTGGAGTACAACGAGCAGGATCCACACGAGCGCTACGACCGAGTGGCCAAGAAAATCAGTCACGAAGAGGCCGATCAGTTACCCGAGCGATTGCCCTGTCTCGTCATCATTATCGACGAACTGGCCGATTTGATGATGTCGAGTGCCAAGGATGTGGAAACCACCGTCATCCGGTTGGCACAGAAATCTCGCGCCGTGGGTATCCATGTGATTCTCGCGACTCAGCGCCCATCGGTTGATGTCGTTACCGGTCTGATCAAGGCCAACCTTCCGGCGAGGATCTGTTTCAAGGTGGCCAGCAGGATCGATTCTCGAACCATCCTCGATCGTATCGGTGGCGAGAAATTGCTCGGCATGGGCGATCTGTTGTACCTCCCTCCCGATGCATCCGATCTGATCCGAGCCCAGTGCACCTTCATCTCCGACAAGGAGTTGAAAAAGATCGTGAAGCATCTTCGCAAGGAGTCGAAACCTCAGTTTTCCCAGGAGATCGATACCTTCCTCGAAGGTCGCCCCGATAGAAATGATGGTGTCGCGGCCGTGGAAGACGAACTCTTCGACGAGGGGGTTCGAGTCATCCTGGAGACGGGACGTGGCTCGACCACCTTGCTGCAGCGAAGACTTGGAATCGGCTATACCCGAGCATCACGTCTGATGGATGCCATGACCGAGCAGGGGATCGTCGGAGCCTTCAAGGGTTCGAAAGCCCGGGAGATCAAGATGACCATCGAAGAGTGGGAAGAGATGCAGACCGAGGCCTAGCTCAACTCGGTGAGTTTCCATCGTCTTGTCATCAGATACATTGCGAACGAAGCGAGCCAGTGAGAGCCCGAGTAATGCTCCGGGTGAATTCCAGCGACCCCTGCCACCTCGTGTTCCCGTGCAATTTTCTCGATGCCAGGTGGATATTCTCCAAGTCCATCTGCGATGGCATCGAGCATCCATCCCCGAGACAGGTTGAGGCCATCGAGATGGGATAATTTCCCGTCCGATGGATCGGGGCAATGTGCGATGAAAGAAGGCCATTTTCCCGCGACCACTGCTGGATGAGCCTTTGTGATCCAGGCTCCGAACTCGTCGCGCGAGAGAACCCGACGCATCAGATCCACGGTGGCCAGCGATGGAGAAAGAAAGTCGTGATTCGAGGGCTCGAATTGGCATGGGAGATCCCGATCTTCTCCATGATGACGGCGACTGATGGACCCTATCGTTTCGACACACTCTTCATCCTGGTTCGATACGGCCCAGTCGTGGAACAGGCCAAGCGAGAACATCGACTGGTCGTGCTGACCGGAACGAATCGGGTGAACGAGCCGTGAACACCACCCGAGGAGATCTCGTCGAGCACGTTTCTCGAGCGGGGTCAGGTTTACTGCCAGGGGATCACGCGTCTCCTTCAACTCGGTGCAAAGTTGTAACAACCAGGCACGACCATAAGGGATCTCGAAGCCGGGCCGGTCATCGACGAAGCGGGCCTCTTGTTCGATGTCCTGTTCGTTCAGAGATGTATTCAGTGCCGAACGACACCGGTCTGCCAGTTGCTCTTCAACACCCATCCTGAGAGCACGTACCAGTGTCCAGTGGCAATGAACTGCCGAATGCCAGTCGAAGGCACCCCGAAACACAGGAGTGAGTTGGCGTGGCAGTTTGAGGTCAGTTTCTGAATGCAGGACGAGACCGAGGTAGTAGGGGTGTTCCCGGTCGATGCTGGAGAGGGCCAGTTGGGCAAGTTCTTCGATCTTCCCATCTATTGGCATCTGTGTTTCCTCCGTCGACATACCACCATCCAGGCATACCTGGGTCCATCTCTGGTTCTGTGGTTCCATCCCAAGCGGGTGAAAAAGTTCCAGCGCTTGCTATGATCCAGTGACCGATTCGATTTCGGTCGCGGGAGGAATATTGAACTCGTTGAATCCGATCGCCATCCACCTCGTCAGCCTGGGGTGTCCCAAGAACCTGGTCGACTCCGAAGTGATTCTCGGACGAGTGGGGGCGGAGGGTTTCGTGATTGCCCAGCGGCCAGAGGATGCAGACATCCTGATGGTGAATACCTGCGGTTTCATCGAGAGTGCCAAGCAGGAGTCCATCGATGCGATCCTCGAGCTGGTCCGGCTCAAGGACTCTGATCCGGCCAAGCGAGTGGTTGTGGCCGGTTGTCTGGGGCAGCGCTATCCCGAGGAACTCGCCAGCGAGATCCCCGAGATCGATGCCATCGTCGGCATGTCGGAGTATCCGCGCATGGGAGAGATCCTCGGCGGCCTGATGCAGGAAGTCCGAGATGCTCGCAGGGTGCATGTCGGGGATGCTAATCACCCGGCATGGTCCGAGGACTCACGGCTTCGGCTGACTCCTCGACACACTGCTTACCTGAAGATCAGCGAGGGCTGTGATAATCCCTGCACCTTCTGTTCGATCCCGTCCTTCCGTGGCCGTTTTCGTTCCAAGTCTCCCGAGTTCATCGTAAAGGAAGCGCACGAACTGGTCGCCAATGGCACGCGGGAGATCAACCTGATCAGTCAGGATCTCACCTCGTACGGGCTCGACATCGACGGTGAGTATCTGTTGCCGGACATCATGGAAAGCCTGAATGAAGTCGACGGCATCGACTGGATTCGCTTGCTCTACACATATCCCTACAAGTTTTCTGACGAGATGATCGACGCAGTCGCTCGTCTCGATCGGGTGATTCCGTACATCGATATGCCGATCCAGCACATCGACAACACCATGTTGAAACGAATGGGACGACGGCTCGGAGAAGAAGGAACAAGAGATCTTTTCAGCAGAATGCGTGAGCGAATTCCATCGCTGGTACTACGAACTACTTTCATCGTCGGATTTCCTGGCGAGACGAAAGAGCAGTTCGAGAAACTGGTCGATTTTGTTCAGGAAACGGGTCTCGAACGTGTCGGTGTTTTCCCCTGGTCAGCCGAAGAGGGTACACCGGCGGAAAAACTGCCAGATCGAGTTCCCGAGCAAGAGCAGCAGCGGCGAGTCGAGGAGTTGATGCTTGTCCAGCAAGAGGTCGCTTTTTCGTGGAATCGGTCTCGCCTCGGTAGCGAGGTCGATGTGCTGATCGACTCTGTTTGTCAGGAGACGGGATCTTTGCTCGGCCGTTCCTATGCAGAGGCACCGGAGATAGACTCGACCATCAGAATCCCGGCGGGATCCGGCCAGGTTGGCGAGATGGTTCCCTGTCGCATCACGGAGACTGACGACTACGACCTGATTGCAGAAGTGACCGGGAATTTGCAGTCCATCGAGCAGGCAGAAGGGGGAGAAGTTGATCCCCGAATCACAGCTGAGGGGAAGAGACTGGCATAACCTGCCCAATCTCATCACGCTCGGACGGCTCGGGATCGCGCTGCTTCTCTTCACCATGCTGACCCTGGAGATCTCCGGGTGGGGGATCATCAATGATCGCCATCTCGCGCTCAACATCGCAACTATTGCCTTCATTCTCTGTGTGGTTACTGATTTTATCGATGGATATATCGCACGTCGTTGGAAGATGGTGACAGCGTTCGGGCGGCTCGCTGATACGTTCGTCGACAAGATCGTGATCTGCGGCACCCTCATCTACCTGGTAGTTCTCACTCCTGATCTGATTCGACCCTGGTTTGTCGTCATCATCGTGGCGCGTGAGTTCCTCGTCAGCGGTATCCGTTCATACATGGAGAGTCAGGGAGTGGCGTTCCCGGCGCGTGCCGGTGGCAAATTGAAGATGGTTCTGCAATCGATGTTGATTCCGGCCGCAATGTTGCTGGAGGCCAATGGTGAGGCAGACATCGGCCCGGTGTTTTACCAGGCGCTGGAAGTTGTCACGGTGATTCTGTTCTGGGGAACCCTGGTTACCACCATCTGGTCTGCGATCGATTATCTGCTCTTTGCCATTCGAACCGAACGAGAGAGGCGGATCTCCGCTTGAAGAGTGCCGGTACGGTTCATCGGATGATACTGACCTTCCTCGGTGCTGGGTATTCGCCCTGGGCTCCAGGAACAGCGGGCAGTCTTGCAGCGTTGCTGGTGGGAGTTGGGGCGTGGAGTTACTGCCCGGATTCATACCGCATTTATTTGTTTCCGGCGCTGGCATTCATCGCATCGGTGGCGTGCATCGTCTGTGGTCGTTACATCGAATCGATCTTCGGCACCAGGGATCCTGGTGCGGTGGTGATCGATGAGGTCGCGGGGCAGTACGTGGCGTTGAGCGTCATGCCTTTTATCTCCGCGTCGTTCCAACCCTCCAGCCTGGTGCCCTGGATCGTTGCGTTCGGGTTGTTTCGTCTGCTCGATGTGCTGAAGCCGCTGGGAATACGGCGGCTCGAAACCCTACCCCAGGGCTGGGGAGTGCTGATGGATGACATCGCAGCGGGTGCGGGAGCTGCTCTCCTGCTCTATCTGGGTGCTGATCTGCTGACGGATCTCTAGCGGCTACGGGCCTGTCGATCGGATGGAAGTAGCATCAGCAGGGCACCGAACAGCACCAGCGCGGCTGCAGCGGGGATCATGAAAGCGATCTGCTGCGAATCGATGAAACCGGTCAGCGATGGGCCGACTGCGGTTCCGAGACTGAAGCAGAGCGTGTTGATACCCATCATCCGGGCACGGTTGCCTGGGCTACTTCGCTCGGCACAGATTCCGCCTACGGCGGTACTCATCATCGCCGATACCGCCCCCAGTCCCATCCGGATCATCGTCAACTGGGATAGATTCGTCGCGTCGCTCTGTAGAAACACGAGTGGGATGAACAGCAGCAGACCCAGCAACAGCATCCGTTTCTTGTCATAGCGATCGCCGGCCCATCCACACGGATACTGGAACAGACATCGAGTTAGGATGAAGATGGCGAACATCGTTCCCAGTTCCGACTGGGTCGAACCAAATTCTCTCTCGTAGAAGGGGAAAAGCGAGATGACCGTGCTGATCCCCGCCATCATCACGAAGATCACAGCACCCAGTAGACGAAAGATCGGCTGTATCGGAGGCACTGGCCTCGCGCGTTCTTCAGCGCTCTTGAATTCCTTCGGGTCGTCGATTTTTGCTGAGACGAGTAACACGCTCACCATCAATAGACTTCCCGAGACGAGAAACACCTGATCGTATCCGCTGGCATCTCCGATCAATCCGCCGATCACCGGACCGAGGCCAAAGCCGAGCAGTCGGATGGTGGAATAGAGGCCGAGCACTTTTCCGCCCGATTCTTCCGGAGCGTTGCGAGCGACGATCGCCATCATCGGGGGAAAGGTGAGTCCAAGAAACGCTCCCTGCAGGATCCGTAGCAGCACCAGTTGCCAGTAACTATCGAGAAGGGGCAAGCAGAAAGAGCAGCAGGCTCCCAGCGCCATTCCGCCGACGATCAGTGGTTTGCGGATATCGTACCGATCGGAGAATCTCCCGGCGAAGATCTGGATGCAGGCCATCGCCAGACCTGTGATGCTGAAGAGAAACGCGGTTCTCGCTTCCTGACTGGCCGTGGCAAGCCCGGGCAGCATCTCGGCGAGCCAGGGGAAGCGTGTTGCCAGCGATTCGCCGACCTGATTTGCTGCATGTGAGGTGAGAGTGCCGAGAAATAGCGGCAGAGTCGGGATCAGCATCCCTATCGCGGCCGCTTCCGAGAAGCGGCAACTGGCCAGTAGCCAGATGGTGCGGGGATTTCGTTCCTGGGGGTCGACCTGCATCGATTCTCCAGTTGAGGGTGGTGGGATCGATCCAGTCACCGACAATATGTTATCGTTCCCCGCGCGATACAAGTTAGGGGTACGCTGCGAAGTCAGCAAGCGGATCGGTGACCTCGTCACGAATAGGAGATGTCTTGGCCCGAGGTGGTGGCCCATCACGAACCCGCCCCACACGTTCGGCGGAACGCCCTCCGCGACAGATCTTCCCCATCGCAGTGAAGTACGGAGCGGTATCCGGACTCATCCTGGTCGCTTTTGTCCTGTGGGTCGGAACCACATCGAAGAACCTCGCCTTGCAATCGACCGCCAGGCAAGTCAACAGTAATGGCAACGAGTTGGTGCTACTGGTCAGCTCGATGATCACCCCCTTCTGGCGAGACGATGCACTTTCCGTCGCCGATCAGGCGCTGGCTCAGGAACAACTCTCGGGACAGTTGCAGCAGTTCATCGAGACTCCCGGACATCACACGGTGCTCGATATCCTGGTTCTCGACCAGACCGGCAGGAACTTGATCGCCAATGCTCGCGGAGGAGATCGGCTCGGGATTCGTCTCGGCAAGAACATCGAATCTGCTGCTCTGGAGGGTTCGAAAGTTCGCGTTCGTTCCGGGACCCTCTCTGATGGGTCCACCCTGGCACCGGTGCGATCCTTCGAGAATGACCTGCCCGATGCTGCCGGTTCCGTGCAGTTGTTTCTCAGTGCCCTTGCCATCGAGCAACTCGAGAAGTCTCTGGCTGCCGAAACCGAGATTCAGATGTGGAGCGTCATCTTGCTCGGGATCCCGTTTGTCCTGGTCGTGGGTTTCCTGCTGACTCGCCCGATACGTCGGCTACGCGAAGACATGACCCTGGTGGCCCGGGGCGATCTTCACCATCAATCGTCGGTCAGCACTACCGATGAACTGGGAGCGCTCGCTTCTTCCTTCAATCGCATGACCCGCTTTCTCGCCGAGGCGCGCGAACAGGAACTCCACGCCCAGGCGGTGGCGAGAGATCTTTCCATCGCCACGCGCATCCAGAAGGCTCTGTTGCCCGAACATCTGCCGGAGATTTCCGGAATCGAGATCGCTCGTTACTACCAGCCAGCCCGGGAAGTGGGGGGAGATTACTACGATGTGATCGCGCTGCCGGGCGGTCGTGCGGGCATCGTCGTGGCCGATGTCTCCGGTAAGGGGCTCGCCGGTAGCCTTGTGATGACGATGACGAGATCGCTGGTACGGATGGCAGCACGTATCCAGCCTGATACCGCCTCCCTGCTGGAGGAGGTCAACGCCAGTTTGTCGCGTGACATGACGGAGGGGATGTTCGTGACTCTGGCCTGGGCAGAGTTCGACGATGAACGAGGTCAGGTTCGTATCGCCCGTGCCGGTCACAACCCACCGCTTCTGTTGAGGGGCAGTGGTCGGGTCGAACAGTTCCAGCCCAGCGGCATCGCCCTGGGGATGGACCCTGGCCCGGTCTTCTGTGAGTCGCTGGAAGTGAGCCACGTCGAGCTGTCACCGGGGGATTCCCTGATCCTCTATACCGATGGTATCGTCGAGGCGATGAATCCCGATGGAGTGGAATACGGGCTGGAGAGATTCGCTCAGGTGCTCCAGAATTTGACCGCGGCAACGCCCAAGGAGGTGGTCAAGGGCGTGATCACCGATCTTTCACAGCATGTTGCTGGTGCCGAGGCCAGCGATGACATCACCTTGGTGGTGGCTCGAAGGGAGCTGGAGCATGAGTGACGATCTGGTCATCGAACGTCGAGGTGAAGGTGATCGACAGTACCTCGAGATCCGAGGCACCCTCGATGCAGAGAGGGTCGAACAACTGGCCCACGAGGGCTTCGAGGCGATTGCCGCCGGTTCCAGCGTCGAGTTTCGTCTCGGCGGAGTGACTTCCATCGATCTGACCGGTGCCCTGGGTCTGGTGGCACTGGCAAGAGAAGCATCCGATCGTGATGTTGCCTTCCGGATCGAGGGTTATCCGGCGCAACTCCAGACGCTGCTCGAAGAGCAGGGGCTCTGGTCGGTGCTCGCTGGAGAGGATGACCAATAATCATGGTGAGGATCGTCGCCATATTGAGGCCCTATCGCCTCAAGGATGCTCTCTCGCAGTTGCGGGATCGTCAGTGGGTGCAGCACATCCACGTCCAGGAGGTTCGTGGATACGGTATGCAGAAGGAGCACCTGGAAGATTATTTCGGTGATGATGTGGGTATGGAATTCTTGCCGAAGATCCGCCTCGAAATCCTCGTCGAGGATCTATTTGCCGAGTTGGCGATGGAGGCGATCGCCAAGGGTGCGCGCACCGGCCGGATGGGAGACGGAAAGATTTTCCTGATCCGAGAAGTCGCGACCGTGTGAGTTTGACGCTGCCGCGATGAGCGGGGTATTCTTTGTCGTGAAGAGAGGGTTTTCTACCGCGCTTTCAGTTGGTCGCAAATGGTGTACCCGCTGAGGGGTAGAGAGCCCATTTCCTCCATGGAGATCGAATCAGAGTGATCCTGTGTGGTCACGATCCGGGATGGATCCACGTCTTCCAGAGTCCCACAAAGGGCTTCTGGTCGGCTGACAGTGACTCTAGTTTTTCCGGGGTTGATCCCGGATTTCCGCGAGGGGGAGCCGAGAGGCTCCAAACCCACACCACGTCTCTCGCACAACACGCTCGTGCACTCCACAGGGAGTCCGTGAGGGGGACGTGTGCGCCTACAAATTTCAACTCGCCTGGCTCAACAGCAGATCCTGGCACCCCAGCTGATCCTTTCGATGGACATCCTGCAACTGGGTGTTGCCGATCTCGAACTTCGCATCGAGAAGGAGTTCACCGAGAATCCCGCCCTGGAGTTGGTCGAACCGACCGAGGTCGAACAGAACTCGACCGGCGAGAGCACCGATAGCGAAACGGCTCGGTTGTTGGAGATCGTCGACCGCATGCAGAAGCCGATGACGGGAGAACCCCGTCAGATCAACTCTTCAGCGGGATC
>CAWLAN010000006.1:0-34834 GCA_963854815.1 Planctomycetes bacterium UBA1146
AGCGGGCAGTTTTGAATCCTCGGGGAACTCCGAATGGATCGAGACGACATGCCTCATTCCTGCGCGATCGACTCCGTTCCCGATCGACATCCCCCAGAGTTCCTCCGTGCGACGACTGATGTCTCGCATCGAAGGATGGGATCGCGATCCTCGAAGCAGACAGGCGGGGATAAGGCATCGGTTTGCAATCGACGGTCCCAGATCACCGATCCAGGAGACGCGGAAATGGCTGGTCTTACGGCGGGTCTCCCTGCGTGTGTGAAGGATGGAACCCGGAGCAAGTTCCCGAGATTCGAAACCAGCCAGCCTGCTGGAAGCCGGTCGGGTCAACGATCCTCCCCTCCCGGGGTGCTGACCAGGTCGTCGGAGACTCCGCTGATGTGGCCTTCGAACATCGCCCGGATCTCATGGACCTGGGGGACAAGTTCCCCGAACTGATCCACGGTGAGGGCCTGTGCTCCGTCGGAAAGAGCTTCCTCCGGTTGATCGTGGACCTCGACAAGGATCCCGTCGGCTCCCACTGTCGCTGCAGCTCTCGCCAGAGCCGGAACCCTGTAGGAAGCGCCGCTGCCATGAGAGGGATCAACCAGTACCGGAAGGTGAGTGCGCTTCTTCAACTCGGGTATCGACCCCAGATCGAGCACGACCTCGTCGGTCGCCGTGGCGCAGCGAACACCCCTCTCGCACAGAACGACGCTGCTATTACCACCCGACAGGATGTATTCGGCCGCCATCAGGAATTCATCGATGGTGGAAGCGAAGCCACGTTTGAGCAGGATCGGTATCGACGTCTGACCCAGTTCCTTCAACAGCGAGTAATTGTGCATGTTGCGAGAACCGACCTGCAACATATCGGCAACTTCTGCGATTTTTTCGACATCGCGGGGGTCGAGAATTTCTGTGACGATCCCGAGGCCGGTTTCTTCTCGAACTCTCTGGAGAATCTGCAACGCCGCATCGCCGAGTCCCTGAAATGCATAGGGAGATGTGCGCGGCTTGTATGCACCTCCACGGAAGAGATCTGCACCGGCTGCTGCAACCGAGGAGGCAATCCGCAGGGCTCGCTGTTCTTCCTCCACGGCACAGGGGCCGGCGATGATAGTGAACGAACCCGCGCCCAGACGGACAGACCCCACCTCGACCCCTTCAGGTCCACGATCGGGATCGGCAGCCGTATGGAGGAACTCCTCACCGAGTGAGATCACCTTCTCGACACCTGGCCAGGACTCGACCACGAGACTGCGGATCGCCGCGACCTCACCGTGCACTTCCAGGTAGAATCGTCCGGTTCCTTCCACGGCGGTAACTTCACCTCCGTAGGACTCCAGTCGATCGCGAATCTTGCGCCGCAAGGGCCCCGCCAGACCCGGGAAAAGGATCACCACGAGGCCTGGTTCAATATCGCTGGAATGCATCGACACCTCTGCAATGGAAACGTTGTTCTGGTCACTCGAGAGCACCATACAAGTACCATGAAGGGACCTGCCCCGGAAGCCAACTGGATCATTTGCGATCGAAGCGGCGCTCCAGTTCTTGCCAGGAGATGAACTGTTCCGAGGGTCTCCCGTGAGGACAATTCCAGGGCTGGAAAGCCCGCTCTCTTCCCTTCACGAGGTCCTGCTGTGCTTCCCTGGAAAGAGGCTGCCCCGCCTTCACCGCAGCCTTGCAGGCCATCGTCTGGAGCAAACGCTCACGGATATCCGGCTGCTCGGCACCGGCACTGCTCACAGGCTCGAATCGCACCAGCAATTGCCGCAGCAACTCGCCAGGAGCCTGACCATCGAAACCCTGGGGCACCGTTCTCACCAGCACAACTCCCTCGCCAAACTCCTCAGCCTGCAACCCCAGTTCTGCAAGTGCATGTGCGTACTCGACGAACAGCGACCACTGCTCGGGATCGAGCGGAACCGGTTCTGGAACCAGTAACGCCTGCGAGAGGTCCCCCTGCTGCCACGACTCGCGGATCTGCTCGTAGAGGATCTTCTCGTGAAGTGCGTGCTGGTCGATGATGCGCAGGCCGTCCGTTTCCTCCAGAACCAGAAACGAATCGCGGACCTGGAATACCCGTACCGAATCGGAAACCAGGGTGGAGTCGGTGGCCATCACCATCGGCTCCCTGGAAGCGCCCGCGCCAGAGTACTCCTCGACTCCCTCAGCCGCGGCTGCGGAGGAAGTGTGATCACTCTCGAGGCGCAGTTCTGGCACCGATCCGGCCGCCTCCAGAGTTCCCCGTACCGCCCGCCGGATGCGACGATGGATCTGCTCTCGATCCCGGAATCGGACCTCCAGTTTCGAAGGGTGTACGTTCACATCCACATGCTCGGGATCGACTTCGATGCCGACCACCGCAACCGGGAACTGGCCGGGAATCTGAAATCCCCGAAAACCCTCCCTGACGGCGTGCTGGAGCACCTTGTCCTTCAGGAATCGACCGTTGAGGAAGGTGTAGATCACATCGGAGTTGCGTCGCTTGAGATCGGGACGGCCGATCCAACCTGCTATCGCATCGTCACCGGTCACGGGGATCATCTGCTGCGCCACCTCCGAACCGAGCACCTCGGCGATCCGATCCAGCAGCGTCTGATCGGCAGGGTAACGCAGAACCGTCCTCTGTTCGTGGGTCAGAGAAAAAGCAACTGTCGGATATGACAGAGAAATGCTCTTCACCGCAGCGGAACAACGAGCGACTTCCGCCGAACTGGACTTCAGAAATCGACGGCGCGCCGGCACGGCCGAGAACAGATCTCGAACCGAGACCCGTGTTCCTGGCCTCATGGCAAGGGGAGTTTGATGCTCAATCTGACCCTGACTCCCGACGATGCGATGAGCGGAATCCTCTGCTGCGGGTCGAGATGCGATTTCGACAGTGGCTACCGCAGCCATGCTGGAGAGCGCCTCACCGCGAAAACCGAGCGTCATGATGCGGTGGAGATCGACGGCTTCCTTCAATTTCGATGTGGCGTGACTCTCCAGAGCCATCGAAAGCTCCTCAGGAGCGATCCCCTGGCCATCGTCGGTGACCTGAATCAGTCGCTTGCCGCCATCTTCCAGATGGATATCGATGCTCGACGATCCCGCATCGAGTGAGTTCTCGATCAACTCCTTGACCACCGAAGAGGGGCGCTCCACGACCTCCCCCGCTGCGATCTGTTCGACCAGCAGCGCTGGTAATTTCCGGATGTGGTTGGCTTGCTGTGGCAAGAGCCCTCCGTCATGCATGGAGCTTGTGTTGTTCGATTCGAATCGCTCCTTCGAGCGTGTTCTCCATCAATTTCGCGACCGTCATCGGACCGACTCCTCCGGGTACCGGAGTGATATATCCGGCCCGGGCAGCTGCCGCCTCGAACTCGACATCGCCGACGATGGAGCCATCCTCGAGTCGATTGATTCCTACATCGATCACAGCAGCACCGGGGCGGATCCAATCGCCACGGATCATCTCCGGTCGCCCAACCGCAGCGACCAGAACCTCTGCGCGCCCCACCTGCTCGGCAAGATCCCGAGTTTTGGAATGACAGATGGTCACCGTTGCTCCTTCGGCGAGAAGCAACTGGGCGATCGGTTTCCCGACGATGTTCGATCTTCCCACGACCACCGCATGCGCTCCCTCCAGGGTGACACCGGACCATCGCAAGAGATCGACGCACCCGAGCGCAGTACAGGGAACAAAGGTGGGTTGGCCGACAGATAGTCGTCCTGCATTGACCGGATGAAAACCATCCACATCCTTCTCTGGCAGCATCCTCTCGAGCAGAGGTTCGGCATCGAGCTGGGCGGGCAAAGGCAATTGGAGCAGGATTCCGTGAACTTGCGGATCTGCATTCAACTTGTCGATGCACTCCTCCATCTGTTGCTGGGATATATCTACCGGCAACTGGTGATGAAATGACCGAATCCCGGTCTTCTCGCAGGCACGTTCCTTGTTGCGAACGTAGACGGCGCTGGCAGGATCTTCTCCCACCAGCAAAACTCCGAGTCCAGGTGCATGACCGGTTCGCTCCGTGAAGACACGAACCCGCTCCTTCAAACTCTTACGAAGTTCCTTCGCCCTCGCCCTGCCATCGATGATCTGCGCCATCGCTCGATTCCTCCCCGGATATCCCGGTCAACGGACCCAGTTGCCGCTTCGTCCTCCCGATTTCTCCACAAGTCGAATCGGACCGATTTCCATGCCCCGATCGACAGCCTTGCACATGTCATAGATCGTCAACAACCCGATCGAAACCGCCATGAAGGCCTCCATCTCCACCCCGGTTCTCGCCTGAACACGGGCAGAGACGGTCATCTTGATGGTGCTGATTCCATCTTCTTCACCATCTTCGATCTCAACCTGCACGTTGTCGAGCGGGAGAGGATGGCAAAGAGGAATCAATCTCGACGTCTCTTTGGCGGCCTGTACCGCCGCGAGGCGTGCTACCGCGAGTACGTCTCCCTTCTCCACATCTCCATCAACGATAAGCTTGAGAGTCGTGGACTTCATTCGGATGTAGCCTTCGACGGTGGCACGACGGTCGGTGACCTCCTTATCACCGACATCTACCATCCGGGAGTGTCCCTTATCATCGCTATGAGAGAGTGAAATATCGTCTTCACCCGCCATGGGTGCCTCCTACTGTTCTCGCTCGATGACGAAGCTTGCCAGTTGCTCGAGTTGGTCACGGGCTTCACACCGGGGAGCCGCTACATGGAGTGACTCGAGTGCATTCACCACCGCCTGCTGCGCTCTCTCTCGAACCTCATCCAGGATCTCGAATTCATCGAGCCATCGAACCACCTCATGCTGAAACTCTGTCCTGTCCATTTCTCGATGGCCTTCGAGCAGTTTCAACAGGGACTCCCTCTGCTCGACATCGAGTCCATCTCGAAGTCGGATGAGGGGGAGAGTCATCTTGCCATTGGCCAGATCGGTCCCCAGAGACTTGCCGACCGTCTCCTGATCACCGACGACATCGAGAGAATCGTCGATGATCTGGAAGGCGACACCGAGTTGGTTGCCGAACTGTTCCATCGCGGCAGCCTGATGCTCGGTAGCCCCGGCCAGCATCGCCCCCAGACGACAGGCGAGCCCGTAGAGGATCGCTGTTTTGCGATGGATGATCTCGAAGTACTGCTGTTCAAGGAGCTGTAAATTCCCGGCATTACCGACCTGCATCATCTCTCCGATGCAGATCTCCATCGTGCAATTCGCCAGCAACCGGGCGGCATTCTCCACCTCCGTGGAGATCACGAATCCCCGCGCATAGATGATGTCACCCAGCAGGATGGCCGCACGATCGCCGTAGCGACAGTGGATCGTCTCGACCCGACGACGAATCTGCGCTTCATCGAGAAGATCGTCGTGCACCAGTGTTGCCGTGTGAATCAGTTCCACAACGGCTGCACATTTGATGTGATCGTTGCCGATCTCGCCGAAGCAGCGTCCGGATAGAAACAGGCAGGCAGGACGCACCTGTTTGCCCTGGAAACGGGAAAGGTGTTCGAGCAGTTCATTCACGAATGGTTCAGTGGAAGCGAACTCTCCATGAAGGAACTCCTCGAGAGCCGTGATATCCTTGGAGATGAGTTGGTACAAACTCGCCAGTGCTTGCGAGTTCCCCCTCGAGGTATCGATTGCTCCTCCTCCGTCGAGACTCACCGGACGGTGCCCC
The DNA here is from genome assembly GCA_963854815.1 of Planctomycetes bacterium UBA1146. Taxonomy (GTDB): domain Bacteria; phylum Planctomycetota; class UBA8108; order UBA1146; family UBA1146; genus UBA1146. The sequence continues at coordinate 5,649 of CAWLAN010000006.1, forward strand.
CGATAGAGGGAAGATCATCGATGGTTTGGAGAGGTAACTTGAATGCCTTGCTCACTCCTGGGTGAAATACCATACCCCCACTGACGTTCAGACCCTGGGCGCGGAGGGGATCTCGTTTCACGAACAACTCGAGTCCTTCACTCGCCAGTTCTTGAAGGTAAGGCTGCGTCGCGTTGGTCAGGGCAAAGGTAGAGGTCCTCGGCACGGCTCCGGGCATATTCGCCACGCAGTAATGGACGACACCGTCGATGACGTAGGTTGGATCAGCGTGGGTCGTTGGACGGCAACTCTCGACGCAACCGCCCTGATCGACAGCCACGTCGACGATCACGGATCCGTTGGGCATCTCCTTGAGCCACTCCCTGGCAACCAGGATCGGGGCCCTGTCTCCGGCCACGAGAACGGCTCCTATCACCAGATCCGCTGCCTGAACCGCCTCATGTACGGCGAAAGGCGTCGAGAAGCAGGTATTGACGTTTGCGGGCATCGTGTCGTCGAGGTAGCGCAAGCGCTCCAGATCGATGTCGAAGATCTTCACTCGAGCACCCAACCCGGCCGCCATCCTGGCAGCGTTCGATCCCACCACTCCTCCACCTAGAATGACGACTCGACCCGGCTCCACTCCAGGAACTCCTGAAAGCAGCACTCCGCGGCCACCATTTTGACGCTGTAGATTGCGAGCCCCTGCAAGAACCGACATTCGCCCGGCGACTTCGCTCATCGGCGTGAGTAGAGGAAGAGTACCTTTTTTCCCCTCGATGGTTTCATAAGCGACAGCGGAAACTCCCGAATCGAGACATGCATCGGTCAAAGGTTTCGATCCCGCAAAGTGGAAGAAGGTGAACACGACGAGATCTGGTCTGAGAAACTGATACTCCTCGGCAAGGGGCTCCTTGACCTTGACGATGATCTCGGAACGAGCCCAGACCTCCGCTGCGTTATCGATGATCTGACAGCCGGCACCGATGTATTCCTCATCTGAAATACCACTGCCGAGACCAGCACCCTTTTCCACTAGCATCGTGTGCCCGGCCTCCGTCAACAAGAAAGCACCGGAGGGAACCACGGAAACCCGTTGCTCCTGCTCCTTGATCTCTCTTGGAACACCGATTGTGGACACTTTCATGTCGGCTCCTTCGCGACCTATTGACCCGAGATGATACCAACTCGCAGGCACCTGAGAGACGATTGCGGTAACCGATCCGCCGGGACAAATCTGCTCAATACATCCACGGTAATGACGGTTGCTCGACGATGGTAGCGAACAATTTCTCAAGCCTAGTCGCAGATTCTACTTCTGACGATATTGTGTGACAACCGATGCAGATCCCCGGAGGCTGCGCAATAACCCCCTGCAAGTGGTCGACAGCCCCATGGCTTGCCATGATCCAATATCAACAGGTCTCACCTGAAATTCGGGATCAACGTTTCCTACCATCAAAATGGTATGTTCGTCGGGACCCGCAGTGGATTTACGGGCATCCGGATCCAGGCCTCGAGGATAGCCAGATCTGGTCGATAACCACCTCGTCACGAAGTACAGATCGGTCCTGACACCAGGGAGGCTCTCAGATATTCACCCAGGAGTTCGGTACTGTGGACTGGACCGCTGCTCCGGAAAGGGTTCCGATGACAGCGCTGATGGGACCGCGAGCCGCAGATCACCGTTCTCGACAAGGAGACCCAGGCTGATGAGTGCCCAACAGGAGATGAATCCCCTGGCACTGCTGGGTGGGGTATTCGATCCCCTCCATCAGGGACACGTCGCCATCGCTCAGGCGGCACTGGAACTTCCCGGAGTCGAAGAAGTGAGGTGGGTTCCCTGCAAGGAACCTCCTCATGAGAAGGACTCCACTCATGCTCCAGCTGAAGCTCGACTCGCGATGGCGCGGTTGATCTGCCAGGAGGTAGAGCAATTCACCTGCGATGAGATCGAGTTCGAACGCGATGGGCCTTCCTGGACCATCGATACCGTCCGTACTCTCTCCGAGCAAAATCCGGGTAGACCCTTGCTGTGGCTGATCGGCTCCGACAACGTTTCGTTGATCGGAAGATGGAAACAGGCAGAGGAACTGTGGAACCTGGCGATCCCGGTGGTGGCGCACCGTCCAGGCTCCGGAACCGTCTTGCGCAGGGAACACCTTCCTTTCCTCGGTGCAGAAAGGTGGCAACAGGTAAACTCCTGGTCGCTTCCGGGGGTATCTCAGGACATCTCCTCGACCCGATTGAGAAGCCTGCTGGCAGCCGGGGAAGATGTAGGCGACTGGATACCTCTGGCGGTACTGGAAGCACTGAACTCGGGCGGATGGTATCAGCAGTCTGCTCCTTGATGGATGCCTGCCTGGGGCACCATCGACACTCCAGTAGACATCAAATAGCAGCTGCTCTTCTGAAGGGAGCCAGATGACGAGGACCAGGGTTCGTGACCTTGCTGAGGCCGCCGGTGCCGAAGTGATCCTCAAGGGCTGGCTCTATAACCGCCGCTCCTCGAAGAAGTTCCACTTCTTGCTGCTGCGCGATGGCTCCGGAATTGTCCAGTGCGTTGTAAACCGGGACGAATTCGACGAGCAACAGTTCACGGAGATTGGCAAGATCCCTTACGAATCCGCCATCGAAATCTGCGGGATTGCCAATGCGGACGACCGTGCTCCAGGTGGTGTGGAGATCCACGCAAATTCTGTCGAGTGTCTGTGCGCCGCGGAGGAATATCCCATCTCGAAACAGGAACATGGCCCTGACTTCCTGCTGAGCCACCGCCACCTGTGGCTACGTTCTCGCAAACAGGTCGCCTTGATGCACATCCGTGATGAAGTGCTCCGGACGATACGCGACGAGATGCACGGCAGGGGATTCACCTGCATCGATGCCCCGATCTTCACTCCCAACGCATGTGAAGGAACGAGTACACTTTTTGAGGTCGACTATTTCGAAGATAACAAGGCGTACCTGACACAGAGTGGACAACTCTACATGGAGGCCGCCGCCATGGCTCTGGGTGATGTCTATTGCCTCGGGCCTACCTTCCGTGCCGAGAAGTCTAAGACGCGACGGCACCTGACAGAGTTCTGGATGTTCGAACCGGAGATGGCTTTCGCAGATCTCGATGACGTGATGAGCCTGATAGAGAGCCTACTGGGTCGTATCGTCGAACGGGTTCTCGAACATTGCAGAGAGGAATTGGAAGTCCTGGAACGCGATATCGAGAAATTGGAGAAGGTTCAGTCCCCCTTCCCGAGAATCACCTACACGGAAGCTGTCGAACGAATGAACGCCGAGGGACACTCCTTCGAATGGGGAGGAGATCTGGGCGCTCCTGACGAGTCCGTGATTTCTTCCTGGTACGACTCTCCTGTGCTGGTCCACCGCTATCCTCAGGAGGTGAAGGCCTTTTATATGAAACGCGACCCCAAGGACCCTCGTCTGACGCTGGGTGTCGACGTACTGGCCCCGGATGGTTATGGCGAGATCATCGGCGGCGGCCAGCGCGAGGATGATCTGGACTCACTGGTCGGTCGGATCCAGGAACATGGTCTGTCAGAGGAAGATCTGCGCTGGTATCTCGATTTGAGGCGCTATGGCTCGGTTCCCCACGGAGGATTCGGACTCGGTGTCGAGCGGACCGTCTGTTGGTTATCGGGCGTGGAGCATGTTCGGGAATGTATACCGTTTCCCCGCATGCTTTATCGGATCTATCCCTGATCCCACTTGCGGCAAGTAGCACCAGCGTTACAATCTATGTTTACATGGGATATTTCTGTCTGGATAGGCAGGTTACCCAGTACCGGTAATTGCACTTTCGTGAATTGCCCAGCGAGTGCTCCAAACGGTTGTTTATCGGCTTTTCCTCCGGGGCGCGGGGGGAAGTCGAGGGCTCCCGCCAGCAACCAGCAGCAGTGGCTCAGGGCCGGATTTCATCCGCCCGGAGAGGACTCTGATGAGGAACTTGTGCCCCGCACTTCAGCCATTTGACCCACTGCGTATCGCAGTGTTCATCGCCATCTCGCTTCTTCTGAGCGCACCGCTCGAGGGACAAAACGGCTCCATCGAAGCGCAGGCTCCTCTGTGCGGAACCAATCCAAGCGGTTCTGATGTGACCGTCAATACCTCCGATGGGACGGTCTGGACCATCGACAGCATCAGCGGCAAGATCTGCGTCTTCAACAGCATCCAAACTCCCCCCTCTCTCGCATTGGCCAACATCATCGATCATCCGGTCGGTCCTGCAGTGGCTCCTTCGTTCCAGCCTCAGTGTTCCGGAATCGCATACTCTCCGACTACCGACACTTTCTGGCTGCTCAACTCCACCTCCTTCGAGTTGGTCCAGATGGACGACCAGGGAACCCAGATCGGTGCTCCACTGCCCTTTAGCATCAATGGGAGCGCATCAGGTCTTGCCTTCGACGTCACCACCGGACACCTCTGGCTTCGTGATACGGTCAGCCAGGTTGCTGTAGAAATCGATCCGGAAACCGGAGATGTGATATCTCTCCTTCCGATCCCAGGCGACGATGTACGTTACGGAGTTGGAATTGAATTCCGCCTGGACGGTACCGAGGGCTACCTCGATTTCACCTACGGAAATGCGTTCGATGCAACTGTCGCGGAATTGCTATCTGTTTCCATCTCGACGGGCCAACTGGACTGCAACCATGTCACTTTGCCTCAGGGTACCAATGGCGCCTTTCAGGGAATCGCACGTGATGGCAATTCTTCCTACGCCTACACCAATACAGCCACTGACCTGTTGCGAATTGATGTCGAACAACCGTCCGTCACAGCTCCAGCAGACCTGTTCTGTAGCACCGATGGAGAAGGATCCAGCAACCTCACCTGGCGTAACTGTGGACCCGGAGCAGGTGGATTCTACAACCTGATCCGAATCACCAGAAACGGCGCCATCATCGACACACTACCGGGTTCTGCCACTTCATGGATCGATTCCAGTACCTCCAGCGGTACCGAGTATCAATACCAGGTTCAGGGAGTCGTCGGCAGCGAGATCGCCTCTTCGAATTGCATCGTCATCAATGGCCCTGGCGGACTTGTGGCATATGCCCCCTTCCCGGGAGATCGGCCCAGAGATATCGCCTATGACGCCGAGCTGGATGATCTCTACGTAACAGAGTCCTTTTCCGGTGAGATCCAGGTCCTCGATTCGAATCTGATCCTGAAACGCACCATCGATACTGGTCTGGCCAATCTGCGCGGGATTGGTTACAACTCCACCATGGATCTGCTGCTGGTGAGCCGAGTCAACAGTAGCCTGGTCACATTCGTCGAACCGTTGACTGGTGTGGTGCTCTCATCTTTTCCCGTCAGCACTTCAGATGTGACTGCCATCAGTTATGACTCCCTTGCCGATGACTGGCTTCTCCTCGATTCCGGATCAGACCCGGTGACCATTCTCCGAATGGAGGCACTGGCGGGCTCGGAGGGGAACCCTCTGGGAACGATCACTCCACCGCAGACATCCGGTCTCCTCCTGGGAGGCGGAATCGCTTCCATGACCGATGGCACTGTGCTCAGTGGTGTCAACAACGCGGGTGATATCACAAGCGTCAGCCAGTTCACCAGTTTCGGATTCCCTCTCAATTTTGACCTGACCCTCATGGCGATGGGCAACTCACCGACGACCCTCAACAATGCAGTGACAGGCTTCGAGATCGTCGGCAGCGAGATCGTGGTCGCGGGGAACACCACCGATACCCTGTTCCGGCTGCTGATCGTCAGCGATGGCCCCGATTTCCTGCGTGGTGATTCGGATGGAAGTGGCTCTCTGAACCTCGCCGATGTGATCTTCACGGCCACCTGGCTGTACGCCGACGGAACCACTCCAGCGTGCCAGGACGCCTGCGACGCCAACGATGATGGGCGTTTGGACATATCTGACCCCATATATACATTACTGTACCTCTTCACTGGTTCTGCAGCTCCGCCACAGCCCTATCCCCTTCCAGGACCTGATCCTACCTTCCTCGACGATATCGATTGTTAATCCAATCCGATTGACTTGTTAATACATTGTCAATACACTTGAGGGGCCTTCCGGCTCTCGGAAGGGCCATTCCGTCCTGCCCCGCAGCAGGCTGGAGGGGAAGAGTCTCGCGGTGGAAATACACCGTGGGGGGAAGAGGAAGTGCGGGGAGCCCCGAAGGGGGCAGAGGAGATGGAGATGGGTACCTGCCTCAGGCAGGTGTTCGTCGCTGCATGGACGGTTCTGGCACTGACCTTTCCGGTCGGAGCCCAGCAATCGCTCAGCATCGCGGATGCCAATACTCAGGGCCTATCGTCAGTAACGACGACGGTAAGCCTAGATAGTGACACCGGGACGCAAGGATATGTGCTCGCCATCGCGGTGGACAACTCCTTGCTCAGCGTAGTGAACGTCACGGTAGAAGGGACCGACGTGGAAACTATCGGAGTTGAACTGATCGCGGCCGAGATCCTACCTGGAGGTTTAACCCTGGGTGTGATCCTCGATGCCTTCAGCCCATACGAGGGACAGATGATCCCAGCGGGCTCGGGCACCAGCATCGCTCTGCTCAGTTTCACTCCCACCACCTTCAGCCCGAACCCCATCACTACCCCTCTTCAATTCCAGGATGGCATATTCAATTCACCACCACTGGACAACTTGATCGTCCAGGGCGGGCTTTCCATCGGTGTTGCCGAGGGTCTCGTTCTCAATGACGCGACGGTGACCATCAATCCGCCACCACCCGACTCTCTTTTGATTGAAGACTCATCCGCACCATCGGATGGCCTCACGATTGGGGATGCTCGGATCTTGCTCTCGAATAGTTCTGGACCGGTCCAGGGTTTCGTCGTCGCGGTCGTTCACGGAGCGGAGGAGTTGACTCTGCAAGAGATAACCCTCTCAGGAACTGTGACCGAAGAGGTGGGCGCGGAATTCGAGGTCTCGAACCTGTACCCGAACGGTGGGACCATCGGAGTGGTCCTGGACTTCACACCACCCTTTGATGGTCAGACAATCGCGATTGGCGTCGATAATCACATCGCTACCTATCGATACAGTTGCAACCAGATCATCTACTTGCCCGAGAATGACCTGGTAACTCCACTGACCCTGATCAATGGTTTCATCGGAGATCCTCCGCTGGAAAACGTGATCGTGGTCGGAGGACTGTCACTGTTTCCTTCTCTTCAGAGCGGTTCCTTCACCTGTCAGGCAATCGAACCCCCTCCTGAAGACGATACGATCTTCACCGCCGAAGTCGAATTCGATGCAGATGTCGGAAACTACGCCTACCACGGCCAGACTGGATTACTGCGCTTCTACTACTCAGATCCCGAAGATGAAATCCAGGGTTTGACGATCACCGTCTGTTATGACTGCGACCTCACCCTGGAAGAAGGCACATTCACCCTGGAAGACTCGATCGTTCAATCGGTCGGTGCCGAGTACATCAATCATCAGGTCGATGATGACTGTTCCGATGGCGAAACTGGTGAATTGATCCTTGCGATCCTGCTCGATGCCTTGCCCCCCTTCGAGGGACAAACCCTACCTCCGACCGATGAGAATCTCTTGATCGGCACCATCGACGTCACCGTGGATGACACCGCCGAGTGCAACGAACTACAAGAAATCAACTTCTGCGATAACATCAACGGAAACGGTAGTGTTTACCTCTACAACAACGTGGTCATCGACTACAGATCGGTTCAGGACTTCGAACGTATCGATACGAGCGTTTTCGTCGTGCCTGAGGAAATTTTCCAGAGAGGCGACTGCAATAGTGACGACAAGGTCGATCTTGCAGACGTTGCTACAGGGATCGGTACTCAGTTCTCAGGATTGCCGATCCTGTGCCCGGATGCTTGTGACAGCAATGACGATGGAATCATAAACCTTGCAGACTCTGTTTTTCTCTTGAACTGGTTGTTCAAGTTTGGCGATCCACCGCCTGATCCGGGCCCTCATAGCGATGGACCCGATCCGACTACAGACCTGCTCCCACTCTGTGTAAGTGACGATTCTGGCTGTGACGCACAGCCGTAATAACAAGGCAACAACTTCCCCAGACGTTGGGTAAGAACAAATAGCGAGGTTGGTCGGCACTTCGAAGCCGACAACAGGAAGGAACGAGTAATGCGTAACTCAATACGCGAGAATATTTGTAGGATGTGTGTTCTCATCCTGATTTTCGGCGTTGGTAGCGTTGGATTCGCCCAGAATCCCGCATTCGAGATGTTCATGGACGGTGGAGACGTGTTCGGTGGAGACACCTTCACCCGGACCGCCCAGTTGAACGTCCTGGAACCAGCAGAAATTCAGGGCTGGAGCCTGAGCCTGTGCAATAACGATGGCATGATCGCCGTTGGTGCCCAACTCGGAGAAGATGCCAGTACCGTCAAGAACGGTGCCATGCCCGATTTCGAGACCACGATCCTGTCCGACGATGCGGTCATGTCTGGTGTCGTCATCTGCTTCACCGGTTGTGCGGTCCTGAGCCAGGTCCAGAACTTCAGCCTGCTCGATGTGAACTACCATGTTCTCGCTGCTGTCGGTCAATCATGCTGGGTCGAATACTGCACCGCAGGAACGCCCCCGGTCAGTACCGTGCTCGTGATCAACGGCAATAGTGTAGAGCCAATCACCAGTGGAGCGACTTTCCAGATCCTCAGCCCTAACTACCTGATCTTCGGACAGGGGCTGGGCGTCGTGGGTCAGACCGCGAACATTCCGGTCCTGATCTCGACGGTGCGTCCTCTCGATGGTTTTCAGATCGCAGGTGAATACGACCCATCTCTCATGACCATCACCAGCGTTCTGGCCTCAGGCGTTGCAGCTTCAGCTGAATTCGTCGCACTGTCAGAGAACCTGGGTCCCGGCGAAATCGCCGCGGGTCTGATCATGGCCCTCGATACTTCAGTGGACATTCCAATTGGTGAAAACCAAGAAGTTCTTAACATTCAATTCGACGTCCATGCAGATCTCGGTGGAGCCACAGCTCCACTGATCACTGCTGTCAACTTCGTCGAGTCGGCGGGAACTCCTCCCATCACCAACAAGATCGTCGATGCGAATTACAACGAAACTCCGAATCTCGTCAACGGCGAGATCGAGATCGTCGATTTCAATCCCTTCGTCAGGGGCGACTGCAACAGCGATGGCGGACTCGTCAACATCGCAGACGGAATTTCTGTATTGCAGTACCTCTTCCAGGGTGGCACCACACCTAGCTGCCTGGATTCCTGCGACCTGGATGACAATGGGGAAATCAGCGTCGGTGACGCCGTCTGGGTATTCTCCTACCAGTTCGCTGGTGGAGCTCCTCCGATGGCACCGTTCCCGGACCTCGGAATCGATCCGACCACAGGTGACGGTATCGGTTGTAACGGCGACGCTGATGACCAGTAAGCGACGCCTGACTTGCTAATTTCGAGATCAACCTCGCATTGAACTCGAGACCCCGGAGGCTCACGCCTCCGGGGTCCATTTTTTGCCGGGTGAGGGACTTTCCACGGCAAATCGCGTGCCCAGGACATGGTCGGCAGGATGTGGATCGGAGGGCTCGAGGTGATAGGATGGAATCGTCCGGGAATCCGGTCGATGTACCCCGATACGTCCGCTGCGAGGAGCTTTCGAGATGTTTGGTTACCTTAACCGATTGATGATTCTGGCGATCGTCTGTGGCCTTTTCCAGCACTGTGCTGGGGCTGCAGATGTACTCAGCATCGACAACATTGCCGCCAATGCCGGCGATTCAGACGCGTTCTGTTTCGTTCGTGCAACCCATGACTCAGGAATCGAAGGCTTCGCTGTCGGAATCCAGTACGACCCGATCCACCTCAACCTCAGTGGTGTCGATTTCCAGGACACCGCGGTCTCGGAGTTGCTATCGGGCGCGGATCCCGACTTTGCGGGTATCTCCATCGACTCTGCAACCGGTGTCCTGCTTGCAGGTGTGATCTTCTCGTATGGCGATCTGAGTACACCGCCGGCGACGCTACCGGCCTCTCCCGATGATCAGAACGCCCTGCTGAGATTGAATTTCACCGTCAGTTCCATCAGTCTCCCCGCTGTCCTTCCGATTCAGTTCGTGAACGGTATGGGAGATCCACCGGTCGATAACGTGCTTTCTTCTGGCGGTTTTTCGATCATCCCGATCCTGGTCGACGGATCTCTTACCATCAACAACCTGCACCGTTTCTACTTCGGTAACATCGCCGCAACTCCAGGTGGTCTGGTCACTGCCACGCTCCGCTATGACCACCAGGATGAGATCCAGGGATTCCAGGTGGCGATCTCTTATGACAACACCATCCTGGACCTCCAGATACCCGCTTCCGGTGCTGACTGGTACTCAGGGTTGTTCCTGGATGCGTTGTTTCCCGGAGGCCCTGGAGTCCAGGGAGGAATAGAACTTTTCTACCCGGCCTTCGATCCAGCCGTTGAACCGGGAGTCGGTTTGGCAACATTCGCTGCAATCTTCGATTTCCTGCCCCCCTTCGGAGGGCAGGCTCTACCAGGAGGAGATGGACAGAGTCTCTTGCGTCTCGAGTTCCAGACTCCTGCGGATCCGAATCTGCTGGGAACTACAACGGAAATCGTTCTCGACGATTCCTACCTGCTCCCCTCGTGCCCACCGTCAAATCCAAACTGCACCTCAGGTCAAGCGCTCAACTACGTGATCTTCGATGGGCTCTCCATTTCTCCGATACTGGAGAACGGTATCGTGGAATTCGTTGATCAGCCGGGTTTCCTTAGAGGCAACTCAAATGGAGATTCCAGCATCGACCTGGCAGATGCCCTGTTCGTGATGAACTGGCTCTTCGTATCGGGAGATCAACCTGCCTGTTTTGATTCTGCTGATGTCAACGACGATGGTGGCCTCGACATCTCGGACTCCATCTTCTTGCTGAATTACCTTTTCGTGAATGGACCGATACCGGGAGCCCCCGGCCCCTTCAACTGTGGGCTCGATCCTTCCGAGGATACTCTCGATTGTGTACTCCCGAGCGGTTGCTGATCCTTCAGCTGCTGCTCTGCTGAAACGACCTCAACATCCCCTGAACCGTTTGAGGACCCCCCTGCGTCCGCACTGACGGTTCACCATCCCCTCTCAGAGGAGGAAACATGCGTCACTCCTACGTGATAGCCATCTTTGTCGCTGTCTTGTCTATCGCCAGCGTCTCACAGGCCCAGGATTTGATGTGGATCGATGACTCCACGGCAATCCCTGGTGCCCATGCCGAGGCGATCGTTCGACTCAACAATCAACTCCACATCCAGGGCTTCCAGAGCGCCATCAGCTGGGACTCTAACATCTTCTCGCACGTCTCCGAAGATACCAGTGGACTGGACATCGAGTTTTTGCTGGCACCCTTCGAGGTCGAGTTCTTCACTTCGACCTACGATGACAATTTCGAACCTGGAATCGGTTGGGCAGCATGCGCCGCGATCTTTGATTTCAGTCCTCCCTTCAGTGGCCAGACGCTAGCACCAGGCACCGAGAATTCGATCGTTCGCTTCACCCTGCAAGTCGTGGCTGACAATGCCCTGATTGGAAGTTGTTCCGACGTCAGTCCGGTCAACGGGATGGGGCAACCGGTCATTCATAACATCTTGACCATCGACGGAATATCAACGATGCCAGAGTTGCTGGCCGGCACCGTGTGTTTCGTCGATGCCGTGGCGTTCATTCGCGGAGATGGAAACGATGATGGGACTCTCAACCTGGCTGACGCGATCTTCCTGATCAATTACTTCTTTGCCGATGGTCTCATTCCAAGCTGTAGTGCCTCTGCCGATGCCAACAGCGATTTCACGGTGGATCTCGGTGACGTGATCTATCTGATCAATCACCAGTTCCTCGACGGTCCTGCCCCGGGTTCGCCCTGGCCTGACTGTGGAGCAGACCCCGCTGGAGAATCCGCAATCGGCTGCGCCAATTACGCCAACTGCCCCTGAAGAGAAATTGCCTTCCCCACGCGGGGGCCACCGGAGTTTGCGGCGTGCCACGTACCGGGTAGGAGTGTCCAGATCAGCGTCTGCCACGCTGCTCTGCGCCTCATCCTCCGATGCCAGTGGAGCCTCGATGACATCATCGCCGGGACTCCAGTTCGCCGGACCGGCGACTGCGTGTTCATCGACGATCAGGAGTGCATCGATGACTCGTACGATTTGGGTGAAGGAACATCCGATTTCAGACGGGAAGGCGATCATGGCACGCACCTTCCTGCTGCCATCGATATAGAACACGCTCCGTACTGGAGAAGTCTCTCCAATTATTATCGTGCTCGGTTTCGTCAATCGGAACTGCTCTCCCGGCAACCGGAGTGATACCGTACAATCGAGACTCTCTACCTGAGAGTCGATCTCCATACGGGAATCGACAGGAGGATCTCCTGGACAGGATTCAACTCAACCATCGCAAGTTCGAGGACGATGTTGCCTGGCGATGGATCCCACCCGAGGGCCGACCGACATCTTGCCTCGTCGCTCTTCACGGCATGGGCCAGGATGGTTCCGGGCTGGCTCGCCTGCTCCAGCATCTCACCGAGCGAGGAGTGGCCCTGTTGACACCTGACGGCCCTTACCGACACGAAGTGAGGGAGCGAGGCACGATCCGGGAAGGGCATTCCTGGTACATCTACACCGGCGACCAGCAACGCTTCCTGGATTCGATGCAGAAGTCAGAGAAGGATCTGCTGGGCCTCGTCGAGAAGGTTCTCGATAGCAACGGTATCGATGGTTCCAGAACCATACTGCTCGGCTTCAGCCAGGGTGGATATATGGCAGGATTCATCGCTTGCAGACATCCAGAACGGTTCGCGAATTGCATCATCGCATCTGCTCGTCTCAAGCACGAGTTTCTCGAAGATGAACTCAGCTCCGGAAAGTTACCTGCATTACTGCTTCTCCACGATGAAAATGACCCCCTGACGCAACCAGACCCGGTGAGGGAATCGCTGCGGATCCTCTCGCAATCCGGGGCCGACGTTACACTGGACTGGCACTCGGATGGCCATCAACTCGGTGAGGGGTCCATCGCATCGATCGAGCGCTGGCTCGAATCGAGGGGGCTGCTTGGTTGATTCCGAGTCTGACCTCGAGAAACTTCGGAACGCTGTCGAAGATGGAGACGTAAATCGCTCACTGGCGCTGGCGAAACTTCTTCGATCGAACGTCTCTCGAATGGACGAAATGATCCTGGTCGCCACTGGTTTTCTCGCGGGAGGATCGCCATTCGACGCACTGAAACTGCTGGAATCACTCGCCGGGACTCCCGTCGCTAGCGATCTGCCACAGAACCGGGCACAGGAACTGGAACAGTTGCTCAAGGTGCGCCTCGCCGAAGCTCTCTATTCCACCGGTGATCCACGCGGTGCGCTCGAATCCCTGCAATCGGTCACACCGTCAGGCGTTCAGGAAACTTCCGACCGCGAGTACTTCATCGGGTTGTGTCAGGATCACCTGGGAGAACTGGCGCTCGCCGAGGCTCACTTCGAACGGGCGGCTCGACTGGACCCCCTGAGGAATCCCCCGATCCCGTCGATTTCCGAACGAGAAGCCCATCTCCTCGTCTCGGAGGTAATCGAAGAGTTGCCGGAACCTCTACGCAAATCGTTGGCGGAAGTCCCCGTGATGATCGAGGACCTGCCTGACAGAAAACTGATCGTGGAGACCCGAGGCGAGGTCCACCCGGATACTCTCGGACTCTATTCGGGCATCAACCTGGTGGATCGGTCTCACCTGGAGGTCGGTGATATCGGTGAAATACCGACCGGAGCTTCCATCCGGATCTACCGCAGAAATCTCGAACGAATCTCTCAGGATCGAGAAGAACTCCGCTCTGAAATCCGTATCACCCTGCTCCATGAGTTCGGACATCACCTGGGCCTCGACGAGGACGATGTGGATCGACTGGGACTGAGCTGAACCTCGATCAGTTGCCTGCCATCTGTGAAGCGAGAGACTTCAACTCCTCGACCTTTCCTCTGCCCTCCCAGGGGAATTCTTCCTCTTCCCTACCGAAGTGGCCGTAAACCGCAGTGGCAAGATAGATGGGACGTTTCAGATCGAGCGAAGAGATGATGCCTGCCGGTGTCAGTTCAAAAACCTCGCGCACGAGACGCCCCAGTTCGCTTTCTAAGATCGTCCCGGTACCAAAGGTGTCGACCAGCACTGACATCGGTTCTGCGATGCCAATGGCATAAGCCAGTTGCACCTCGCACTTGCTGGCGAGCTCTGCTGCGACGATGTTCTTGGCCACGAACCTGGCCATGTAACAGGCGGACCGATCCACCTTGGAGGGATCCTTACCACTGAAGGCACCACCGCCATGGCGTCCCATTCCGCCGTAGGTATCAACGATGATCTTGCGACCGGTCAGCCCACAATCTCCCTGGGGGCCGCCGACGACGAACCTGCCGGTCGGATTGATGTAGTACCTGGTGTTCTCATCGAGGAGTTCGGACGGGATGACCTCTCGAATGATCCGATCCTCGACGAACTGGTGCAGGGTTTCGTTCGATACATCCTCCGAATGCTGTGTAGAGAACACCACTGCATCGACACGCTTCGGTATTCCATCGACATATTCCACGGTCACCTGACTCTTGGCGTCGGGGCGAAGGAAGGACGCTTCCCCTGCCGCACGTATCTTCGCGTGCTCGGCAACCAGTTTGTGGGCTAACGAGATGGGCATCGGCATCAACTCTGGTGTCTCGTTACAGGCGAATCCGAACATCAACCCTTGATCACCCGCTCCAGCCCGATCTACACCCATCGCGATGTCAGGGCTCTGCTTGTCGAGAGATACCATCACCGAGCAGGTATCTGCATCGAATCCCATCGCTGAATCGGTGTAACCGATGTCACGGATTACATCTCGAACCAGCTGTGGAATATCGATGGTGGCATTGCTGGTCACCTCACCGGCCACCACCACCAGACCCGTGGTGACCATCGTTTCGCAAGCCACCCGGCTGTCGGGATCTCCGGCAAGATATGCATCGAGGACGGCGTCCGAGATCTGATCGGCGATCTTGTCAGGGTGTCCTCTGGAAACCGATTCTGAGGTAAAGAGAGCGGTCTCTCCCGGCATCTGCGTTCCTTCCGTGCAGCGGGGCAGGATCGAGCCTCGCCCATCCCGGAGCCTCGAGACTTCTTACTCGCCCGCAACTGCTGTTATCTCTCGCAAAGCCCTGATGGGCCGTGGAACGAGATACTCTAGCGACTTCATCCGCTTGCGCCAACCGGGATCAGCAACTCCACGAGAACCCTCGAGCAACGCCCTGATGCCCCTCCGATCTGCTCCAGCACCTGCTTGGCCTTATCGCGACCCCGTTGTCGCAGGTTCTGATCCCCGGCCCATTTCTGGAGCAGTGGTCCGAGTTCTTCAGGTCCGGAAAGTTGATGCACGGCACCGGCTTCACGCAACAACTCGACCATATCCGTGAAGTTTTCCATCGATGGGCCATGGCAACTGACACAACCAGCAGCCACAGGCTCGAGAATATTGTGCCCACCACGAGGGATCAGACTACCTCCCACGAAGGCCGCATCCGAGATCCTGTAGGCTCCGTCGAGCTTCCCGATACGATCGATAATCATCACACAGCAACATCTGGAACTGGAACTCGATTCCAGTTCCGAATCAAAACCCATCTGTCTTGCCATCCCGAGGACTGACTCTGCTCGCTCAATATGTCGAGGAGCGAGGATCAACTGGCTTCCTGATCGTTCGAGGAGAAGACTGCGGTGAGCTTCTAGCACCACTTTCTCTTCGCCGGGATGGGTACATCCTGCAACCCAGCGGAACCCGCCCTCCGCGAACCCGACAGCACGATCATGATCTTGTCGAACAAACTGAGGATCAGGGCCGACGATGGCATCGTGCTTCAGTTCTCCAGTGATCCTGATCCGTTCGGGTGCCGTACCGAGCGCGAGAAAACGTTCCGCGTCCTGTTCGCCCCGCGCACACACTTGCGTCGGACCTTGCATCAACCACCTTGTTAGTAGCCCGAACATCGAGAGTTTTTTCTCGCCAGAAGCTGAAATCCGACCATTGACGACCACCACCGGAATCGAACGGGCGCGACATGCCAGCAGCAAGTTTGGCCACAATTCCAGTTCGACCAGCACAACCACATCCGGGCGTAGTTTCGACAGCACACCATGGACACACGGAGAGAAATCGAGCGGAAATAGCCGAACCTGCTCATCGGGAAGCAACTCCTCGGCGAGATCCCTGGCTCCGGTGGTCATTGTGGAAAGCACCACCTCTGCCCCGGGACGGTCGCGACGGAAGCAATCGATCAGTGGAATCGCCGCCCTGACCTCTCCCACGCTGGCAGCATGAATCCAGATCCTATCGCGACTCGGCAGTGAGATGGCCCAGAAGCCGAGACGTTGCATCAGCGATCCGACAGATCTCCCCCGCAAGAAAACCAGGTGAAGAAGCCAGGGAGATAGCAATATAAGCGCGGCTGCCATCGGAATATCGAGTAAGAAGCCGAGCAATCGTAGTCCAGGTCTGGATCGATGGACGCCTCGATCTCTCACGGCACCAGCGCGGCCGTCTGCACGTTGCCACGCACTCTCCCGATTCAATCTGCACTCCCCACTGATCCCCTCACTTCTTCCCACAGCAATACTTGAACTTCTTGCCGCTCCCACAGGGACAGGGATCATTCCTTTTCACCTTCGGTTGCTCATTGCGGATTGTATTCAAGGTGGTCGTCACCTTCGATCCTTGAACACCCTGCTGCATCATTTCGGCATGAGACTCGAACTGCCGTTGCGCAGCATCAGAGGATACACCCTCCGACTGACCACTCCATGTCTGCGCCAGACGCCTCTGCTCCTCTGACTCGTCCACTGCCTCGATTCGAATTCTCGAGATGATGGAGGACGTCTCTTCTCGCAACTGCTCCAGCATGCTGGAAAAGAGCAAATAACCCTCGCGCTTGTATTCCAGTTTTGGATCGACCTGAGCATAGCCACGCAGCCCGACTCCGGTTCGGAGTTGATCCATGGCATGCAGGTGTTCCTTCCACTTCTCATCAACAGCTCGCAACAAGATGAAATGGAGGAGCCGATCGAACTGCTCATCGCCGGCGGATTTTCTCTTCTCTTCGACCAGATTCAGCCACGCAGCGGTGACGAGTTCGATCCAATCTTCCGGCTCGCCCTCGGCATAGGTGGACGCAGGCAACTCGAGTTGATAGCGACTGGCGAGGTATTCTGCCACGGATTCGCCAACATCCTGGTCAGGGTCCTCGAGCTCCAATAGTCCCATGATGTAGGTCTCGATCACCTGCTCGAAGTGCTCCTCCACCAGTGCCATCAGGTTGTCACTGGCAAGAATCCGATCTCGAACCTGGTAGATCACCTTGCGCTGGCTATCCATGACCTGGTCGTACTCGAGCAGGTTCTTGCGGATCTCGAAGTTCCTGGCTTCCACTTTCTTCTGTGCCTTTTCGATGGCTCGGGTAACCATCGGGTGAGAAATGTCCACTCCCTCATCCATCCCGAGACGTTTGAGCATCGAGGAGACACGATCACTGGCAAAGAGCCGCATCAGATCGTCCTGCAGGGACAGATAGAAGAGCGTTGCCCCCGGATCACCCTGTCGACCGCATCGCCCTCGCAACTGATTGTCGATCCGACGCGACTCGTGCCGCTCGGATCCAATCACCATCAATCCACCCACATCCACCACACCTTTACCGAGAACGATGTCCGTTCCGCGACCAGCCATATTGGTAGCGATGGTGACATGGTCCTTCTTCCCCGCCTCTGCGATGATCTCCGCTTCGCGAGCGTGGTGCTTGGCATTGAGGACGTTATGGCGGATACCACGTTGTTCGAGCCGACTCGAGAGTCGCTCCGAATCCTCGATGGAGATGGTGCCGACCAGCAGCGGTCTGCCACTCTCATTCTCCAGTGCGATCCGGTCGACGATGGCGGTCCACTTCTCTCCAGTGGTCCTGAACACGATGTCGGTGAAGTCCTCCCGGATCACCGGTTCGTTGGTGGGGATCTCGACCACTTCCAGACCGTAGATCTCACGGAATTCTGGCGCTTCCGTCAGTGCGGTTCCTGTCATCCCTGAGATCTTGTCGTAAAGACGGAAAAAGTTCTGAAAGGTGATCGTGGCGAGGGTCTGGTTCTCGTCATTGATCTTGAGACCTTCCTTCGCCTCCACCGCCTGATGGAGGCCATCCGACCAGCGCCGACCCTCCATCAGGCGACCGGTAAACTCGTCCACGATCACGACTCCGCTGTCACCAAGGACGTAATCGACGTCCTTTCGATGCAAGTGGTGAGCCTTCAACGACTGCTCGATGTGATGGGGCCAGTGCATATTCGCTGGCGAGTAGAAGGAGTCGACTCCCACCAGTTTCTCTGCAAACTCGATGCCTTCCTCTGAAAGCAAGACTTGCTGCTCCTTCTCCTTCACTTCGAAATGCTGATCTCTCGTCAGTCGACGCACAGCGCGATCTGCCTGGTAGTAAACCTCTGTCGATTTTTCTGCGGGTCCGGAGATGATCAGGGGTGTTCTCGCCTCATCGATCAAGATGGAATCCACCTCATCGATGATGGCAAAAGCTCTGTGCTTCTGACACTGGTCCTCGGGACGGGTCTTCATGTTGTCACGGAGGTAGTCAAAACCGAACTCGTTGTTGGTTCCATAGGTGATGTCACAGGAGTACTGCTCTATGCGCTCCTGGCTGTCCATATTTGCCTGGATCGCACCAACCTTCATACCGACACCCTCGTAAACACAGCGCATCCACTCAGAATCTCGCTTGGCCAGGTAATCGTTGACGGTAACGATATGCACCCCCTTGCCGGGCAATGCATTGAGATAGGCCGGCATCGTGGCGACGAGGGTCTTTCCCTCACCGGTGCGCATCTCGGCGATGCCACCGTGGTTGAGTACGCAACCACCGATCAACTGCACATCGTAGGGACGCATCGGCACGCCCGTGCCGGTTTTAAGATATCGATTTGCCGATTCACGAACCGCGGCATAGGCCTCAGGAAGCAGGTCTGATAACTTCTCTCCTGATTCCAGACGTTGCCGGAATTCTTCAGTCTTGGCACACAGTTGGTCAGCACCGAGTGCCACGAAGTCAGATTCGAGGGCATTGATCTGGCCCACGATGGGCTCGATCTCCTTGAGAATCTTGTCGTTATGAGAGGGCACGATCTTCCGGAATGCTTTCCTGAGACCGCTGAAGAGACCCATGGTTGCCTAACCCTCCCGATGGGGAGATTGTACCCGATCCAGATCAGGGTACCGGGCGCTCTCGATCCGGCAACCGATACCGGCCACCATCGAAATTGCCACGCATCGCCTCGAGAGAGGAATAGCCCTCGGATGCGAGCAGTTCTCGTAACTCGGTGAGGATTCCCGGCAGACAACCAGGCTCCCTGTAGAGGTGAGTTCCGACCTGGACCAGAGAGGCACCGACAGACGCGAATTCGAGAATATCCTGCGCGCATGTGATCCCGCCGATGGCACAGACCGGCACCTTCACTGCGCGGCACACCTCCATCGCCACGCGCAGCGCAATCGGGCGAATTGCCGGGCCAGAGAGCCCGCCCGTTTCGGTCCCGATGCGAGATTCACCGGTTCTCCAGTCGATTGCCATCGCCCGCAAGGTGTTGATGACAGAGATAGAATCGGCTCCAGCTTCTGCGGCGGCGATCGCCTGTTCCGCGACATCGGTGACGTTCGGTGTCAACTTTGCCATCAGAACCCCATCGGTGAGCGGACGGACTGCCCGAATCAAGGATGCCGTCGCCTCCGCATCGAGGCCGAAACGAAGACCCTCCTTGACGTTGGGGCAGGAAACATTGAGTTCGTATCCCTCGACGAGAGGCTGTCCATCGACCGCTTCGATCACCCTGCAGTACTCCTCGATCGTTCGGCCCACTACATTGACGAGGATCGGAACTCCATAGCTTTGAAGAGTCGGAAGATAACTTTCGAGGAACTGGTCGAGCCCCGGATTCTGCAATCCGATGGAATTCAATAAACCAGCAGGTGTTTCCACCGCACGCGGCGGTGGATTGCCCCGTCTTACCTCGACGGAAATCGATTTCGGTACGATGGCGCTGAAGGTGCCTGGCGGCAGGAAGGGCTCGAACTCCTCACCGTATCCGAACGTTCCCGAGGCAGGGAGCACCGGATGACTCAACTCGAGAGATCCACGAGGACATGGAATCTGCACAGAGAGATCCACACTGGAAGGATCGCTCCTATTTTCATCCGAGGTCGGTGGATCAGCGTTCAGGACTTCTCCCGTTTCTCTTGCGCCGCGACACAGAGGCGTGTCCAGGGTACCGCCTGTAGCCGTTGTACGGGAATCAACTGTTCGGTGTCTTCGCAGATTCCATAGGTGCCCATGTCGATGCGTTTCAACGCTTCGTCGATCTCCTGGACGAGATTCGTCTCGCTTTGCATCGCTGTCAGGGTCAATTCGATCTCGAAGTTTTCCGAACTGAGATCTCCCTCGTCACCACTGGACCCTCGACCCTCACTTTCGAGACTCGAAAGACTGCCAGTGACAACGTTTCGATGCTTGAGCAAAAGCTTCCGAAATGGTTCGATCTCACGTTTGGTGTATTTTTTCTTGGCCATCGATCTCCAGTATTCGATCTGAGTCGATTCGATCTTCTGATCCAGTCTCGTCTACCCAGGGACCGTTGGCCTTCTTCAGAAGAACCCGGTAACCTGAAGTGTGCCGGCGCCCTGGTCCCGGGAGGCGAATCGTCCCTGAAAGGCAGCGGATTCTATGAAGCGAGGAAGAGTCTCGCAAGGGCTCGCGAAAGAGGACTCCGTTCCCGATCCAGTCCAAAAATGGCTCGATTACCTGTGCGTGGAACGAGGCCTGGCCGAAAATACCCTCGCTGCCTATCGACGCGATCTGCTGGGGCTGGTTTCCCAGGCGCGACAACAACAGGTCGAATTCCCCGGGCAGATCCGTCGCTGGCACCTCCAGGAGTATCTGCGCAAACTGAGCGAGGAGGGGATAGGCGCCCGCAGTCGTCAGCGCCGGATCTCCTCGATTCGCGGATTCTTCCGCTTTCTGGTCCAGGAGAACCAGCTCGAGGAGAATCCAGCCGATCTGCTCGAATCACCCCGACAAGCACGGAGACTCCCCCACACCCTTTCTGTGGAAGAGGTGGAACGGCTGATAGAAGCCGCCGGAGATGAAGAGAGTCGGTTCCCCCTGAGAGATCGTGCCATCGTCGAACTTCTCTACAGTTGCGGTCTGAGAGTTTCTGAACTGTGTGATCTGTGTCCGATGGACATCTTCCTCGAGGAGGGGTTTCTGCGCTGCCGGGGTAAGGGTTCCAAGGAGCGAATCGTACCGGCAGGGGATCGTGCTCTACTTGCCATGCGGAAGTACAGAGAGAATGAGAGGCCGATGATTCCGCAGGGAGAAGATCGGGTTTTCCTGTCGGCTCGTGGTCTCCCGATGCATCGACGAAGTGTTCTGGAGCTCATGAAACGAGCTGCAGCCACCGCCGGCATGGTGCGATCGGTGAATCCACATATGCTACGTCACTCGTTCGCTACCCACCTTCTGGAGCGAGGCGCTGGTCTTCGTGAAGTTCAGGAGTTACTCGGTCATGCCGACATCAGAACCACCGAGATATATACGCACGTCGACCGCCGAAAATTGAGGGAAGTGCACTCCCGATACCATCCTCGCCCCTGAACCGGTCAAACTTCGAAGCAAGGAATGGTTGTCCTGCCTGGGCCGATCAGACTCTTCTGTCGCCGCAGCACACCATGAAACTACTGGTTGCACTCCAGGTTGTCAGGTGTGGGGTCGACACCCTCATCTGGATAAGGCGGTTGCGGAGGGGGGCCATCGAGATAGAGAAAAGTCAACAACTGTATGCTATCACCGATGTCGATCCTGCCATCGTCGTTGACATCGAGGGCCTTGGGGCAAACGGGCATCGGACACGTGGGGCATGCATTCGACATGTAGATCAGGTTGAGAATCGCATCCGCCAGGTCGAGCCGCAGATTTGAATCCGCATCTCCTCTGAGGAAGATCCCTTCCGAAGCGATCGGGATGGTCAGATCGACGGTCAATGGCGAAACCGACTGGTTCTGGATCACGAAGACATTGCTGATAGGAGGAGTCCCCAGATCGTCCTCGAAACTCAGCACCACTTCGGTGAGAGAACCCAGTTGTGGATTCACGTCGAAGTAGAAG
Source organism: Planctomycetes bacterium UBA1146 (assembly GCA_963854815.1). Classification (GTDB taxonomy): domain Bacteria; phylum Planctomycetota; class UBA8108; order UBA1146; family UBA1146; genus UBA1146. Next base: position 27,870 of record CAWLAN010000006.1, read on the forward strand.
CGCGCGTACTCCATCTCGATTCCTGTCGCCGGAATCACCTGGCCAGCATAAGGTGGCAAGATGTCCAACAAGACTCCAAGAATCACGTACCCGACATCGTTGTTGATGACTTCCTCGACGAACTCTGCTCCTGCAACAGCGGTGATGGTGCCCTCGATCGAGGACGAAGAGCAGGAGAGCACCAGGGGATCGAACGACATCACGCTGGAGAACCCCTGAAGATCAGCAATGTTGTATCCGTGCAGGCTGATCTCGTGATCGATCTCGCCCGCAACAACGGTTCCAGTGGTTGATTGAGCTAGCAATACGTTCTGCGAAATCACCGAAAGTGAACCGTCAACGAGATCAAGAACCACGGCGACACCATCGACCATGACGAGATTGTCGATCGGCGGCTCCCCGACACCGTCAGAGAAAGCAATCGGCTCTGCATTGGCTGGAACCAGCCAACTAGAGGCATCGAGAACCAGCTTCCCCAGCAACGCTGCGGACGGAGCAGGAAGCGATTGATCAAATGGGGCCTCGCTGTCGATGATCGCCAACAGCGTCGCCTCCCCTTCCTCGTCGTCGGTAGTCGTGTCGAGAAATTCGACCGAGATCGCCGCCAACACGCCGGCTGAAAGGTCCAGCTGCTGCAGGATGATGCGATCTGGATCGACGGCGATGCCCACCTGGAGACCACTGACCGGCTCGTCGCAGGAGAGGAAGATCTCCACTTCGACCCCCGATTGGCCCGGGAAGACGACCACGTCTGCCAGTTCAAGCAGTGCCGTCTGCGCCGACACGGGACGAATCGCGCCGAGCGCACAGAGCAACCCGAGCAACGGCATCCAGCTTTGGCGGAGTCTGAAATTCATCAGAGTGACCTCACTTTATTAACAAAATCGGACCTGATTTCGACGACTGTCGCACTGAAATGGCTCTAACCGGCATTTCCAGACGATAAGCACGAGAATTGGTTCTCCGACTCCTCTCGATTGTAATCCCAGTTAGCAATAAACAAAGACAAAAGACAGGACTGACAGGCACAGCAGTTGCCTCCAATAATGCACTGAGTCTTCCTAACCTACTCGATCATATAGTGTTACATACATCTCGGTGAACTCGCGTGGGTCCAGAGCCGCCAGAGCGTCTTCGAGGAGCTCCAAAACACCGTTCTCCCGCGCGAGAAAACGCTCTCAGGCGGAAAAAAAGGGGGGGAGGAGGTGTGAACCCCAATCGAACCCCGACGAGCGCTGGAGGCCCCAGCAGGGGCAAAGACGCACGCCTGGGACGATCTCGAGGATCGACCATCCTCCCCCACACTGCTCTCCCAATCGGAGGGGGAAAGAGCGAGTCAGGGTTGCCAACATGTCCGCCCGGTCGTCGACGACCGATCACTCAGGACCCCAACAGACTCCGAACCGGAAGATATTCTGATCATTTCAAAGAAGGGGGATGGTGGGATTCCGGGCTCAGCCCGCCACAAAATGCCGAAATCCGCAGCACATCCCCCCCCGATTGTCGAAATGAACTGTCCAGATGAGGCATTTCTTCGCCAGCTGGAGAGGATTGCCTCGGGTCCTCTCCACGTGCAATCGAGACGCCAACCGACGCAATTAACGTAACTACATGGAATTGAAGAAGATACGGATTTGTGGTGGCAACCGTCCGACAGGGGTATCTGTTCACGGGTGAACGGAAATTCAAATAAGTCCTGATATTGAAGGAACTTAGAAGACTTGCTTCATTTTAGAGCAATAGCCCCATTTCGGATCAGTTGGATCGGAAGCCATCCACCTCGATCTGGTATTTGCTCATCAATCGGTAAAGACGGTTTCGATCGATGGAGAGCAGGTTCGCAGCGCGACTCTTGACCCCCTTCGTTTTCACCAATGCCAGCCGGATGTGTTCGGCAACCAGTTGGTCGTAGGTAGGAAACCCATCACCGAGTGAACCAAATTTTATCTCGAGGGCCATCCCCTCTCCGGCCTCCCTCACGGCTTCACGAAAACCGGTAAACCCCGTCTCGATCCCCGTTGCCCGCCGGATCTCCGCAGGAAGATCTTCCGGCGTGATGTGAGTCGGATCATCGCCGAGAGCAAATGTGCGTTCGATGACGTTGCGTAGTTCTCGTACGTTGCCAGGCCATGAGTAAGTCTCCAGCAGCTGAATCGATTCTTCTGTCAGCTCGCGAGGCTGACAGTTGTATTCGCGGGAGAATTCCTTCAGGAAATGTTCGGCAAGAGGCTGGACGTCAGACCTCCTGCTGCGCAGGGGCGGGATCTCGATGTTAACGACATTGATCCGGTAGTAGAGATCCGCCCTGAATTTCCCATCTCGGACCAGATCCTGAATCGGACGATTAGTTGCGGTAACAACTCGAGCCTTGACCGGTACTGCAACGGTGGAACCCAGCGGCGTCACTTCCTTCTCCTGGATGGCTCGAAGTAGTTTTACCTGTAGATCCAGATCGAGTTCCGTGATCTCGTCAAGAAACAGCGTCCCCCCTCTGGCAGCCACGAAAACGCCTTCCTGATCGGCAATCGACCCGGTGAAGGCGCCTTTCTTGTGACCGAAGAGTTGACTCTCCAGCAGGGTCCGCGACAGCGCCCCACAGTTGACGGCGAGATACGGATGGTCTTTGTCCGAAAAATTCTCATCATGCTTGCGCAGGTACTCGTTGCGCTTCTGGTGCACCTCGTGGGCAATCAGTTCCTTCCCTGTGCCCGGCTCGCCCTGGATGAGTACGGTAGAAGGAATCTCGGCGACCCTCTTCACCATCGAGAAGACCTTTTTCATCTGTCGATCCCTGGCGATCAACCGGCGTGATTTCGACCGTTTCCGCTCGAGCAGGGCAAATGCCTTGTCGATGGCAATGATGAGTGATTCTGAATCCCCATGCCCCTTGGTGACGAAATCCCAAGCACCGGCTTCAAGCAGTCGCATCTTCAATTGGCGGTTCCCCTGGCCGGTGAAGATGATGATGGGAATGTTCTCGTCGTAATCTCTGACCATGCGAGCCACTTCCTCGCCATTCAGTTTCGGCATGTGCAGGTCGCTGATGACGAGGTCGATATCTTGCCACTCGAGAATATCGATGACTTTTCTGGGATCACTGATCGCCTGAACCGAGTATTTACAGTTCTCTTCGATGACCGTACTCACCGAACTGAGTACGTCCTCTTCGTCGTCGACCAGCAGGATCTTTCTCACCACATCCACAGGTTGATTCATCTTCTCGCTCCCCTGGTAAACGTGCTGACCCAGCCAATACAAATGCTGTAGCCACCAGGCAATTCAACGATTCCCTCCCGGTGCAGGTTCCCGCCTACAACCGGGCCGATACCCCCCTGCGTGAAGTGTTGGGTGTATTTCTCACAACAGACCCGCTGATGGTCGGGGACCCACTCGAGAGATCTGTCTTCGACGACCTCGAATGGATCGATTCCCTGTCGCCAGGGATCATCGCTGTTCGGTGCCCAGAGGGACCGCAAGGCTTCACCCATGAAACGGGCGCGCTGTTGCAGATCTGGCAAGAAACTGGAGCCTCTCCGGCGGGAGCAGGACAGTTGGGGCGGGATGATCAAGATACCACAACTCTCCGCGCCTTCCTGCTAGGAGACGCGCGGTATTGTCGGAAAGTTCCTGGATCACGGGTATTGGCGACAAGACAGGCGGGTGGCCGGGGGGGGTCACACCACGATTTCCCGGTCACCCGCCAGGGATGGCAACAGTTTTGGAGGAGAAGATCCGCTCCTACGAGCGGCAATACCCGCGTCGGGGAGAAAGTTCAGGCAGCCGGCCTTTTCCTCTTCCAGCACACAAAACAACGACACTCCGGCTGCCTGATTCCAGAGTCTTCACCAGCAGGGCACGCCCTGCGGCGATGGGATGATCCCCATCGCACACAAAAGAGTGCCATCCTGCGGAGATTCTGGCCAACCGGATGAGGTGGATCCCTCGTCAAGGGCATCTGGAAGGGATATCCTTCGCCATTCACGGGTACGAGGCATCCGTGGATACCGCGGGAAAATCAACCCCGAACGGGAGTGCCATGTGCGGTTTTTATGGTGTCATCGGATTTTCTGATAGGGCATGTCATGAAGTGTACGAAGCCCTTGTCAGTCTCCAGCACCGTGGACAGGACTCTGCAGGGATCGTCACCTATGATGACAATTTCCATCTAAAAAAAGGAAACGGTCTGGTCAGAGATGTGTTCCGCAGCAAAAACATGGCAAGACTCACTGGACCCTGGGGAATCGGACAGGTTCGTTATCCCACCTTTGGAGGATCTCTCTCTGAAGATGCTCAGCCGTTCATTGTCGACTATCCTTATGGCATCGCGATGGCACACAATGGTAACGTTACCAATGCCGAGGATGTCAGGGAGTGGCTACGACAGAAGAAGCGCAGGATCCTCCAATCCACTTGTGATCTGGAGCTGATTCTCGGAACCTTCGCTGCAGAACTATCAGAAGCAGGATCTGTCGATCCGGAACCAGATGCAGTTTTTGATGCGCTGGAAAAAGTGATGGAACGGGTCAAGGGTGCCTACTCGGTGATCAGCCTCATCGCACGTCTTGGGATGGTGGTCTTTCGCGATCCTCACGGAATCCGCCCGTTGTTGATGGGTCATCGCGTCAACAAAGATGGAACTTCCACATGGGCCTGTGCCTCCGAAAACGTCGCGCTCGAGATCCTCGGCTGTAAGGACATCCAGGACATCGGCCCGGGAGAGGCAGCCATCTTGCTGCCCGGCCAGGATCCGATACGGCGTGAGGTCGGCCAATCGGAACACCGTCCCTGTATCTTCGAACAGGTTTATTTCGCTCGCCCCGACAGCATTCTCGATGGAGTCAGCGTTTACGAGGCGCGCAGGAAATTCGGCATTCAATTGGCCGAGAAGTGGAAAAAACTGGGACTCCATGCCGATGTGGTGATTCCCGTTCCCGACAGTGCCTGCACCGCTGCCAGCACCATGGCCAGAGAGATCGGTGTCGAATACAGAGAAGGCCTGGTCAAGAACCGGTACATCGGCCGTACATTCATCATGCCCGGACAAGGAGAGCGAACCTCAGGCGTCAGGAGAAAACTGAACGCCATCGAGAGCGAGTTTTCCGGCAAGGATGTGCTTCTGGTCGATGACAGTGTCGTTCGCGGAAATACCTCACGACAGATTGTCGAACTCGCCAGAGCATCGGGGGCTCGCAAGGTCTACTTCGCCTCCTGCTCGCCTCCGATCAGGCATCCGTGCGTATACGGTATCGACATGTCGACTCGAGGAGAATTGATCGCAACCGATCGAACCACCGACCAGATCGGCGAGAAAATCGGTGCCGATACAATGATCTATCAGGAGATCGACGATCTTCGAGCGGCGCTCCACAACACGGGAACCAAATTGCATTATTGTGCGGCCTGCTTCGATGGCAAATATCCCACCCCCGATGTAACGAGTGAGACGCTGGCAAACATCGAAAAGTGCCGCATCCAGGACCAGAAGGAGCGGTTAGAGATCATTGCAGACACGGTAGGCGAACCTGGATAAAATGTTACACCTTGGGGGAAATCGATAACGATCGAGCCTTATGTAACCTATCTGTGATCGGTTCCGGTCGAATCCCCCCCGGAGGTATCCTTGATCGCTTCCATCGGAATCGCCCTGACCCCGACCTTTCTGTGTGCCATGACAGGAATGGCACTTCTGGTAATTCTCGATGCGGTACCAACCCTGGGCCAAAAGCGCTCGGCACGAGCCATCCTGCTCGGTGTACTGATCATTTCTTTCTCCATTTTGTGCGCCATCTTGCTGCAGCTTCGGATCCATCCACTGGTGATGCTGACGCTGGCAACCAGCGCGATGCTATTCATGCTTCCGGCGACCTTGAGAATCGCCCTGAGGGCCCGGGAGGGCCACAACGACACCAGTCCGTGGCTGTGGCGCTGGCGCAGTCGTCCTCGCCGGGGGGGAGTCCGACAACAACACCAGAGATTGAATCAGGTCGAGAAAAAACTACTCGATCGACCGATGGACGCCATCTTGCGCCTGCGGGCGATGCAACTGGCCCTGGCCGCCAATGAGAACTCGCGGGCTCTGTATCATGCACACCTGCTCGATGAGATCCTTCCTCGGGGTTCGGCCCATGCTCACGTGCTCAGGAGCACCTGTGAGATCCTGGTGAAAAGACAGCGCAGGCCCGCCGATGCGATCTGTACCCTTGGCCGCCTGGAGAAACTCTACCCATCCCACCACGAGATCCTGCAGTCGGACCCCTGGCCCGACCACAGCACCTCCACCGGCAATGAAGAGAAACAATAACCACGAATACACAGCTCGAAATCGACCTAGAGACGAGGTGCGTTGACCGCATTCTCGATCTTGCCCTCGGCGAGAAACGCCACCATCTGATGAGCCGACTGAATCCCGACGTTGTGCTGCGCTTCAACCGTCGAGGCTCCTAGATGTGGAGTGCAGATGATACCCGGGTGACTCCTGAAAGGGTCATCCTCGGCCGGGGGCTCCTGGTCATAGACATCGATGGCAGCACCAGCGACCTTGCCACTATCGATCCCCCGCACCAATGCTGATGCATCGATCACGGGACCACGGCTGACATTGACAATCCTCACACCATCCTTGCATCGTGCTATGAAATCGTCATCGACCATCCCTCGGGTCGCATCATTGAGTTGAGGGTGAAGGGTGATGAAATCCGCCCGAGAGAGCGCGCCATCCAGTTCTTCGAGTTCGGCAGGAACCGAGGCGATGTCCTCTGCGTTGACGAAAGGATCACAACCGAGCACCTTCATCCCGAGCCCACTGCCCTTGCAACAAACCCGCTGACCGATCTTGCCAAGTCCGATGACCAGCAGAGTCTTTCCCTCGAGTTCAATACCGACCAGGTTCTCTCGGTCCCATCCTCCAGTTGACATCCTGGCGTGCCCCTGGGGAATGTTCCTGGCAAGAGCAAACATCAACCCGA
>CAWLAN010000007.1:0-34619 GCA_963854815.1 Planctomycetes bacterium UBA1146
ACCGCCGCACGAACAGGTCGCAAGGTTACCAGCCCCGGTTCTGGAGACGCTCGGCTTCAGGCAATCGAGTAGCATCGATGCCCGGCATCGCTTCTCCCAGTCCCCGTGATGCTTCGGAAAGTTCCGTCGCATTTTCGAAATGTGCCGTCGCATGCACGATGGCCCGAGCCGTGCGGAGTGGATCCTCGGACTTGAAGATACCGGATCCGACGAATACCGCCTCGGCACCGAGACGCATCACCAGTGCTGCATCCGCAGGGGTGGCGATACCTCCGGCGGCAAAGTTGGGAACCGGAAGTCGTCCCTCCTGGGCAACCTGGCACACCAACTGGTAGGGCGCTCCCAGATCCCTGGCGATTGACATCAGTGCTTCCGCTGGGGCCTGGGTGAGTTCACCGATCTGACTACCGATCAGTCTCAGATGACGGACCGCTTCGGTGACGTCTCCGGTGCCTGCTTCTCCCTTGGTGCGAAGCATCGCTGCCCCTTCTCCGATGCGACGCAGTGCTTCGCCGAGATTCGTGGCACCGCAGACGAAAGGAACGCGAAATCGACTCTTTTCGATGTGATGGGCATGATCCGCAGGGGTGAGCACCTCGGATTCGTCGATGAAATCGACTTCGAGAGATTCCAGGATCTCCGCCTCGACGAAGTGACCGATGCGGGCTTTGGCCATCACCGGAATCGTCGTCACCTGCTGGATTTCTTTGATCTTGTCGACCGGAGACATGCGTGCCACGCCACCATCTCGACGGATGTCGGCGGGGACTCTCTCCAGTGCCATCACCGCGACTGCACCGGCTTGCTCGGCAATCTTGGCTTCATCGGCAGTGGTGACATCCATGATGACACCGCCTCGGAGCATCTCGGCCAGAGCAACCTTGGTCCGGAACTCGTCCTGGGCATCGATTCCCCGCATTGGCGATGAGAATTGATCGTTCACTTGGGTTCATCCTCTCCGGGGAGATCTCCGCGATCGACAGGCTCCCCAGCAGAGCCCGATCTTGCCTGCTGAAAGGCGCAGATGCGAGTGGATCTGGCCGATAGAGCCCTTTCGAACCGGGCTTCCCGGGTATATTCTTGTCGGGGACCTGCCGGATACGGGGAAGAATCTAGGTGCCTGGGGAAGTCTCCGGAATTGTATTACGGAGATGGGGACCGAGGATGAGGCAGATCCCTGGATCCATCGAATCGGAGCCGATGCCTTTCCATCGACCGACTGTGATAAATAGAGCGAGGGTACGCCCTGGTCCTCCTGCTTGGTGCCATAAGGCACCGGGGGGTGATCAGGCAGTTATAGGTTCCCGCTCATGAAAAATCCGAATCTTGAACGAGAAGGTAACCGCTGAAGATGATGCCGATTCGCCTCCCCACCATCTCGTCCATGGCGACGATCTGGATGTCATTTGCCCTCACCCTGATGGTTTCGGACCCGTTGCAGGCGCAACTGTTCGAAAGGGCCACGGTTCTGGAGGGGGTCTATTTGCCCCTTGCCGATGGAGCCGTTTCGGAACCGGTCACCATCGTCATCCGACGAGGACGGGTCACCGAGATCGGTGCGGATGTCGATATCCCGTTGCTGTCGAGGAAGATCGATGTGAAGGGACTCTTTGCCACTGCAGGCCTGATGGATCCCTCCTCGAACCTGACTCTGGGATCAGCCAGCAGTGGAAATCCGGTCCATAGTGCATGGGATGGTTTTGATCGTTATGACTCCGACTCGATCCGCGCTGCCATCGCCAGTGGCGTGACGAGAATTCAACTCCAGCCTTCCGGGCCCGGTGGAATCGTCGGAAGGGTGAGTTCCATCTCCCTCTCACCGAGGGAAGACGGAGGTTACGGAGTTCTGGAAAAAGAAGATGTTGCCCTCTGCATCGATCTGGACCAGGGAGGCTCGCTCGAACGGATCCGTACCTTCGACAAGGTACGCGCAGCATTTCTTTCGGCTCAGAACCGCCTCGAAGCACAGGATGAATACTCCACCGATCTGGAGGAGTACATCGAGGCTCTCGCCAAGGCGGCCGAGAAGAAGGCGAAAGAAGGAGACGAGAAAGACGAGAAGAAAGACGAGAAGAAAGACGAGAAGAAGGACGAGAAGAAAGACGAGAAGAAAGACGAGAAGAAAGACGAGAAGAAAGACGAGAAGAAAGACGATGCCGAGAAGAAGAAGGATGACAAGAAGGACGATGACGGACCCAAGAAGCCGTCTCGTCCCGATCGTGATCCTGGCGGAGACATTCTTCTGCAGGTTCTCGAGCACAAACTTCCCGTTCGTATCGTCGCCCGACGCAGCGAGGACATCCTCAACGCCATCGAACTGGCGCAGGAGTTCGAGTTCGGCTTTCAGTTGCAGGGTGCCGACGAGGCTCACCTGGTGCTCGATGCTCTCGATGGAGTGGAAGGACTTTCGGTGCTGCTCGACGTTCCGCAGCGATCGTTGACTCGTGGATCTGCCCCCAGGAGGAGCTCTGATCTCATCGGGATGCTCGAACAGGCGGGGATTCCCTGGGCGGTGGGAAGTGGCGGGGAGAGCACTTCTTTCTGGCGCGCGGTCCGCACCATCTCCGGACAGGCAGGAATCGAAGCTGCTCTCGACGTTGCCATCGCAGCAGCCCCGCCCCAACCACGTCGCCGCAGAGGAAGCGCTTCCAACTGGCTCCGGCGAGGGGCCTCTGACCTGATTCTCTGGGAAGGGAATCCCGCAACCGATGCGGCGGCAAGACCGAACCGTGTGATCATCGATGGCACCGTGGTCTGGCAACGACCTGCCGGGACCAGGGAAGGGAGTTTCTGATGCGGAGCATCCGGAATCTCCTTCTGCTGTTGTTGATGACGTGCGTGAGCGCCAGTTCAGGCGCTGCGGCTCTGCATCCTGGGGGTGACAGCGTCATCTCCGGCGTCGGCGTGGTGGCTCCCGACGGCAGCATCTGCCAGGGGATGGCCGTGGTGGTCAGCGCTGAAGGCCGGATCGTCGCCGTGATTCCTGCCGATCAGACCGACCCAGCGATGGTCCAGATGACTGCTCCCGAGGGTTCGGTTATCACACCGGGACTCCATGACCTGCTCGGATCTCTCGGAGCGACGGGGGAACTGACTGCGGGAACGGTACTCATCGATTCCGAACTGCGCGCAGCGGCAGCTTTCGACCCGACCGATCCTCGTCTCGAAGATGCAGCCCGCCACGGGATTCTCCATACCACCATCGCTGCCAGGCCTACAGGTCTCCTCAACGGAACCACTGCTACCTTTCTGTGCAAGAGCGGGGGGCGTGGAGAGCAACTGGCCGAGGGGATGCCCTATTACGCGCTGGCGGAGACCGCACTCGACAGTAGCCGGGAACCGACCAGTCGCGCCGCGATGGTTGCGATGTGGAAGGACTGGCTCGCGAACTCCGACAAGAGCGAGCAGATTCCGGGGATTCTCTACTGTCCCGACGCCATCGACCTTCGCCAGTCTCTCGAGGTCGGCTGGAGTGAACTGCCTGTGATGGTCCATTCAGGGGATGCTCGATCTCCGGTCGACAGACTGGCCGGTCGCGAGGCGATGTTGATCGTCGGTCCTTTCCCCGAGGGAGGAGACTCTGCCCCGGTCAGGACCGCCGTCTGGGCGGCGCAAGTGGGAGTCGAACTGGCGTTTTCAGGTGGATTGCCGGCGGCACCGGCCGATCACCTGCGCACGAGCGCTGCGATTGCCGTGGCGGCGGGTCTCGATGCCGATGCGGCACGCCGTGCCCTCTTCTCCAATCCTGCCCGAGCCTGCGGGGCCACCGAGATCGGGGTCATCGAACCGGGAGCGCGCGCTGATCTGGTGCTGTTCTCGGCAGATCCTCTCGATCCGGCAGCCACGGTGATCCAGGTGTGGCGCGGTGGGGAGAGGATGAGAGTCGCAGCACCAGGTGTCGTCTCTGACCTGGAAGTGCCCGAGTAGAAAGGTGTCTTTGATGTCCAGTTGCTTGCTCGAGAATGCTATCGCCTCTATCCGGCGCGGGATGATTCCATTGCTACTGCTGCTCTTGTGGAGCCCCCAGGCGGCGATCGCACAGGAAGAGAACTCGATGGTCATCCGGGCTGCCGAGGCCCATGTCGGAGATGGGAGTGTGATCGAGAACGCCCTCATCGTCATCAAAGATGGCGCGATCGTCAGCATCGTTGCAGGAGGAGAGGCTCCGGAAGGTGTTGCCTTGCTCGAGGTTGCCGTCGTTACCCCTGGATTCATCGACGCCAATGTCCGTCTCGATGTGGGAGATGCCATCTACTATCCCGCTGAGGATCCTCGATTGCAGATCCTCCGGGCCATCGGCAAGGAGCATCTGTTCCACGGTGGCGATGTCTGTCCGTGCGGCACTGTCTGTCCTGCGCGGATGCTTCATGTTGACGATGAATCATGCCTCTACTGTGGTTGGCCTGATCACGATCCTCACGGGAATCCGCTGGATCTGGAACAGCAACTGCTCGAACGAACTCGAGAGGCGCAGGCGGCTGCCGCGGGCGTTCCCGATGCCAGTGCGGTGATCAATGAACAGTCGAGTGAAGTGGTGCCGCATTTCCAGGTCTTCGACGCCATCGATCAGGGATCGAATGACTTTGATCTTCTGCTGAGAGAAGGGGTCACCACCGTTTACATCAGCCCCGATTCATCTGCTGTGATAGGAGCCCGTGGTGCCCTGATGAGGACCGGAGGAGCGCCGGGAGAGCGATTCATCGGTTCGGGAGCGGTGAAGGCGGTGCTCGGTAGCGATGCCTACAGATACGGCTCTTCGAACCGACCTCCCTTCCGAACATTCGTCTCGGTGTATACCCGCCGTCCTGCTTCCCGGATGGGGGTGGGGTGGGTGTTCAGGAAGGCGTTCCACGATGCTCTGCTTCGTAGCAGCGGCCACGAACCCAGCGGTGCGGACACATCGTCACCGGAAGCCTCCCGGGTCCTGACGAAGGTATTGACCGGGGAGATCCCATTGCGGATCCAGGCAAGGACCGGTCCCGATATCGAGACCGCATTCCGGCTCTGCAAGGAGTTCGGGATCTCCTTCATCCTGGAGGATCCGATCGAGGCGTGGAAGAGGGTCGATCTGCTCGCCGGGAGCGGAGTTCCGGTGGTCTACGGTCCCATCTTCGACATACCCAGCGGCATCCTGAGCGGGTCGAGAGAGAGCCGTCAGGCGCGCTTGAATACCGTCAGGGATCTGGCAGCCGCCGGGATCGAGCTGGCATTGAGTGCTCAGGATCTTCGCGGCGAGCAGGGGCTGGCACGTCAGGCGATGCTGGCGATCCGCTACGGAGTCGACCCCGCCGAGGCGATGCGCATGGTGACGTTGTATCCGGCACGATTGCTCGGTGTCGACAAGGAAGTGGGGACCCTCGAGGCGGGGAAGAGGGCAGACGTAGTCATCTGGAGTGGGACTCCGTTCTCATCACTGTCGCGAATCGAAACCGTCATTCATGGAGGAGCCATCTCCTTCGATCGTAATTGAGCCCTGAGTTGAATCATGGCAGTCCCGAGAGGTGAGGAACCGATGTTGCCGAAATTGAACAGAATTCCAGGACCGGTGATGTCCTTCCTGGTCGCCCTGTTGTTGCTCTTCCCCGCGATCGATTGTTGGGCCGCTGCCTCCAAGATAGCGCTCACCGGGGGTCGTATCATCACCGTCTCCGGCAACGTCATCGAAAAGGGAACCATCCTCATCGAGGATGGGGTCATCACTGCGGTGGGGGATGAAAGTGTTGAAATTCCCTACGATGCGATGGAGGTGGACTGCGAGGGAATGGTCCTCTCACCCGGGTTCGTACATCCTCATAGTCAGAGCGGGCTCGATATCCCGAACGAGAACCTGGCGGTCGCTCCCTTCGTCGATGTCTACGACGCCATCGATCCATCCCGTTTCTTCTTCGAGGATTCGCTGAGAAACGGAGTCAGCACCATTCACGTCATGCAGGGAAATAACTGCGTGGTCGGTGGAGTGAGTCGGATCGTGCACCCCATCGGCCTCTCTCCCGACGAGATGACCCGCATGGCCGGCGTGGCGCTGAAGATGTCGACCTCTCCGCGTCGTGGTTACGACCGACTGCGCCAGTTGGCGGAGCTCAGGGAGGTCTTCTCCGAATACGACCGGTGGAGGGAAGATCTGGCCGAGAAGCGCTACGAGCAGAAGGTCGAGAAGGATGAAGAGTTCGACGCGTTGCCGCCGGAACAAGCCAGGGCCAAGGGAGAAGAGTTGATCCGGGACGAGGATCTCGATGATCGCCATCGCAACCTCGCTCAACTCGGAGATGGTCGACTGGGCGCCTGGATCTATTGCGGTTCCGCCAGCGATGTGGCGCCAGCAATTTCGTTGATCTCGGATCGGGGCTGGAAGGAACGAGCGGTTCTCGTGCTCGGCGGAGATTCTCATCTTGCCGTCAAGGAGATCAAGGCAGCAGGTCTGTCGGTGGTCCTGGATGCCGAACTGGTGTATCGCAAGCGCGATCCCATCAGCGGAGATGTAGTGGAGACCTTCGTGCCCTCTGTTTTCGCGAAAGCGGGCGTGAAGTTCGCCATCCAGCCCTCCTCGAGTGGATCGATGCCGGAACGCTTTCTTGGCTACCAGGCGGCAAGATTGGTTCGGTCGGGTCTTTCTCGCGAGCAAGCGTTTCGCACGGTCACGCTCGGAGCCGCGGAGATCTGCGGAGTTGCGGATCGTTACGGATCGATCGAAGTCGGCAAGACGGGCAACATCGTGCAGTGGACCGCTGACCCGCTGGAGTTGACTTCCTGGGTACAGAAGGTCTGGATCGAGGGAATCCTCGCCTATGACCGGGAGCAAGATGCCCGATTGCAGCGGCTGTTCCCCGATGCTGCCGAACCCGCTGACGAAGGAGAACCTCTCCAGACCGAGCCACAAGGTGACGCTCAGGAGGGTGCCGATCAGGAGTCGCAAGAGCCAGCCGATGGGAAGAAACCGGACGAAAAGCCGGTACCACTGAAGGAGAGCTCGGAAGGCGACAAGCCAGGTAACAAGCCAGGCGACAAGCCAGGCGAGAAGCCAGGTGAGAAGCCAGGTGAGAAGCCAGGTGAGAAACCAGGTGAGAAACCAGGTGAGAAACCAGGTGAGAAACCAGGTGAGAAACCGGCGCGGGGAGGACTCTAGCTTGCGCCTCTTCCTGTCCGCGCTCCTGCTCCTGTCGCTGCCGTTCCTCTTCTGCGGTGAGGTTTGCGCCGGGGATGGTTTCATCCTGCGCGCCGGCACTCTCCACACCGGACTACGCGCCATCGACGATGGAGTCATCGTCGTGATCGACAACAAGGTGATGCGGACCGGGTCCTGGATTGATCTCGAGGGAGAACTTCCGGATCATCTTCCGCTGATCCACTGGCCCGATGCGTACGTGACTCCGGGCCTGGTCGCGGCTTCGAGTCGGCTCGTGGCTCCTCATCAGGGGCCCGAGAGTATCTCCGCTGCCTACCGGGCAGCCGATGGCTACAACCGGTACGGAGATCATCGTGCTCTGTTGAAGACGGGGATCACGACCGTCCACCTCAGTCCGGGAGAACACCGTCTCCTGTCTGGACTCGGAGCCGTGGTGAAACTGGTGGGAACACCCTCGCAACGCATTCTGCGAGCTGCGTCGGACCTGTCCCTCTCCCTCACCGATGAGGTGGATGGTCCGGGTGCACTGATGAATATTCCTTTCCCTGCCTCCAGTGATGTGGAGATAAAGCCGATGACACCGCAGCGTCCGCAGAGTCGCATCGGACGTCTGCTGGCGCTGTCGGAGGCGATCGCTCTGTCCCAGCAGGACGCCACTGCTCACGGTGAATTGCGCCAGGCATGGGATACCGCTCTACCGCTACGCATCGCCGCCAGCAAGGCTCCCGAGATCCTGGCAGCGGTTTCCTTCATCGAGGGAAAGGGGCGTGTTGGTTACGTCGTCGGTGGGGAAGAGATCGCCGAGGTGATCGCCACCGTCGCTGCGGCAAAGATCTCCCTCGTGTTGCGAATCCGTCCGCCGGGAACCGATCTGGGACTGGGTACCGATACGCCCACCGAGGGCCTTTCCGAGTTGCCTCAACTGGGAGAAGACGCTCTGCTGGCGCTCGCTCCGCCGATGGATGACCTCTCGATGCTGCAATGGGCACTGTCGCAGGCGGCAGCTCGTCTCGAGGATCCCGCTGATTCCATCTCCCTGGTCACCCATCATCCGGCACGAATTCTCGGTGTCGGAGACCGGGTCGGCAACCTGGAACCCGGTGCTGATGCGGACATCGTTGTCTGGAGCGAAAGCCCGTGGCAGGTGGCATCTCATCCGCTAGAAGTGTTCGTCGAAGGGAAGCGAGCATGGCAGTCAGCGGAGGGCTTCGCGACGGTGATCAAGGCATCCACCATCTGGATCTCTCCCGAGGATCGTATCCTCGATGGTGAGATCCTGGTCGAGAATGGGACGATCACCGCAGTGGGACGCTCTGTCCCGCACCCACCTGCGGCCAGGGTGATCGATGCGGGTCCGGGGAGTTTCGTCGTTCCCGGGTTCATCGACTGCTACGGGCATCTCGGTCTCAGGGGGGACACGGGTGCTGCTGGAACCAGTGATCGGCTGTTTCGTCTCATCGGAGCCCCCGATGAACCTGAATACCGGGTGGCCAGGGCTGGTGTCACCTCGCAGTTGATGACTCCCAGGCGTCTGAAAAGTAATGCCGCTGCAGCAGTGCTGGTCAAGACCGCCGGCAAAGGCCGATCCGACCGGGTTTCAGAGCACTTCTCGGCACTTCTTCTCGAGGTCAGAGGCCACCCGCAGGAGGCTCTCAGCGGCATCCAGCGTCTGTTCGATCGGGGCAAGAAGTACCTCGATTCGTGGGTCAAGTACGAGAAGGATCTGGAGGAGTGGAAGCAGAAGAAAGCAGCCGGCGAGAAGATCGAGGTCGAGGATGAGGAAGACGAGGAAGAGGTGATCGAGGGGGAGGGGCCCGATCCCCTGACCGGGATCTGGGAGCTCTCCGCCAGTGGAGGGCCTCTTCCCGAAGCGGAGACCGCCAAGATATCCATTCAGTTGAATGGTACCAAATTCGAGGGACGGGTCATCGAACCGCCTCCTCCCGTCCCTGTTCGCATCGTCGGAACCCTGGAGGGGACCACCATCGACGCCATCGTCGAGGTCGATGCGGACATCCTTCCCGAGCCACCGAAGATCAAGGCCGAGTTGACCGGTGAGGATGAACTGGAGGGCACGATTTCAGTTCTTCAGTTCTCTGTTGATCTCACCGGAACCCGAATCAGCAAGGAGGCGAAGACCTTCAAGGTGGAGAGGCGCAAGAAGCGTGGTGACGATGGGCGTCCCAATCCGCCCCGTATCGTCCTGTCGCTGGAACCGGTCCGGCAGGTGCTGGAGAAGAAGATTCCAGTGGTGGTCACACCCACCGGGTTCGGTGTGGTACCGAAGGTGATCGAATTTTTCACGAGCAGAGAAATTCCGCTGACTCTCCGTCTCGATGCCCAGATGCGACATCACCATGAACTGCTCGCCAAGAATTCGGTATCCGTGATTCTTCCGCGAGAGACCACCTTTACCGTCGATCGCGAGCAGTTTGCCCCGGCAGTTTTCCTGACAAAGGCCGGCATCAACGTGGCCTTCCAGAGCCTGGCGGCTGATGGTGCCCGCTCTCTTCCCCTTCAGGCGATGCAGGCGGTCAGAAGCGGCATGGCGGCCGACGACGCTCTCGAGGCACTGACCAGGGGAGCCGCCCATGCCCTCGGTGTCAGCGAGAAGATCGGTTCCATCGGGCCAGGTCTCGACGCAGATCTACTGATCTGGCATGGACATCCGTTCGAGATGGGTAGCGAACTGCGCAGGGTCTTTATCCATGGAGAGGAGGTTCCCAGATGAGAACCTTATCCCTCGTGTTTCTGTTTGTCTTGCTGGCTTCACTCGTTGTGGTTGAAACGACCGCGGCTGGGGAGACGATTGCGTTCCGGGTCGGCAAGGTCGTCACCATGGATGACGAGGACAGGGTCATCAACAATGCCCTCGTTGTGGTCGAAGACGGAAAGATCGTTGCCATCGGTCGTAGTCGGGATCTGGAAATCCCTGCTGGTGCGAGGGTCATCGATCGTGGTGAACTATGGCTGGTCCCGGGTCTCGTCGAATGTCACAACCACACCGGTGGAGGTAGTTCCGATCTGCACGATTACATCTACCTGACCAATCCTGGATTACGCACCCTGGAATCGATCGTTCCCGACAGCCCGCAGATGGAAAGGGCACGTGCAGGCGGAGTCACCACGGTCCTCACCATTCCTGGCAGTGGAAACAACATGTCCGGGTTCGGGACGATCATCAAGACCGCAGGAGCCACGGTGGAGGAAGTTGTGCTCAAGGCACCTGGTTCCCTGAAGATCGCCCAGGCGGGTAACCCTGAGCGTTACTTCTACGGTGTCGGCCGTTCCTTCATGAACTTCAACACCCGCCAAACCCTTCGCAAGGCGCGCGACTATCATCTGGCTCGCACCGCCTGGGAACAGGGGGAACTGCAGGAGGAGCCGCCCAAGGATCTGCACTGGGAGGAGTTCCGCCCCCTTTTCAGGCGTGAAATCGTGGCCTCGGTACACACCCAGATTTACCAGGTCCTGATGACCACGGTGAAGATGGTGGCTGGCGAGTTCGGAATCCGTACGGTACTGGACCACTCCACTTTCGATGCGTGGAAGGTGGCTCCGCTCATCAAGGAAGACGAGACCATCTATACCATCAACGGTCCCCGTCAGATTTTCTACGATCGGACCCAGCGTAGGATCATGGGCAACGCTGCACGATGGTGGCAAAGTGGAATCACAAAACTTGGGGTCAACACCGATGCGCCGGTGATTCCCCAGGAGGAACTCTTCTACCAGGCGACGATGGCTTGCTACTACGGCTGGACTCCCTACGAGGCTCTCAAGGGAGTCACCAGGATTCCTGCAGAGGCACTGATGATGGATCACCGTCTCGGCAGCATCAAGGTCGGGCTGGATGCCGATTTCTGCCTGTGGACCGGAGATCCCATCGATCCTCGATCCTCCGTTGAAATGGCAGTGATCGATGGAAAAATCACCTACGAGGCGAGCAAGAAGAGGGTCTTCTGATGACGAACTCGGCACGAAAAATTCTGTATCCCGTCTGCACACTGCTGGTAGCACTGCTGGCATCGCTGGTGGCGGATCCGCTGGAGGCCATGGACAATCCGGAGAGGGTCACCGTGATCCGTGCTTCCCGTGTGATCACGGGAACAGGAGAGATCCTGACCCCCGGAGAGGTCGTGATCGACGAGGGGAAGATCACGCTGGTCGGTAGCCAACTGGATATTCCCGAGAACGCCCGGATCATCGAGGCCACAGGCCAGACCTTGATGGCGGGAATGATCCTGGCGCGGACACAGCATGGTCTCAAAGGTCTGTCCCGCAACGGAACCAATTGTGACTGGTCGCCGATGGCCCAACTGGTCGAGGACGAGATGCCATGGCAGGACTTCCTCGAGGCCGGTTTCGTGGCTGTTGCCCTGGTCCCTTCCGGATCGGGATTTCCCGGCCATTCGGTGGTGATTTTCACCTCGCCCGAGAGTACCGACAGGGTCATCAAGGATGGTGCATACCTGCCATTGAATGGAAACAGTTCGACGTCCCTCCACAGCACCATCTCTCGTTCCTTCGATAACGCTCGTGGTGAGATCGAAAAAGTCGATAAAGCGCGCGAGAAGTGGGAGAAGGAGCAGGAAGAGGCCAAGAAGAAGGCCGACAAGGAGGACAAGAAGGACGGTGACGAGAAGAAGGATGACCCGAAGAAGGATGACCCGAAGAAGGATGACCCGAAGGAGGACGAACCGAAGGAGTTCAAGCCTCCAGAGATGAATGCTTCTTTGGTACCTCTAGTGAAGATACTCCAGGAGCAGGAGGAAGCTCTTCCCATCATTTTCGACGTCCGGACTCCTGGTCTGGTGTTGCATTTCGATGAGGCCATTTCCTCGGTGAAGGAACTCAAGGAGCGCGATCCGTTCGATATCTTCATCCTGCCGGGAGCGAGAAACGGTGCTTTCCACGAGGTGGTCGAGAGACTGGGAGAGCGCAGTGCGACGGTATTGATTCCACCACGACTCAGTTCATTGCCTGACACGTACATCCGTTATTCGGTGCCGGTGGCTCTTTCACGTGCCGGCTGCACGATCATCAGTCTGCCTCTCAATGATGATGCAGCCTCGATGCGAGCACTGCCGGGGATGCTATCCGAACTGGTCCGCTTCGGACTCAGCGAGGAGGATGCGATCGCCAGTGTGACCCTTCATCCGGCGAAGTTGCTCGGAATCGATGATCGGATGGGAACGGTGGAGGCGGGTAAGGAACCGCACTTCGTTCTGTTCGACACGGATCCTCTGGTTCCCGGAGCCAGGGTGATGAAGACCATCATCGGCGGGAAAGTGGTGTGGGATCGAGAGGATCAATGATGGCGATCAGAATGCATTCTCTGCTGGTACTGTTGATCGTCACCGTGCTGGTAACAGATTTGCCCTTCTACTGCGGATCCAGCATCCAGTTCACGAGTGTTGCCGAGGCGCAGGATCCTCCACGGCGTCGTCGACGCGGCCGTCCGCGTCCGGCTCCTCCTCCAACGCCAGAGCCCGACAAGAAGGAAGAGGTGCCGGAAGATGAAGATGCGGAATACTTCGCCGTCGTGGGAGCGATCATCCATACCGTTACGGGCCCAGTTGTTCGGGGGGGGACGGTGCTGTGCAAGAATGGCAAGATCATCTCCATCGGTACCGATATCGATGTGCCCGATGAGGCCCAGAAGATCGAGGCCGATGGTTTCCACCTTTACCCCGGCCTGGTCGCGTTTCGATCTTCGGGTTTGATCGGATCAGGAGATCCTCAGAAATCTCAGGATCCCTTTGCGCTGGGCACCGTGATGGGACTGGCCGCGGGGATCACTTCGACGTGGAACGGTTCACGGGTTGGAAAACTGGTTCGTGGTGGACTGGATGATCTCACCATCCGGAAGCAGGCCTTCCCCAGCATCACCTACACGAGTCGAAATCCGGGTGCAGCGAGAGAACTGCGGCAGGCGCTGGAAAAGGTACAGGAGCATCTGAGGGCGCTGGAGAGGCATGCCGAGGAGAAGAAGGAAAATCCGGAGGCAAAGGCTCCGGATGACAAGTGGATCCGGGGCACCTTCTCCACTGCCAAGAACCTTCTGACCGGGGAGGCCGTGGCTCTGACCCGGGTGAGCACCATCAATGACCTGCGTCAGGTCTGTAACCTCTCCCGTCGTTTCGGTTTCGAACTGTTGATCGAGGGTGCCGAGGAAGCGTGGATCGACCCGGGCATGATCGCCAGGACCGGTGCTTCGGTGATATTGACCCCCCGTGTCCGTCGCGATCCCGATGAAGACCGCAACCAGAAGAGCGGTTCCAGCATCGAGAACGCCAAGATTCTTCACGAACACGGCATTCCCATCGCCATCCGGCCCCGCGGGACGGCCATCGCTCTGTGGGGACTGGCGGGAAGAGATCTGGGACATCTTCCGATGGAAGCTGCTTTCGCCGTGCGAGGCGGTCTTCCCGAGGCAGCTGCCATCGAGGCGATCACCATCGAGCCGGCCCGAATTCTGGGTGTTGCGGATCGAATTGGATCGATCGAGGTGGGAAAGGATGCCGACTTCATCATCACCGATGGAGATCTACTCTCCTACCTGACTCATGTGCGCTGGGCCGTGGTCAATGGCAAGATTCAGTATGACAAGATGGAGGAAGGCTTACTCGATCACATCCGGCCTGGAGGTGACGAAGTTCCTGAGCCTCCTGATGATCACTGGCCGCGTCGACTGGGCGATCCTCTCTAGTCGATACCGGACGAACTTCCCTTTCGTGACCGACGATTGCGCTCCTCCGTGGGCGGATTGACACTTTGAGTCAGACCGAGATGATGGAGATGGAGAGAGCGGTTCTTGCCGCATTCTCTCTTCCCTCACCCAGAAGGATCGTTCGATGCGTCACCCGCAATGGCACTCTCAGACTTCTGTCATCAGAGGCATCCTGCTCTTGATGTGCTCGTTATTTTTTGCGGGAGGCCTGCCTGGCCAGTGTGTGACCGGAACGCTGGAGATTTTCGGAGTCAGTGGAGGAGATTATCTCGGTCGTGCAGTTGCTGTTTGGGGTGGTCGTGTTTTTGTCGGAGCCATCGGTGACGATGCCGGTGGGCCGCTGAGCGGAAGTGTCAGGATCTATCGACGCAACGGCTCCAATTACCAGTTGGAGCAGCTTTTCCTGGGCGATTCCGGCTCCCAATTGGGCTCTTCGGTCAGTGTTGCCGGGGACCTGCTGGCGGTAGGTGCGGTGGGGTCCCGGAGCATCCACTTGTGGCGCAAGGATCGATACTCCTGGAATGAATTCGGTACGATCACGGATCCTGGCGGCCATGCAGGCGATGGATTCGCTTCCTCGATCGATCTTCGAGGTGATCTCCTGGTGGTCGGGAGCCCTTACTACGAGATCGATGTCCAGGCGGTTGGATGCGTGACTCTCTGGCGGCTCGATTCATCCCAACAGTGGCAACTGGAAGAGCGACTTCTGGCCACCGATAGGATTCCCGGAGATCAATTCGGCACGTCCGTATCCCTGGGGACAGACTCGGAGTTACTCGTGGGTGCGCCCGGACGAGATCTGTTCGGAGTCGATAGCGGTAGCGCATATCTGTTCGAGAATGGACCCGATGGTTGGGTCGAAGAGATGACCCTGGGAGCGGGAGCCGCAAATCCGGGCGACAAACTGGGCACCGCTGTTGCCATATCCGGTGATCATATTCTTCTCGGTGCGCCCTATTCCGACCTGGCAGGATCGGCTGCCGGTGCTGTGGCCGTGTACGATCGGATCGCCGACAGCTGGGATTTCACTGGACACCTGATGCCAACAGCAGGGTCTTCCGGTTGTGCATTTGGAGCTTCGATTGCATTGAGCGGAAACCTGGCATGCATCGGAGCGCCCACCGACACCGGCATCGAGGCGTTCCCTGCCGGTTCCGCCACCGTTTACCGGTGGCAAGGAAACTGGCTACCGGTCGGTCTGTTGACCGGGAACCCCAGTTCTTTCCTCGGATCTGCGGTTTCAGTTCATCGTGGCGTGGTTGTCACAGGTGCTCCGCTCGATTCCACTCATGCAGTTGTGGGCGGGATTGCACAGGTCGCAATCTTTGGAGACGACGACTGTGATCAGGATGGCCAACTGGATGCCTGCTCGATTGCTAACGGGTTCGCTCCTGATTGTGATCTGGACGGGATTCTCGATTCTTGCGGCATCGCAAACGGAATCAACGACGATTGCGATGGAGATGGAATCCCCGATTTCTGTTCCACCCTGGAAGGACTTGTTGCAGATTGCGACGCCGATGGCATTCCCGATGTCTGTTCAGTTCCGGGAGGGCAAGTCTCCGACTGCGACGAGGATGGTGTTCCTGACGTTTGCCAGGGCGATTGTAATCAGAATCAGATTCCTGATTCCTGTGAGATCTTGCAGGGACTCGCTTCAGACTGTGACGGAGATGGGATTCTGGATGAGTGCGCACTGGCGGACGGAACGGCTTTCGACTGCGATGCAGATGGTGAAATAGATGCTTGCGATGAAGACTGCGATGGCAATGGGATCTCTGATGTGTGCGACTTTATTCAGGGCAACGCGACCGACTGTAACTCGAACCACACTCCGGATGTTTGTGATCTGGAGGTTCCTGGGCAAGACACCAACGAAAACGGTCAACTCGATTCTTGCGAACCCCAGTTCATTCGAGGAGATGCCGATGGAGTGCAAGGAGTGCGGTTAGCAGATGCAATCTTGTTGATCGGCAGAGTTTTTGGTCAAAACTCCATTCCGGGATGCCTCGAGGCGGCCGACGCCAATGCCGATGGATTGCTCGATATCAGCGACGGAATCAGTCTTCTTTACTATCTGTACGCAAACGGCGAGCCACCCCCGCCACCTTTCCCAGAATGCGGGATCATTCCCATCGATGCGTTTTTCCCCTGCGAAGAACACCCGACCTGCCCCTAGAGGTTGACCACCTCACCGCTTCGTACCAGTGCAATTCGTGTCGAGATACTGTCCGGATCAATCCCCCAGGTGCGTGATACAGCACTGCGATAACTCTCCAGCTGGTCACGGTGTTTTTCGGCGGTCTCCTGTGCAGAACCAGAGATCTGATCGGTCTTGAAATCGATCACCTCTGCAGCGATCGGCTGGCCGTTTCTTTCCAGTATCACGAGACGATCGATGATGCCGTTGAGGATGTCTGCGCCCATCTCGCAGGAGAAGGGGACCTCTTTCTCCAGCACGATCTCGTCTCCATCTTCTAGCCCGAGCCGGACTCCGGTGGCGTGGCGATCGAGGATGGTGACCAGATCCTCATCCAGTGCCGCCCGGAGTATCTGCAGGGAGGCTTCAATATCGTTGGAGAGGCGTGGATGCTGGCTTGCCAGTATCTGCTCGATGTCCGCGGGAAGTTCGGCACTCCAGTCGAGTGCCTCCAGGGCGCCATGGATCAATGTCCCGATGGAGCGGGCACGGAAGGAATTCTCGCTCGAGAAGAGGGCCGTGTGCTTCGACGGAGATCTGGTGGTAGCGGCGGTTGCGGCGCTCAGATCGGGAACCTGTGCCAGCCGTGACGTGGCCGCCGAAGAACCATCGATCTTGGAGACCGCGGCCTCGGTTCCCTGTTCGTAGAGGACCGTGCCCGCTTCCACAGGTTGTCCCTGGCCGAGGGTATGCCACAGCAAGTAGGCGGCGGATGATTCGGGTGGCTTTTTTGCGGGGATGATCATCGTCAGGGTTCGTTTTGCACGGGTCATCGCCACGTACAGGATGCTGAGCGCCTCCTGCAGGCGCGATTGACGCCACTGGCGATTCATCTCGACGTAAGGCTCGCCGAGGATCTGTTGCTCCAGTTCCGGGATGTAGCGGCTGATGGTGGGCTCGACGGGATCGGCTGGTGGATCTTGTCGGGTCGGCTTTCGTTCCAGTAACTTTGGCTGTGGCATGAACCAGTTGTCTGCCAGTTCGGGCAGGATCACGACATCACGGCCGAGACCCTTTGCCTGATGGACCGTCATCACCTGCACCTGCGAACCGCTCGGCGATGAGAGTCGATGCCCCCTGAGGTGGGTGATCAATTCCTCGAGACGGCAACCACTCGGTCGCCGAATGTGCATTTGCTCGAGCATCTGCTGGATCCTGGTCCGGTCCTCTGGCGACGAGATCCGGGCCAGTTCCGTGGCGATGGGGGAGATGGCCTCGAGCATTCCGAGTCGATGAATCCGCTCTCTCATGAACGTTGCGATCGCTGCAGCGACCAACGGATCCTCCCAGTCTCCGGTCGGGAATCCGTCGATGACTGTGGTGATTTCAGGGAGTGGAGAGCGGGCGACGGCAAATCGCATCGTCGCATCGCCGGGGTGCTCGATGAGTTCGAGCAGGGCGACTAGCCTTCCGACGGCGGCGGAATCAACGAGCGGGTTGCCCCCTTCCTCGCTGGCAGCGATGCCTTGCGCCTTGAGTGCCGCGACCATCCGGGCGATGTAAGCATTCTTGCGCACCAGCACCGCGATCGTGGCATCGGGGGAGTGCTCGAGAGAGTTCTTCACCTCGTCGATGGCATCGATGAAGGGGCAGACGACGGGCTTGCGGTCGGCATGTTCTCTGGCGACCTTCAACACCACGTGTCCTGGAGTATCGCCGGGTTCACCGGGAGCCACGATGTGCTGGTGAAAATTGTCGCACCAACCGGAGATGGCCGGCTGGTCGTCGGTCAACCAGTTTTGGCCAGGGAGTTCACCGAACACCTGGTTGACGCATTCGAGGATCTGTGGCGAGGAGCGGTAAGAGGCATCGAGGGACTGTTTCGAGTCCGGAATCAGATACCCTTCCAACAGATTCAGTACCTCGGCGTGACCGCCCCGCCAGCCGTAAATCGCCTGTTTCGCATCACCGACGCAGAAGATGGTTCGCCCACCGTCAATATCTGAGCGGATCTCATCGACGAGCGGTTCGAGGGCGGCAAACTGCAGCAGCGAGGTGTCCTGGAACTCATCGAGCAACAGGTGACGGGTGGCGGCATCGAGTCGGTACAGGATCGTTCCCGGAGCGGCCAGGACTCCAGCGCTGGCCAGAGCCAACGGAATGTCCTGGTAACCGACCCCTCCGCGTGTCTGCAGCCCTTCGGTACGGAAGTGGCCGTAGTTTTTGAGAAGATCCCTGGTAGCGAGGTTCTGCGCCTGGATTTTGGCTGCCAGTTGGGGCCGGAGCGTATTCATCAGGAACTGAACCGTGACCCGGATCTCGTCGGGGATCTCCACGTCATAGTAGTGAGTCATTCCATCTATAATCTTCTTCGGAAGTCCCGACTTGAAGAGTTTCTTCGGATCGATTCCAGCCGGGTCGTCTAACGACTGCTGTATTACATCCAGAGCGTCTTGCCACCTCTTGTGCGGGCTTCCCGTTTTGGTCAGCGGGCATGCTACCGACAGGAACTGATCCCGGACCTGATCGATCTCGTTGGCACCGGGAGGGGAGAATTGTTGGGGGTTGTTCCACGCTTCGGGCGGAAACTCCAGGTACTTGTCGTGGGCAGCTGAGACGATGTGCCCCAGTTCATCGGCAACCTGGCTGGTCGCTTTGCCTCGACTGAGCCGATGCATCAACTGGCGCGCTTCCTTGGGTCCGCCCTGGGCGAGGATCTTCTGGATCGCACCTGCCTGGATCGCATCGAGCTGGTCCTTGGCCAGGATGGTCCAGCCGGGAGGCAATCCACATTCGAAGGTGTGAGCACTTGCCAGTCGCGAGAAGAACGCATCGAGTGTCGAGACGCGACACAGGTGCAGGTCATCGATGAGTCGACGCAAAGCATCGCGGACCTGATCTCTGCTCGGGGAGGAGAAGCCCGCCTCGACCAGAGATTCGCGCAGTTGAAGCAGACCGGCATCGCCCTGGATGGCCTCGAGCATGCGACCGAGTACCCGTTCCATGATCTCGCCGGCGGCCAGCCGGGTGAAGGTGACGGCGAGGATTCCGGAGGGCTCCTCGCCGGCGATCAGCAATCCGATGAAGCGGCTGGTCAACTGGTGGGTCTTACCGGAGCCGGCACTGGCACGAATCAGCAGATGGGAAGAGAAGGTCATTCGACCTCCTCTTCGCTGTCGGTGATGCCATCGAGTCTTGCCGCAGATTCGACCATGACTCCAGCCAGCGCCCGTCGCCACGGTGACTTCAATACCGTCAACAACTCATCGGTACCTGCGAGGATTCCCTCGATCGCATCCTGGGTGTGGATCCGAGCCTGTTCGAAATCTTCTTCACTCCAACTGGCGATCTCGATGCGGGTATGATCGGTGCTGGCCGGGAGCAGGAAGAAACCGACCTCGGCATCGGCACTGACGGGGCCGCCATCGATCTCCAGTTGAGGAGCGAACAACCGATAGAGTGGCAGTTGTAATTTGATCCACGTCTTGTTGTTCACGGGGCCTTTTCGATGGTCTTTTTCCGGATCCTTGGCATTGTCGCCGGTCTTGTAGTCGAGCAGGCGCCAGCGGTCTTGCTCGGGGTGATAGTCGATGCGATCGATACGTCCCGAGAGTCCCATCTCGCCACCTGGAACCTGGATTCGGCAAAGATCCGCATCGAGCGAAACCTCCGCTGCGACCAGTTGCCAGCCGAGCGCGCGTTGTTGGGCCTGGACCCGTGCCCAGGCATCGAGTCTGACACGTGCCTGTTCCAGTTGCACCAGCACCGCAGATCTGGCGGGATCCGCGATGTTGTCGTGGCGGTAGCGATCGAGCAGCAGATGCAGCGATTCACCGATCTGCTCCTCATCGGTCAGATCTCTCAGGTCCGAATTCTTGCCGAAGCGTTCCAGCACCCAGTGGACCAGCGTGCCGAAGTCGAGACGGTTGAGTTGACGATCGCGATCGTGGCAATCGCGGTGGCCCAGAACCTGGTTCATCTGGAACAGAACAGGGTCTTCCAGCCAGTCAGAGAGTGCCGTGATGGACACGGTGTCGGGTGGCGCAAGCACCACTCCTCTCGGCGGGCCGAGTGACTCCGGACTGGAACTCTCGCTACCCGTCTCGGGAAGGTGGAAACGGGTTCGTTTGTGCTTGTCGAGGAAACGGGCCAGATGATCGATCCCATCGGAACCCTGTAACAGCAACCGACTCGGGAGCAGCGGATTCCCTTCCCCATCACGAGAACACATCGCGACGACCACTTCACGTCGGCCGTCGAGCAGTGTGTGGAGCAGGTGAGTGTCCCTGGCGTATCTTTGTCTGGGTCCGGGCAGTCCCAGTTCTTCACGAACACCATGGGGAAGTAGCGGGTCCCCGGTCGGTGCCGGCGACAGTCGGCCCTCGGTGACTCCGGTCAACAGCAGCAAGCCTGCACCATCGAAAGGCAGTTCGAGCCAGCCCAGAACATTGATGCCGGTACTATCGTGGCGGTCGGGAACCGGGGTTTCCTCCAGCAAATCGACCAGCAAGGACACGACATCGAGACCGGAGAGCGGATCGTCAGCGTACTGGACGATGTGGCTCAACTGATTGACCGCCTCGATCAGGTTTTCTCGACCCGGTTCCCCAAGTGCCGGCTGACCGAGGTCATCGACACCGACCAGATCCCTGAGGCACTGGATCAGTTGTTCGATGCGCTGGCTGCAATTTCCCGCCCCGGTGCGCAGTGGTTCGATCGCCTTGCAGATGTGATGGACGGCGGCCGGGGCACCGGAATCGGTGGCCAGCACCGGTTGTCGTCGCGTGGACCAGCGGTCGATCGATTCGATGGGATCGAGCACTCGCCCCTTGTTGTTCTCTTCACGAGGCAAGGATCGATGCACCGACGGATGTCGCGCCAGGCCAGCGACGCTGTGACTCGAGAGGGTGTCGATCACGGAGCGCAGATCCCTCAGCAGTCGTCCACAGGAGGTTTCGTGATGAGGTGTCCCGGCGGCGATGTGGAGCGGGATCTGTGATCTGCGAAATCCTTCCACCAGCCAGGGTGTCAGATCAGCATCGACCAGACCGATGGTGACCTCGTCGACACTTTTGACGCTGGAGTGCTGGTGGATCCGATCGATCAGCGCTGCCGTCAGCGACCTCGGGTCATCCGAGAAGATCGGATCGTCGAACTGCGGGCACGGCCGTGCTTGCCACTGCTCGGGGACGGGGCAGCCGAAATCGTCGTAGAGATCAGCGGCTCCCTCGTCGGCATCGATCCACGCTTGTGTCTGGCAGTGTTGATCGAGCCACTGGCGCATCCGTACCGGCAGTTCGAGGATCCCGATGAGGATCACTTGTAGATCTTCATCGATCGGTGGTGCCGAGAAGGTGCCACTGTCTGCCAGCCCGAGTCGTTGCAGGTTTGCCGATCGTTTGGCCTCGATGCTTTCGACCGCGCGCAATCGCAGCGCTGCCTGTGGGTCTTGCGCGGCCGCTAACTCTGCTGCGGTACCGAGAGTGATGCCATCGCGGCGCAGATCGGAACAGAGACGCGACAGCAGTTTCACCAGCGGTAGCAGCGCCGGGGCTTCGAGCATTTCGGGCTCGAGGCCGATCGTGGCCAGGATGTCCGGGGCACTGGATCTCAATGCCTGGAGCCAGGCGATCCGCTCCTCCAGAGGGGTCGCCATCGCTTTGGGGGTGGCAGCGACCGTCTGTTCGAGATGGCCCGGGGTCGTGATACGGGGGGGAAGAAGACCCCGTCCCTGCTGCCTGGCCTGTTCCACCAGCAAACGTCGTAATCGTCGGATGACCCGGCGGCCGGGAACCACCACCACCAGGTGGCGTAGGTCGAAGGGGCCGGTGGCGGATGGCGCACGGATACCATCTGATCGCTGCTGGTGGGATCCCAGGATCCGATCTGCAGCGGATTTCAAAGCGTCCCCATCGGTTCCGAGGAAAACTCGATCCACCTTGCAATGCTCCCGTCTGTTAACTTCTGGCAGGGGAAAAGCACTCCCTACCCCTCGGATACGATCACAAGTGCCGATCCTGACACCTGCAGTGAAGGTGGGGTCTGAGGAGATCGCCGTCAACCCGTGGCGGACCATGGCCGTCGGGGGTTGGGGCAGGTAGATTCTGGCTATGAGTTCCAGCAATTCACCCGCTCTTGGTTTCGTCATCGACAATCGCCGCTGTATCGGCTGTCACGCCTGCACCGTGGCGTGCAAAACGGAGCATTCCGATCCGGTGGGGGTGAACAAGACCTGGGTTCAATACCTGGAGAAGGGCATTCATCCGCGAGCAGAGCGTGCCTTCCACGTCCTTCGCTGCAATCACTGTACCGATGCTCCCTGCGTCGAGATGTGCCCGACATCCAGTCTGACGATCCGAAAAGATGCCATCGTCGATTTCGATCCGGCGCGTTGCATCGGTTGCAAGGCGTGCATGCAGGCCTGCCCCTACGATGCCATCGATATCCACCCGGACACCGGAACCGCCACCAAGTGCAACTTCTGCGCTCACAGGGTCGATGCCGGAAGGGAACCGGCCTGTGTTGTGGTCTGTCCCACCAACGCCATCATCTCGGGTGATCTGTCGGATCCGAAGAGTCGGATCGCCAGGCTGGTGGCCAGTGAGCCGACGATGGTGCGCAAACCGGAGAAGGGAACCGGTCCCAGGATTCACTACATCGAAGGGCATCGGGAGGCGCTCGATCCGCTGGCGAGCCACAGAAGTGTGCGGACGCTGTGGGGGGAGAGACCCAGAGACGGCACCGATCCTGCCGTCGGCGAGGAGCTTGTGCCCGAGCGAGGAGCGCCGCGTCGAACCTACGATATCCACCAACGACACGCACTGAGCTGGGGCTGGAAGGTGAGCGCCTACCTGTGGACCAAATCCATCGCGGCCGGTGTGGTGATGGTGCCGGCACTGCTGGCACCCTTCGAACGAACTTCACTGGTCGACGGAGCCCTCTCCTACGGCTGGAGCATCGCTTTGATCTTCCTGGCGCTGACCGGTGTGTTGCTGGTTGCCGATCTGAAGAGACCGGAGAGATTTCTGTGGGTGCTACTGAGGCCGCAGTGGTCTTCCTGGCTGGTGAGGGGAGCCTACGGTATCTCCCTCTACTCTCTGGTGGCGGTTGTCGGCTGGTGGCGTGAGGATTCCGCGGACTCTCTCGTCGGCACCGTCACACTGGTGCTGGGGGGGGTACTGGGCACCTTCGTGGCGGTCTATACCGGCTGGCTGTTCGGTCAGGCAAAGGGTCGAGACCTGTGGCAATCGGCCTTCTCTCCGGTCCATCTCGGATTCCAGGCGATCGTTGCCGGAACTGCCGTGCTGCTGCTGGTGAATCCGGAGGCACTGTCGGCGCTGAGAGGATTGCTGGTCGTGGCGCTGATCTTCGAGTTGCCGTTCGTATTGCTCGAGGTGTTCGGAAAACACTCGACCGAGGCGGCGGCTGTCGCTGCCCGGTCGATGACGCTGGGAAGTCGGGGCTGGTGGTTGGGCGCCGGCGCCATCGGCGCATGCAGGGTGTTGCCGATCCTGATCATCGTGGCACTTCCTGCCAGCGGACTCACTCACGGGATCTCAGCGCTACTGGCATTGCTTGGCATCGCCATCTGGGAACACCTATGGGTCGAGGCGCCGCAGCGCCTCCCGCTGGCGTGAGGAGCGACATGGCTTCGAAGATCAACTGGATCGAACGACTCTCGGCCCGGCTAGGCCTGGTTCCCCGCACCCGCAAATTGCCTGAACCGGTTCCATATGGCGCAGAACTTCGTGACTACCCTCCCTTCGAGAAGTGGCTGGAGGTGGAAGAACTGGATTCCACTCGCAAGCTGCGTCGCATGGCGATGATTCCGACCACCTGTTTCAACTGTGAAGCTGGCTGCGGTTTGCTCGCAGCGGTTGATGTAGATGAGATGGAGATCGTTCGGATCGAGGGCAACCCCCTTCATCCGGGCAGTCGGGGTCGCAACTGCGCCAAGGGACCTGCGACGTTGAATCAGGTCAAAGATCCGGAGCGTATCCTGCAACCGATGCGCAGGGAGGGGCCGCGGGGAGCAGGGGGCTTCGTTCCCATCTCGTGGGATGCGGCGCTCGATCAGATCGCTGCGAATGTCAGAGAACTATTGCTCACGAACCGACATGACGAGGTGATGTACCATGTCGGTCGGCCCGGCCACGAGGGGGCGATGGAGCGGGTTCTGCAGGCGTGGGGAATCGACGGCCACAACACCCACACCACGGTTTGTTCTGCCAGTGCTCGTTGCGGTTATCAACTGACCTGGGGGTACGACCGGCCTTCTCCCGACCACGAAAATTCCCAGTTGATCTTGTTGCTCAGTGCTCATCTCGAGGCGGGGCATTACTTCAATCCTCATGCCCAGCGGATCATCGAGGCCAAGCAGAGAGGAGCACGCATCGTGGTGCTTGATCCTCGCCTTTCCAACACGGCAGCGTGTGCGGATCTGTGGCTTCCCACCAGACCCGGCACCGAGGGCGCTGTGCTGCTGGCAGTACTGCGTCTGCTCATCGACGAGAACAAGATCGATCACTCCTTCGTCAGAGACTGGGTCGACTGGAGAGGTTATATGGCGCACCTGCATCCCGCAGAGCCGCCAACGGTCGATCGGTTCCTGCAACTCTTCTCCCGTCACCTGTCACAGTGGACTCCCGAGATGGCCGAGCAACAGGCAGGACTCGAGAAAGGTAGCGTCCGAGCTCTCACCGATGAGGTCGCGCGTGCCGGCAGTCGTGTGGCGGCGCATATCTGGCGCAGTGCCGCCAGCGGGAATCTGGGAGGATGGCAAATCGCCCGCGCGCTGGCGCTACTGACCGCATTCACCGGTTCTGCAGGTAGCGAAGGTGGAACCTCACCGGCGGGCTGGAACAAGTTCAAGCCTGATTACTTCTCGATGCCAGAAGATGGCTCGCGCTGGAACGAACTGATCTGGCCACGACAGTGGCCCACCTCCTTCTACGAGATGGGTCATCTGCTTCCTCACCTGGTCGAAGATGGGGTCGGGAAGATCGGAGTCTACTTCACCCGGGTCTTCAATCCGGTCTGGACCTTCCCTGATGGCATGTCCTGGATGAATATGTTGCGCGATGAGAAGAAGGTTGGATTACACGTTGCCCTCACTCCGACCTGGAACGAGACCGCATACTTTGCTGATCTTGTGCTGCCGATGGGTCACTCCACCGAGCGTCACGATATTCAGAGTCAGGAGACTCATTCCCGTCGCTGGATCTCATTTCGCCAGCCGGTCTTCCGTACGTTGGCGAGATTGCAGGGAAAACCCAGCGACGACACGCGCGGTTTCAATCCGGGACAGGTCTGGGAAGAGGATGAATTCTGGATCGAACTCTCCTGGCGCATCGACCCGGACGGAGAACTTGGGATCCGGAAGCACTTCGAATCTCCCTATCGCCCCGGAGAGAAGGTCACCGTCGAGGAGCAGTACCGTTACATGTTCGAGAACGATATTCCGGGACTTCCCGAGGAGGCGGCAAAGAAGGGGATGGACCCGTTCGAGTACATGTCTCGAATCGGTGCTTTTGAATTGCCGGGAGAAACGAATCGACGCCACCTGCAGAGGGTGGAGATCTCCCCTGGATTCAGGCCACTCGTCGATGCTGAAACCGGTGTTGCTACCGTCGATGGCAAGGTAGTTGGGGTCGCGGTCGATGGTGCCATTCGCGAGGGATTTCCCACAGAGAGTCGCCGCATCGAGGTCTATTCACGGCTGCTCGAGGAATGGGGTTTCGGGGATATGGCGCTGCCGGGTGCACCTGAGAGTCATGTTGCCCCCGACCAACTCGATCCCTCGAAGGGGATCTACGTGCTGGTGCCCACCTTCCGCTTGCCGACGATGATTCACTCTCGATCGGCAAATTCGAAGCATCTGATGGAGATCTCGCATGCCAACCCCGTCTGGATCCATCCCGATGACGCCCTCATGCATGGCATCGAGGATGCCGACCTGGTGCGCATCGAGACGGAGATTGGTCACTTCGTCAATCGTGTCTGGATCACCGAGGGATTGAGGCCGGGGGTTCTTGCCTGTTCTCACCACAT
This sequence comes from Planctomycetes bacterium UBA1146, assembly GCA_963854815.1. Classification (GTDB taxonomy): domain Bacteria; phylum Planctomycetota; class UBA8108; order UBA1146; family UBA1146; genus UBA1146. The sequence goes on from CAWLAN010000007.1 coordinate 26,047, forward strand.
GGGACGCTGGAGACTGGAATCCGGTCCCGGGTCACGCTGGGGTAGCGCCACCGTGCGCTTCGAGGACCTGCCAGGAGGTCGGATTCGGTTACGTTTGCTCGAAGGTGTGCGTCCCTTCAAGAGCAAGGACCCCGACAGTTCCCGATCCTGGTGGTCGGAGGCTGGAGTTCATCAGAACCTGGCGTTTCCGGTCCAGACCGATCCGGTCAGCGGTATGCATTGCTGGCACCAGAAGGTCCATCTGACGAAGGCAGACCCGACAGATCAGTATGGAGACGTGGTGGTGGATCCCGAGAAATCACGACAGGTTCACAAGCGCTGGATGGCCCTGGCGCGGCCAGCCTCGCCGGAGCTCCACGGTGGACTGCGTCGTCCGCGTGAACTGCCCAGACCGCTGGCGAGGGTTCCGCAGGCGTACCTGTTCGAGCACAACCAGGATCGCTGAGAACCACGATCTCTGTTGCGAGTCCTTTCGATGAAACAAGAAGAGGTGCCGAAAAGATGACAGCACGGTTGCTCGAGGGACTTCCTCTCATCACAGAGACTCCCGCCCGATGGGCACAGTTGGCCCTCGAGAATCTCGATGAAGTACTGAGGGATCACGCCTGGTGCGAGTACAAGGCGGCCAGCGCAGGTCTTGGCCTGCTGGCACGTTTCCCGGAGTACGATCTGCTCATCCGTCCGATGATCGCCCTGGTTCAGGAGGAGTTGCTTCACTTTCGCCAGGTTACCGACTTGCTCAGGCAAAGAGATGTCGCGCTGGGAATCCCGCCACCAGATCCCTATGTGAAAGGCCTGCGGAATATCCTCTGTGCTCGCGGCAGCGGACTCGGCGGACTGGGAGATCACCTCATCGTCAATGCCTTCATCGAGGCGAGATCCTGCGAGCGGTTTCGGATCCTGGCGGCAACACTGGCTCACGGCGATGAGAGTGATCGTGCCCTCGCGGATTTCTACCAGCGACTCGCCGATGCAGAAGGACGGCACTGGGAGACTTTTCGGGATCTTGCCCTGGAAGTCTGTGATGCCGATGCAGTTCATAGGAGGATCGAAGAGGCCGGTCAACTCGAGGCTCGACTGCTCGAAGATCTGCCGCTAGAACCTCGGATGCACTAGGAGGCTCCTTGTCTCGTCAGGTCATCGTCACCGGTTGCAGCCGTGGAATCGGCAAGGCTCTCGTCGAGCAGTTTTGTGCCAGCTCGATCTCGATCGCTGGTTGCGCCAGAAGTACCGATTTGTTGCGAGAGCACGGGGATGATCCGTACTTCCGTTCAGTCGATGTCACCGATTCCGATGCGATGGAGAAGTGGGCTCAGGATCTCGCAAGCGCCGGCATGATTCCTGATCTCGTCGTTGCAAATGCAGGGTATCTGAGCGAACCGGGACCTCTCTGGGAGATCTCTGCTGAGGAGTTCGATCTGGTCATCGACGTGAACGTGAAGGGAGTGGCAAACGCGGCACGTGCCTTCTTGCCGGGCATGATCGATGCCGGTGCTGGCACCTTCGTTGCACTCTCATCAGGATGGGGCCGATCGACATCCCCGGGAGTGGCGCCCTACTGTGCTTCCAAGTTTGCTGTGGAAGGTCTGATCGGCGCTCTCTCCCAGGATCTTCCTGCCGGTGTCAGTGCTGTAACTCTCTCTCCGGGTGTGGTTCATACCCAGATGCTGGCGAGGGCTTTTGGTGCTCGAGAGGCGAGTACGGCAGTCGATCCTGGAGAGTGGGCCGTGGATGCCGTCGATTTTCTTCTCTCCCTCGGGCCATCGTGTAACGGCCAGTCTCTCACTTTTGAGAGGTGATCATTGCCCGGGCCCGGGCGTCTTTTCGCTCTTGAGGGTCTCGATCTGACGGATGGTCCACTCGTCCATCCGCGAGCGAAGGGTCTCCAGCGGCATCGATCCAGCGGCGAGCAGATGGTCGTGGAAGGATCGGATGTCAAAAGCGTTTCCGAGCCGCATCCTGGAATTTTTGACCAGATCCTGGATCTCCAGTTCGCCGATCTTGTAGGCGAGTGCCTGTCCGGGCCAGGCGATGTAGCGATCCACCTCCGCCTCGACGTTCTGTCTCGTCAAGGCCGAGTTCTCGAGCATCACTTCGATGGCCCGATCACGCGACCAGCCGTACTCGTGGATCCCGGTATCGACCACCAGTCTCAGGGCACGCCACATCTCGTAGGAGAGTTTTCCGAAGCGTGAGTAAGGATCGGTATAGAACCCCATCGCTTCCCCGAGCGATTCGGCATAGAGGCCCCAGCCCTCGATGTATGCCGTGAAATGGGTCACCTTTCTCCATGCAGGCAATCCCTCCAGTTCGTTCTGAAGCGCCAGCTGGAGATGGTGTCCCGGCACCGCTTCGTGCAGTGCGAGAGCTTCCATCTCGTAGATGGGTCTGCTGGCCAGGTCGTATGTGTTGGCATAGAACCAGCCAGGCTGGCTTCCGTCTGGAGGAGGCGATCTGTAGTAGGCAGTGGTGGAACGGGGTGCTTCGAAATCTGCAATCTGGCGAACCCCGTAAGGTGCTCTGGGGAGTTTTCCGAACAATACGGGAAGCATCGCATCGGCTCGCTTGCATATGTCTCTGTAGCCACTGAGAAGCGCCTGAGCATCTTCATGATAGAAACGAGAATCGGTTCGCAGGTATTGCGTGAATGCATCGAAATCGCCCTCGAATTCTACCTCGGCGATGATTTTCTCCATCTCGGCGCGAATTCTCGCAACCTCACTCAGACCCAATTTGTGGATCTCCTGGGCGTTTTTCTCGGTGGTGGTGTGCATCCGGATGCAGTGAGCGTAATAGTTGCTTCCGGTCGGATAGTAGAGACAGGCAAAAGTGGAGCGCGACAGGGGAATGTATTCGTCACGAAGATAGTCATGGAACCCCACCAGCGCCGGTTGCACATCGTTGGTGATCACCTCGAGAGCTTTCTTGCTCAAGCGGCGCTGCACTTGTGGATCAACTTCAGCGCTCATCGACCGAAAAGGGTCGAAGAAAAGCGTTTCCTCAGCGGGAGGAGATACCTGTGTGGTGATCTGATCGAGTACTCCCTCGAGAGTTACCCGGGGCGGGAGAAATCCCAGTTCGACCCCCTTGCCAAGTACTTCAAGGGTTTCCTGGATGGCCCGGGGAGCCTCGCTCAATCGAGAAAGGTATGCCTCGTAGTCGCGAGCTTTATTGAAGTTCATTCGACTCGCCAGCGTCGGAAGCCACACCTGGGGGCCGCGTCGCTGACTGATGGGAGTGTAATGCAACCCGATCCGTGTGCTGTCCATGTTGTTTTCCAGAATTCTCATCAGCATCTCTGCCTGCTGCCTCTCGGCAGAGGGGAGTAGATGAACCTCGTAAGCTTGGATCTGGCGCAAGATCTCGAAGTTGAAATTCACATCCGACTCGATCTGGTCGAGCCCGAATTTACCGAGATGGAAATCTGCTTCCCTGATCCCGAAGCGTGATGCCAGCGTTGGTTTTGTCTCCAGCATTCGATCCCAGTAACGCTGGTATATCTCGTCGAGATTCTGTCGGATGTGCTGGATGGGGTCGGCAGCGGCATCGGCTGAATCCTGGCCAATGAGGATTGCTGGGATCAGGAAACTGACGGCAAAAACACCCACCAGGATCGCCTTCGTGGACATCACAGATTTCCTTCCCGAGAGTCGATGAAAACCGGAACTCTGGACCAGAATACACGATGGGTACGTTTCGGGAGACTCCCGAGGTTGGAGATCAGTCGCGTGGATCGGGCAGAGCCGGATCCCCGGAGATCGCGATGACTCGGTCCAGGTGCGGCAGTTCACCCAGGGAGAGCTCGATTCGATCACTGAATTCCTGGGGGAAGAAACGACTCAACTGACGGGTTCCATCGGCGAGTATCGGTCCGGTGACCGAATCAAGGATGGGTTTGTGGATGCGACTGTCGGGCCACTGGAAGACCCCCAGAATCAGCACCCCCATGACAATTCCTGCCAGCGTGAAGCCCATGGCGGCGCCCAGAACGTTGTCACAGATCCGAAGAGTGCGGTCGAAGAAACTGCGAAGAATCATCGTCGAGAGCACTGCCAGTGCTGCACAACTGCAGAAGATGGCGAGTCCGGAGATGATCTGCGTGAACAGTGGCCCCATCTGCTGGCGAATCCCAGAGAAGAGGTCGGTGGTCGCCAGTGGTATCGAGAACTGGCCGGCGAGGACCACGCCGATGGTGGATCCAATCAAGATTGCCGTCGAACGGTAAAATCCCACTCCCGCTCCGGTGAAGATTCCCGACAGCAGGCCGAGACCGACGACCACATCGATCCAGTTACAACCATCCCACAGTTCACGGGTGGTCAGAAGGATGCTGGAATCCGCCAGAGGGAAAAACGGAACAGCCGTGAGCAAACAACTCACGGATTCCGCAGGGATCTGGAATTCGATCAATGTGCGTGTACTTCTCCTGTCGGCGTGTATTCAGGTTCCCGCAGCAGCACTTTTTTGTCAAGACTCTCTGGATCACAGGAAACGGTGAGATACCGCCTGTAGACAGGTCTTTAGCAACGATGATGAAGAAAGAGTCGATGACTTTTGTCGACAGTTCAGGCACCGAAAGAACTAGCGTCGGGTGGTGGGGAGCCCTCGACTGGACCAACCGGGGAAGGTGACATTTCCGAGTACATCGGTTTCACCGACGTATCCACCTCTCATGTCGTGGAGATTGGTGAATCCTGCCTCCGAAAGGAGATCTGCGGCCTTCTGCGACCGGCCACCTTTTTGGCATCCGAGGATGATACGACAATCGCTCTGCATCCCCTCGGTTACCGTCTCGACGAATTCTGGATTCATCCTGAGACCAACGCCTCCCTGGCCGCGGATCATCACGGGAATGTTGAGCGCCTCAGGGACGTGTCCCTGGACGTATTCTTCGGGCATCCTCACATCGATATAGACGTAACCCCGATCAGAGTTCAATAACTCGTTCGCGCGGTCCGGATCGATACGTTTGACGCCCACTCTACCCCCTCTCTTCCTCGTCGCGGTCGGGACTCCGGTGCACACTGCAGTGTTCTCATTCCATCGCATACGACCTCAGGCCGCGAGACTGCTGAGCACTGCTTTGTATTTCCAAACGATGAAGCCCCGAACCCGATGCGGTCGACCCGCATACCTGATGTCTCGATGACGCGGAATGCTCCCGATCAGGATCCAGACATCGTGAGTTCAGAACCCCCGGGTGTCAACCGGTGGGTGACGGCTTTGAATGGAGGAGATGAGCACTACATGAGAAATCTATCGAGCTTCCGAGAATCCATCGGAAGGGGGTGTTGCACTGTGCCTGAGGCGGGAAAGTCCGATCCAGTTGACCGCGAAGTGGGCACCGATGGCACCGGACAGGCCAGCAGGTTCCCAGAGTGAGAGTTTGCCCAGTGCCAGACCTGCAATCAGGGCGATCACCGGCCAGCAGGAGAGTCGTCGATCACCGGTCCAGTGGGCAAGGCCGAAGAGGGCGCTCGATAACCACAATCCGATCACTGGTTGCAGCAAACCTCGAAATAGCAGTTCTTCAGCGACTGACGAGAGTAGTGCCAGAACGAAAACCTCTCCGATAGTGAGGCCCTCGAAGATCTGAGCCAGTCTGCTCTCGAGGGTTCTGGCATGGTTCCAGACCTTCGACAGCAGGAATGAGAGGGCCGCTGCGGCGCTACCGAATCCAATACCGATCGCGAATCCACCGACGACTTCACCAACGGGGCGAACAAACTCCGAGATATCAAGGATCACCCAGATCCCGATGATGGCGATGAGTCCCATGCTTCCATGGAAGATGAGAGATCCACGAAACAGTTGGCGTGGCCCCAGGGTATTACTCATTCGCCGGGATCGCTTCGTTGCTCGATGATCTTATGAGCATTTCGTTTCAATCCCTCGTATCCGGTGCGGGTCACTGGTGTCCCCGCATAGATTTCGAGCCAGGCTTCGTGGGACAGGTGAGTAATTTCCTGAGGGTCAGTGGGGAACTGGCGTGGGGCAAGTTCCGGATGGATCTGTGGGTCCTTTCGCCCTGCTCGAGTATTCCATGGACAGACTTCCTGGCAGATATCGCAGCCAAAGAGCCAGTTATGCAGCCTCGACTCCTCCGGGAGTTCACCACGGTGTTCGATGGTCCAGTAGGAGATGCAGCGCCCTGCATCGATGGTGCGCGGTGAAACGATGGCGCTCGTCGGGCAAGCATCGATACACCGGGTGCAGCTGCCACAGTGGTCCATGGCGGGTGTGCTGGGGACAAACGAACGATCGGTAACGATGGCTCCGAGGAAAAACCAACTGCCAATTTCGTGATCGATGACGATCCCATTCTTGCCGATCCAGCCAATTCCGGAGAGTTCGGCCCAGTCACGTTCAAGAAGCGGAGAGGTATCAACGCTCCACCAGGTGTTCCAGCGACCTCCCTCCGAGACGAATTCGCAGAGCGATTCCAGCATCGGCCTCATCACCTTGTGGTAGTCCCGGCCTCGAGCATAGCGAGCGACCTTCGCTCCAGGTTCTGTGGATGGGCCTGTGGAGGGCACGGCCGATGAATAGGGCAAGGTAACAGTCAGGACGCTTCGTGCTCCTGGAAGTGACTTCCTGGGGTCTATACGACGTTGGGTGTTACGGGTGATCCATCGCATCGATGCGTACTGCTTTTTTTCGATCCAGCGGAGGAATCTATCGGCATGGGGAGAACGAGTTGCTTCGGAGATTCCCAGCGAATGGAACCCGATCCTGAGAGCCTCTGCGATCAAGCGTTCGGGAAACTCCCTCTCCCGATTTGCGTCAGAACCTGCCATCATTCCTCCGTCGACAGATGGTAGCGTTCCAGGGGGATCATGGGAGTCCCATCTGGAGATTCAGCCAGGAAATCGAAGTGGAGAACTTCAGCATGGGCTACCTGAGATTGTTACGGCTACACCACTGGGTGAAGAACCTGTTTGTCTTGTTACCGGTCCCATTCGCTCTCGCTTCAGGCGTTCAATTCGATCCGGCCTCGTTGTGGATCGGTCTACTGGCCTTTTCGTTGCTCAATTCAGGAGTCTACGCGCTCAACGATGCCATCGATAAGGAGCGTGACCAGCAACATCCGAAGAAGAAGTTTCGACCGGTTGCTGCCGGAGCAGTGGAACGAAACTCGGCACTCGTCTTCAGCTTCTTCCTCGTGGTGACGGCTTTGATTCTCCTGGCCAGAGGCGGAGTTTTTCAGGGAGTGTTTTTTGTCGGAGTTTCATATCTGGTGCTCAATATTGTCTATTCATGTTGGGGAAGATCGATTCCTGTGCTCGATATCTTCTTCTTGGCGTCCTTCTTTTTTCTGCGAATATTGCTCGGTTGTTTTCTTGTCGGAGCGGATCCGAGTTCCTTGTTGCTTGCAGGTGGAACCAGCATCGCCTTGTTACTTGCACTGGGGAAACGTAACTCCGAGTTACAACTGCTGGTCACCGAAAAACACCGGGCGAGTCTCAGCTGGTATACCAAAAGGGGAATTTTCTGGGCAATTCAAGTTCAGGTTGTCATCTCAGCAGGAATCTACACTTACTACTGCATTTCTTCTGAACTGTTCGTGGCTGATCGGTGGTGGTGGAGTTTGCCTTTTGTCTATCTGGGACTATTTTTCTATCAGCGCCGTCTTCTGGTCCTGGGGGATTCTAGATCCCCTGTGGATATGCTACTGGGCTCGCCATTGATGCAGTCTTTGATCCTGCTGTGGGCGGCTACGGTTCTCTTTGGCATCGGTCTTGTCTAGAAGGCAGCAAGAATCGAGTTCGGGTTGTCACGATAGTCAGGTGGGTCAGATTGCATCTCCATCTTGTCCCTGCCTTGCCATCTACAGCAATATATGAAGGGTAGACCTTCATGTATGCGGCGACCTAGAGTTTGCTTCCTGCTTCAGGACACCCTAAATTCTATCTACAGGCGTATGGTTGACGATTGAGTTTGCGTCTCTATTGAAGACAACTTATATTGTAGTCAGTGAGAGTTATTTTCTAGAGGGCAAACAGTTTTCGTAATTATTATGATTTGAGGCTAGTAATTATGTCCAATGACTTTTCTAGTCAGCACGATAAAAATCACGGTCACAAAGATCTCTGGTTGGTAGTGGGGTGGCCTGGAGTGGGCGGAGTTGCCGCATCCGCTGTGCAGGCGATTCATCATGAACTGGGTTCGAGTCTTGTCGATGCGATCGAACCCGATCCTACATTCGAGGTTGAAGAGATCCGCGTGCGTTCCGGTGTTTGTTTCCCCGGACCTCTTCCCCGTCTCAGTTTTCGTGTAGTAAATACCGGGGTTGACCATGATCTGTTGCTCTTCATCCCTGATCGTCAACCTGACCAACAAGGCCTGGCACTTTGCCGTAGGGTGCTGGAATCTGCGTTCACCATGGGTGTAAGCAGGGTCATCACCTTTGCGGCGCTCACCTCTACCATCGCTCCGGAAGCCTCACCCAAGGTTTTCTATTGCAGCCCGGATCCACCGGTGCAGAAGGAGATGCTCGACAAGGGAGTGAATCCGCTGGAGTCCGGATCGATTCGTGGACTCAACGGATTGATGCTTCTGGCTGCCCAGGAAAT
>CAWLAN010000008.1:0-33788 GCA_963854815.1 Planctomycetes bacterium UBA1146
AGCAACAACAGGGGCGAGGCAGAGGGCAACGACAACGGAGCCGCCCCTTGCGGTGAAAAGCCTGGTGCGATCTGCAGCTGGAGGATCCCTACTTGTCCCATCGGCAACGCTACTTGCCCTGCATCGGTGGTTTTCTGCCAGCTAGACCAGCGCTCACCGACCCACCGACGTGTGGTGAGGATCGACCGCCGTCCCTCGCTGCGCGGATCGATCGCAGCCGAGATGCCCGCGTTGACTGATCGCAGCCACAGTTGCCCGCTCTCGATGGCTCGTGAGCGCTGAAACTGCAGATGTTGAGCCGGCAATATCCAGTCGCCGTACCACAGGTCCTCGGTAAGATTGGCATGCCAGCGGGCTCCCTGCTCGATCGTTTGTACGGCGGTTTCGGGCAGGATTCCCTCGTAACAGATCGAGATCCCCAATGGCGGAAAATCGCCGTCGACACTGAAGGTCACCACTTCTTGCCCCGCCACCAGTTCAGTCAGGGGAAGTTCGATGCCCAGAGCAGCGAGAAACTCACGGAAGGGAACCGTTTCACCGAAGGGTAACAACTCCTTTTTCCTGCCGAGTTGAACTTCGACGCTTCGTACGCGGGTGTGCTCGTCGATGCGAGGTGACAGCAACGCCACCGCGTTGGAAAAACCCTGCTCCTCCTGGAGACTCAGACCGATCACCGTCGGCTGTGACAGCCAATCGAGACACCACTCCTGGAGCAACTCGATCTTCCACGACTGGGGAAGGATCCCCTCCGGCAATATGATCAACACCGGCTGATCGGTCCCCGGCCCTTCGCTGGCGACTTCGATGAGTGCTTGGATCTTCTTCAACTGCGCTGCATCCCCCTCCCGATCATGTCTCTGCTCGAGCGGCAGAACCGGTTGCACGATCGAGACGGTCAATGGAACGACATCACTGGCCGAGGCCGAATCAGCAGGTTGAGCTTGCGGCAGTGGAATCGATGGCACAGCCATCAACACCAGGGCCGGAATCGTCGCGAGCCAGTCGCCTCTGGTACGCACCGATCGATTCCAGCAGCAGGCAGCGAGGAACCCCGATGCCACCGCCAACAGCAACATCTCTTCGACTCCGAACCATTGCAACAGTAGCCAACTGCCGGATGGATCCTCGGTGGCGTAGGCAGCACCCATCGTCCAGCGAAAGATCCGTGGCCAGCACGCTTCCATCACCATGAAACAGACGCCGGCCCAGATCGCTCGAAGCCACGCCCTGTTGGGCGCCAACACGATGCTTGCGGCACACAATCCCCAACCGAGTGAAGCGAGTGGCCAGCGGAGAAGGAAGACGCCCGCTCCGATGGCGGTGGCGATTCCTGACCCGGGATCTCCCAGCACGAAGATGCCGAGGAAACGGCTGACGGCGGTGCCGATCCAGGGCAGACCGAGACCCTCCACTGCCAGGCCGAAGATCCACCCGATCCACAATGCGCGGCGGATCGAACTATCCTTCAGAGCCCGTGCCAGCAGGGCGAAACCGAGGGGCATCAGCAGCGTCAGTCCCCATGGCTCCATCGATAGCGGGATCATCACTCCACCAGCGAACGCCAGAAACCACGGCCTCTGGACCAGGGTGGTCTGCTTGGATACGGGTCGGGAAGGCCCGGAGGGAGGCTCGGGACTGTCGCTGGATCGGGGATCCATCAAGGTTGGGGACTCCTCTCAGGCCAACTCTGGAGAGATCCTGACTCCCCCCTCGTGCCGAGTCCAGCCTCCCTCTGGACTGTCTGCTGCGCTTCCCTTGCCAGATCTCGGGGCATCCTCTACAATTCCCGGTTCCTGGCAGTCGTCCCGGAGAAACCGTGGTGGTCGAGTTGCCGGGAGATCGTCGAGGCCGGTTTCGATCCAGTTTCGATCCCGGCAGACCGTGCAATTGACCGCACTGAATAGGCTACAAGATCGCCCAAGGCTGTGATTTGCCAGCGGCACCGAGTGAAAGAGAGACGACTTGATTCGTGTCACACTCCGAAGCGGGGAAAACGCCGAGAAACTCCTGCAACGCTTCAAGCGCACCGTCGCCAAGGAAGGTCTGCTCAAGGAGATCAAGAAGCGCAGTTTCTACGAGAAACCCTCCGAAGCGAAGCGACGTAAACAGAGGGAATTCGAGAAGTTGATGCGCAAGAAGGATCGCAAGCAAGACATGAAGGATTCGCGTCGTAAACTGCGACGCCGTTAGGTAATAGTCGGATCCAGCAGATCGGGCCGGTCGCCAGATTGGCGTCTGGTCCGTTTTTTTTGCGGAGAGGGACTCCTTTTGGCGAGTACGGGACTTTGGCTAGTGGGAGCGCGAGGTGGAATCTCCACAACGGTGATCGCAGGCCTCGCAGCACTGAACTCGGGGCGAAAGAAACCGACCGGCTTGATCACCGAGACCGCCATCTTCGATGGCTGTGATCTTCCTCCGCTCGAGGATCTGATCGTAGGTGGGCACGAAATCCGTACCGGATCTTTGCTCGAGAGCGCCCGGGCCATCTGCTCCGACAGCGGTAGCATCGGATCCGAACTGATCGAATCGATCTACGCAGATCTCGAGGCCGCCGATGAGAGAATCCGACCCGGGATCCTGATCAATGCGGGAGAAGCGATCCTTTCGCTCGAAGGAGTCGATCCCGACTGTTGTCACGATCATCCAGCCGAAGCAGTCGCACAGGTGGAGAAAGACCTCCGTGCCTTCATCGAAGACAACCGTCTCGAATCTCTGGTGGTGGTGATTTTGTCCTCGACGGAGGCTTCGATCGCCGATCATCCGGCTCACAGCAAGGGAGTTGATCTTCTATCTGCGATGAACTCGGGAGAAGTGGAGGCATTCCGCTCCAGTACGATCTACGCCATCGCCGCAGCAAATGTCGGAGCGGGTTTCATCAATTTCACTCCTTCGCCGGCAGCATTGTTGCCCGCCACCTGCGAACTGCTCGAAGCTGGAGGCTCTCCTTATGCTGGCAGTGACGGCAAAACCGGAGAGACCCTGGTCAAATCAGCACTGGCTCCGATGTTTGCCCATCGGGCGCTGAAGGTGCTGTCATGGCAGGGATACAACATGCTCGGAGATCGTGATGGAGAGATTCTGGCCCACGAAGAAAATCGTCAGACGAAACTCAATTCGAAAGCAGAACTCATCGAGCACATTCTAGGCGCAGATGTGCACTGCCAGGTTTCCATCGATTACGTCCCGAGCCTTGGAGACAACAAGACCGCATGGGATCTGATCCATTTCGAAGGATTCCTCGATCACCGCATGACGATGCAGTTCACCTGGCAAGGATGTGACGCGATCCTCGCTGCCCCGCTCGTCCTCGACCTCGCCCGGCTACTGGCAGCCGCTGGCAAGAGGGGCGATTCAGGGCTCCAGGAGTACTGTGCGATCTTCTTCAAGAGTCCACACGGTGGCCGGATCCATGATCTCGCCAGCCAGTACCGCGCTCTGGTGGAATACGCCCGCCAAATCTCGCCCTCGACTTCCTGAGCCGAAACGATGCCGCCTGGAAGCCACTGGAGGCACCGCTGGCAGCCAGTGGCAACGCCCAACCCCGAGGGGGACTCTAGCGCAGGTCTGGATCGGGCCGGGATCCTCCACAATCAACAAAAAGAGGCGCCGCTGGCAGAGGATACCAACTGCGCCTCATGGGCTCTGAAAGGTGGGATTCTGAAGGTCAATGTAATCGATTAGGGCAAGATTGTCAAGCCAAGTAAACCGTCGCAACGGCTAGTAACTTCCAGCACATCGCTTCCCTAACACTCATCTGAATCAACGCACCTTCCGGACCGGGAGTTCCGGCAATTTTGTACTGACAAGGGTAAGGGGTAGCCGCCGAGGAGTTGATGAACCCGGAGGTGGCGCGTATCAGGAGTTACTGCCCGGGTTTTCCTGAGGCGGAGCCGGTTGCTGAACACAGTAGAAGGCGACCGAGTCCTTGAAGAAGATTCTCAGTTCTGCCGGCAGCAGGATGCGTTCCAGACGCTCCACCTCATCAGGCCCATCGAAGATCACCAGGGTCGGTACGCTCCGGATCGAGTAGCGCTTCAAGAAACCAACCTCCTGGAGGCGAACCTCGACTTCCGAGAAGTTGAGTTGACCACGAAACTCGGGAGCAATCAGCGCCAGAGAGCGACGCATGAAGGAGCAGGATGTGACCATCGAGCAGGTGAAATGAACCAGCAGCAACCCCTGGTTCTCAGAGATCCTGTCCTCGAGTTGTTCGATTTCAAAGACGTGGAACTGGCCCATCGGCTCTCTCCCATTCGATTCCCCCATTGAATTCTCGACCTCAACCCCAGCCTGCAACGATGATATCACCGGGATGAGAGAGATTCTCCAAGTAGCGCTCTCACCTGCCCCGTGGGCATGAAAAGATGTATAGGACAGGTGAGGGAGTGAGGTTCGATTGCCGGAACAGCTCCGCATCGCTACCATCCGTCAGGGAACGGTTGCCGATCCTGACGCTATTCGCGGTCATACCATTCTCATATCACCGGGAGAGGTGGTTCGATGTCGTTTGACAAGAAGAGAGTCACCGAGCAAGTGAACAAGGTGCTGGAAGAAATTCCGCTGCCGGGGACCCCGGGTAGTGTCGTTGCAGCGGGAATCGTCCAGAGAGTGATCGCACGTGAAGGTGAGATCACCCTGGTTCTGCAGTTCTCTGCCGGTCTCACCACCCAGGAGAACTCCCTGTGCGATCGCATCGAAGATGAAATTCGCGCCATCGATGGTGTCGAGAAGGTCACTCTATTGAAAAAGTCGAGTGAGCCCACTGCCGATGACAAGACCCCCAAGGAAGCCAAGGGCCCCGGATCCTCTGTCGTAGGTGCTCAGCAAATCCCGGGTGTCACCTATACCATCGCCGTTGCCAGTGGTAAGGGGGGTGTCGGAAAATCGACCATCGCGGTGAATCTCGCCATGGCGCTCACTGCTCTGGGGAAACGAACTGGACTGCTCGATGCGGACGTGTACGGCCCGTCGACTCCAAAGATGCTCGGCACCGAGGATTCCCGGCCGGCTGCCACCGAGCACGAAACCATCGTTCCTGTCGAGGTTCACGGACTCAAGACGATGTCCATCGGTTACCTGCTCGAGGAGGACTCGCCAGTGATCTGGCGCGGACCTATGGTCACAGGATTGCTGCGACAATTCTTGTTCCAGGTTGAATGGGGACAACTCGATTTTCTGATCCTCGATCTGCCGCCAGGAACCGGAGACGCACAACTGACCCTGGTTCAATCGCTCGCCCTCGACGGGGGCTTGATCGTGACCACTCCACAGGATGTCGCGCTGATGGATGTACGAAGAGGAATCCAGATGTTCCAGCGCACCAGCGTTCCCATCCTCGGCATCCTCGAGAACATGAGTGGCTTCGAGTGCTCCCACTGCGGTCAGGTCACTGAGATCTTCCGGGGGAAAGGAGGCGAGAAGGCGGCCCAGGATTACGGGGTCCCCTTCCTCGGCAAGATTCCCCTGGAACCCGCAACTGCCATCAGTGGAGACAGCGGAATTCCTGTGCTCACCAGCGATCCGGAAGGTAAGCTCGCCACGGTGATGATGAGCACCGCCCACCGCATCATGGAACTGGTCGCGACCCCCTAGTGACGGTTCTCGTCGAGGGTTCGGTGAGTGGCTGCACTGAGCCAGCGGCGCGCCTCGGCGATCACCTGGTCCGGTTCGATCTCCTCCATGCACCGATGATGGCCCAGAGGACAGACCTTTTGCTGGCAGGGGCTACATTCGAGTTCCTTGCGGATCACGCTGGTCGTCTCGAGGAAAGCATCGGTGTAATCAGGACTGGTTGGTCCCATCAACACCACCTGTGGGGTTCCGACTCCGGCAGCGATGTGGCGAGGACCGGTGTCACCTGTGACCAGCAGCGAGAGCCTCTCCATCAGCACCTTCAGTTCATCGAGAGGCCACAACCCCCGGCAAAGGTTGACCAGTTCACCGCCGATTCTGGCCTCGAGATCCAGCGCCAGCTCTTCTTCACCGGGTCCACAGGTGATCACGATCCCACAGCCATCCTCTTCGCGCAGTTTCCGAGCCACCTGTGCCATCCGATCGAGGGGCCATATCTTCGACGGTCCGAAAGCAGCACCCGGATGAAATCCGATCCAGTGTCGATCAGAATCGATGCAGAGATCGGCAAGTCGGACTTCCGCTTTTTGTGCAATCGCATCGGGGATCCCCAGCAGCGAACCCCGACCATCTCCAGTAGCACCCAGGACCCCTACGACCTCGAGATACTCGTAGTGCATCGGAATCGCTCGCTTGCCGGGCGCGAGTCGGTGAGGACGCAGTGGATCGGTCAACATCCAGCCGCGTCCCTGACGGGAGAAACCGATGCGACGTGGAATTCGAGCCCGCCATGTCTCCCAGGCGCTACGAAATGAATGGGGTAGGATCAGTGCCACATCTGCTTCGAACTCTCGAGCGGCGCGAATATTACCTGTGGCATGGTCGGTAACAATCCAGCGGTCAAATAGATTGGAGCCATCGAGAAGTGGTTCGAGATGTGCCCCGCCCATCAGTGCGATCGTCGATTCCCGAAAACGCCGACGCAATGCTCTCAGTGCCGCCGTTGCCATCACAGCATCTCCGAGCCATGTCGGGAGCCTGATCAGGATTCGTGAGAAGTCTGTCACTTGCTCACAAGTTCTGAAGATGCTGGAACTTCTTCTTGTCGGCTGCCCAGCGGTACGCGTCCGCGCCACTGATGGCGCCCTCCTTCAGTCGCAACATGATGGCATCGTCCATCAATTGCATCCCCTTTCCTCGGCCGCCTTCGATGAGCGAGACGATCTTGTGCACCGCTCCTTCGCGAATGATGTTGGGCAGGGACCCGTCGTAGAAGAGCAGTTCGTTGACAACTACACGCCCCTTGCCGTCTTTCCCCGGGATCAGCAACTGGGCGATGATCCCCTTGAGGGAACAAGACAGCATCGTTCGAACCTGATTCTGTTGTTCCTCGGGGAAGACGTCGATGATCCTGTCGACGGTCTTGGCCGCACTGTTGGTATGCAACGTGGCGAAAACCAGGTATCCCATCTCCGAGGCGGTGATGGCAAGTCCGATCGTCTCCAGATCTCGCAGTTCTCCCACCAGGATCACATCGGGATCCTGACGACCCACCGACCTCAATGCCTTGGCGAAACTCTCGGTATCGATTCCCACCTCGCGCTGAGTAATCTGAGACTTTTTGTTCTGATGAACGAATTCGATCGGCTCCTCAATGGTGACGATGTGCCTCGACTGATTACGATTGATGTAATCGATCAAAGCAGCAAGTGTCGTCGACTTGCCACTGCCGGTCGGCCCGGTACAGAGCACAAGTCCGTTTTTCAAATTGCAGAATTTCTCGACGTGAGTCGGAACCCCTAGTTCCGCGACCGGCTTGATCTCTTCCGGGATGAGGCGAAAGACTCCTCCCATCCCCCGTTGCTGCTGGAAGTAACTACAGCGGAAACGAGCCACTCCGGGCATCGCGTAGGCCCAGTCCAGATCGTTTTTCTCGGCAAAAATTGTACGCCGATTCTCGTCGAGAACCGGCAGCAACAATGCCTCGACCTGCGCATTGGTCAGTGGATCCTTCGAGATCGGGCGCAGATGACCATGAACCCGTATCTTGGGTGGCATTCCCGAACAGATGTGCAGGTCCGAGCCATCCAGGTCACGGATCATCTTGAGCAGTTTCTTGATCGGTTCAGTCGACATCGCTGCTCCTATTCCTGCATCCCACTGGAGTCTTCAGAATAGAAGCGAGCCACCTCGGGGGTGATGAGCTTCTTGCGCAACAACGCCCGGATGGAATCGCTCATGGTGGTCATCCCTCGCTTCTTCCCTGTTTGCAACACCGAGGGAAGCTGGAAGGTTTTCCCTTCCCGGATCAGGTTCCCCACTGCCGGCGTCGAGAACATGACCTCCAGCGCCGGCTCCACTCCGGTTCCATCCTTGCGCGGCAGGAGTTGCTGGGAGATCACCCCCCGCATCGATTCGGAGACCATCGCACGGATCTGGTCCTGCTCCCTCGGCGGGAACACATCGATGAGACGATCGATGGATCGCACCGCATTGATCGTGTGAAGAGTCGTGAGAACCAGGTGCCCCGTCTCTGCCGCGGTGATCGCCATCGAGATCGTTTCCATGTCTCGCATCTCACCAACCATGATCACATCGGGATCTGCACGCATCGCTGAACGCAGCGCGGTGTAGAAGGTCTGTGTGTGTCGACGCACGTGACGTTGGTTGATGTTGCATCCTGCCGGTTCGAAGATGTACTCGATGGGATCCTCGACCGTTACGATGTGATCCTTCCGGTTGTGGTTGATCAGATTCACGAGCGCAGCCAGGGTTGCCGATTTGCCACAGCCAGCAGGACCGGTGACAAGCACGATCCCCTGGTTGTACTGGGTGAACTCGGAGAGGCTTTCTGGCAAGTGGAGGTCCGCCAAGGAGGGTATCGTGTCCGGGATGATGCGGAACACCGCCTCCAAACCCTTGCGCTGCCGGTAGCAATTGGTTCGATACCTGCCCAACTCTCCGAGTTCGAGGCAGAAATCGATATCGAGATGCTCGCTGAGTTCCTTCCACTGCGCCTCATCGAGCATGGCGCGGATGGCCCGACTCGTGTCCTCTGCCGTCAGCACCGGATGCTTCCACCGAACCAGGTGCCCGTGGATCCGCACCAGGGGAGCTGAATCGACCTGGAAATGAAAATCCGAACACCCCAGTTGACGAGCTCTCATCAGGTAATCGCCGAGCGGTTTGCCATGGAGATCGGAGAAGTCCATTCGCTCCAGGTCTGAGAGGGAAGTCGCCCCTTCCCTGGCAGCGGGTGAGATTTCGTCCTCGGCAGTCTCCGCCTCGGCCTGCCTCGGAGCCCGTTGGGAGATCTTGTCGGAGATGGCGCGGGCATGTTGCTCTGTGATGAGACCCTCGGAGACAAGCAGCGCTCCAAGATCACCTCCGGCGGGCAGCCGTGCCATCACCTCACGAAGTGTGGCTTCTTCCACCAGTTGATTCTTGAGTACGATGCGACCGAAAATCGCCGCATCGCTGGAGGGACGGTCGGTCGTCCCCTCCCTGGTCTCATCGGTCATGACTCTCTCCCCGTGGATAGGGCTCCAAAAAAGGAAATCGTCTCCGGAAGGGCTCTCCAGAAACTGCTGCTCAAATACCGTCAGACGGATCCGCGCCCACGGCGCAGAACTGGCATCCTAGCCATCTGGGGTCGGGGGGCAAGTTCGAGCCCCACGACGAATCCTCTCTATCAAACCGGTCGTCGAAGCCCCTGGTTTCAAGGTCACCAGTTCCACTCGTCCCCCGGCAGCCTCCACCACCTCACGACCGACCACCTCATCGATCTTGTAATCGGCCCCCTTGACCAGAATATCGGGCAATAACTCGGAGAGGATTGCTTCAGGAGTATCCTGGTCGAAAACCACCACATGGTCGACGCAGGCGAGGGCTCCGAGCAATCGCGCTCGCTCGGTTGCCGGAAGGAATGGCCTTTCGGGACCCTTCAATCTCGACACGGAGGCATCGGAGTTGATCCCGACCACCAGCGTGTCTCCGAAAGAACGGGCGGTTTCGATCAGTTGCAGATGACCTGCGTGAAGAAGATCAAAGCACCCGTTTGTGAACACCACCACCTGGCCAGCCGCTTTCAACGTCGAGACGATCTGGACCATCTCCTCTGGCGTCCGGGTCGGATCGGGAGATCCTCCCTCGAGAGAATCTCTGGCTGCCTGGAGTTCCCACAGTGCCACCGGTTGAACTCCGGTCTTCTGCACCTCGATGCCGGCACCGAGATTGGCGAGTTGACAGGCCTCATCGATATCCCAACCGGCGGCAAGAGCCAGTCCGAGAAGGGTGAGAACCATGTCGCCTGCCCCGGCCACGTCCGTCACCGCACGCACGCAGGTCGGGTGCCGACGATGATCTCCTTGCCGAGAGACACGGGTGATTCCATCTCGATCAAGGGTCAGGATACAGTGCTCCAGATCGAACCGATCCAGCAGCAACTCGCCGGCTTCCAGCTGTTTCTCCACCGCTTCATCGAAATCGATGCCGCTGGCACCACTGGCCTCGAACCGATTGGGACAGATCAGATGGGCTCCGCGGTAACCATTCCAGTTTCCTGATCGGCCCGGATCGACCAGCACCGGGATCGAACGGGATCGAGCCCTCTCGATCAGACCCCGCAACACCTCATGGCCGAGCAGCCCTTTCTCGTAGTCGGAGATCAACACAACAGCAGGATCGGTGTCAAAGGCGGTCTCGATGGCCCTCAGGACCGCCGCCTGATCGGTCTCATCCAGAGGTCGAACCTGTTCGCGATCGAGACGTAGGATCTGTTGTTGTGCCCGGCCCGCGTGCTGGACGCCCGCCAGCACTCTGGTCTTGCGAATCGTCCTAGCGCTGCAGGAAACGACCACTCCATCGACATTCGCATGTGCCAATTCGAGAGCATCCAGCACATCTCTACCGCTGTCGTCATCTCCGACAAGTCCGACGACGACCACATCGGCTCCGAGAGCCCTCAGGTTGGTCACCACGCTACCTGCTCCTCCGACCCTCTTCTCGTGGTGCTTTTCCTTCACCACGGGCACCGGTGCCTCGGGAGAGACTCTCTCCACGTCACCGTAAAAGTACTCGTCGAGCATCAGATCCCCGGCCACCAGAATTCGAACGTCACCGAGAGTTTCGAGTTCGGGAATCAAATCGCCTCCCCTGACGCTCGAGTACGCATCTTCTGCAATACCGCCAGGCGAAACAGTGGCAGGTTGATCTCGTGGTGTCCGATCAATGAGATCCCCCGATGTACGGGTCTCTCCAGTACGTTTTTGCTGGTTCGATAATGCAGCAGCATATCGAAATTGATGGCGGTGATCCCATCGAGGGGCTGTCCCATGTTACGGGCAATGTTGACCACCTTGAGAAACACCTCTGGCATCATCACCGCAGAACCTACGTTCAACCAGCAACCGTTCTCCAGTTCATTGACAACGGTTGCGAGAATCCGAAAATCGATCGACGTTGCCTCCCCCATCGGAGCACCAGCAACTTCAGGATGCATGTGTACGATGTCGGTACCGAAGGCGACATGGACGGTAGCAGGAATGCCAAGACGCTGCGCCGCGGCGAGCATCGACAACTCTGCATGGGGAGATTCGGCACTCTGAATCCAATGTCCGAGGGCGGCACCGAGGCCTCCACCTCGTGCCCCTTCAAGCCCCGACTCACGAAATGCGCTGGCGGTTTCAGCGGACATCCCGAAGGAACCATCCGCGATGTTCTGTTCCACATCCTCGGAAGTCTCACCTATGAGGGCGAGTTCAAGGTCGTGAATCGCCGTGGCGCCATTCATGGCGATGGCTGAGAGTACTCCTCTCTCCATCAGATCGATGATGAGGGGTCCCATCCCTACCTTGACCACATGAGCCCCGAGGGCTGCAACCACCAGCGCGCCATTCTCCAGCGAATTGGCAACCGCCTCTGCAGCAGCTTTCAGGTCTCTTGCCGCCAGGATGTCGGGGAGTGAGTCGAACAGATCTTCGATGGACCCTTCTGGATCACATAGAGGGCGAAATTGATCTCGATGAACGATATTTCGGCGTTGGCCGATGGGAATCGGTTTGACCCGATCCAGATCCATCGGCTGCCACTGTCGTTGCTGCTGCAATAGGTCTCCTCACCGATTCCCCCGATTCGCTCGATTTGCCCGATGCTATCAGGAAGCCGCCGGAAGTTCACGCTTCCCGGCAGATGATCGGTCCGCGAAGACGGTCAGCAACTGAGCCACATCCAGCGATGTCCCGATCTCCAACACCAGGATAGGCACTTGGGAACCGATAGCGCCTCGATCCAGGGTTTCGATCTTCACCGCGTCCTTTGCAGTACAGATCAGAAAACTTGCTCCCTGGGCCCGGGCCATGCTGTTCAGATTCTCGAGATCGCCGCGGGTGTAACGGTGATGATCACCAAAGGCGGTGTGACCAACCAGTTGCCAATTCAGAGATTCCAGAGTACTGCAAAAAGAATCGGGATCACCGATGCCACAGAAAGCGTGTACAGGTGCTGGATCAGAGGGGCCGGGGCCACCATCGATGGCTCGAATCGCCTCGACCTCTGTACGAGCCTGCCAGCGCGGAGTACCCGGAAACCACTGCTGGAGAAAACTGGTCGACTCGCGCAACTGCCTCTCATCACAGCGCTCGAGCCGCGTCAGGATCAGGTGATCAGCTCGGTCAAGATTCTGCCAGGGTTCTCGCAGACGACCGAGAGGAAGACACCGTCCTCCCCCGAGTGGATCTGCTCCATCGAGAAGAACCAGATCGAGATCTCTGAACAACTTCCGGTGCTGGAATCCATCATCGATCAGAATCAAATCCGTCTCTGGATGCTGTTCGAGCAGTAAGGTTCCGGCTCGATACCGACAACGATCCTGAAAATGAGGGACTTCAGGAAGGCGTTTTTTCAGCATCTTATATTCATCGTTGCCATCGGTTCCTCTGCGATACCCTCTGCTGACGATTCCGGGTGCGCCTCCTCGAGAAATCCAGTGGCGAGCCAGAGCTTCCGTGATGGGTGTCTTGCCAGTGCCACCGACGGCTATGTTGCCGATGCTGATCACCGGTACCGGCAATCTCAGCGGCCAACTTCCAACCTGCTCGTGTAGTTTGTGCCTCCACTGACCGAGACGAACCCCTGATCTCCAGCACAACTCGAGCAATTGGAGCAGCGGTTCGGGCCAGGATCGGAACGGTTGAAGACGAGACAGGGTCAGATCTCCCGTGTCCCCTGACGGGGACGATCATGAAGAAGTCGCAACGCCTCGAGAACCTGCTTCTCGCTCAGGTACCCCAGTTCGATGAGGATCTGACCGAGAAATCGATGGGGTTCCCCCCGGGCCTCATCGCGAGCCTGGATTACGAGTCCCTCGTAGAGTTCGGCAGTGGTGATGAATTGCAATTCGAATGCGATCTCTCCGAACCGTTTCGTTTCAGAAGACATCCCAACTCCCGACCAGAGAAACTTCTGTTCAGACAACCTCCAGCACCATGTCGAAAAAGATAACCGCTAGGATATTACGGCGCCACCGACCTAACTGCTGCGACGACCACGTTCCTGCCTCTGTCTCTCGAACAGACGGGTGGCGCTGACGATAATTTCCGAACTCTCCACCAAACCGGTCAGGAGCGCCTGCGGAAAGCGATCCTCTCCGATACTCGAGCCAACAAGAGCTCCACCGACAGCAGCCGTCATTTCCATCGCCCCACCGGTCTGCAGACACGACTGGATCACTTCCACGGGTTCGCTGGGATTTCTCAACCAGCAATGGAGAGCAACGAGAAAGATGGGAAGTGCATCGCTAGTGACTCCGGCATGATCGACGTCAAAACCTTCATCGGATGTTCTCGCCAGTTGTTCGAAGGCGTTCTTTTCCGGCGTTGCCAGCAACATCGGAATCTCCTGGATTCGATCCGGTACATCGGGGTCGATCCTGGCTGCAGCCTCGGCAGCACCATCGATGACATCCGCCAGCACCACGTCGTGGTGGGTCAGGTTATGGGCGATGACGGTAGCCAGTGCCACAGAGACCGCCCGAACCGTGGTGTCCTCGTGCGTCACCCCGGTCAGGATCTCGCAGTCATCGATGAGGTGATCGGGTTCGTCATGATCCCACAGTCCGACCAGGATGCTGCACAGTAGAGCTCCACTTCCTTCTTCTCCGGGTCCACAGGCACAGCCTCGGGCGGAGCTCCCGCGCCGAAGCCAGCGAGACATCGCAACATCGACATCGGGCAGACGCTCGACAATTCGATTCTCACGCCACAGGGGAACCCAACATTCGACGATGGAATTCGCACTCACCCGTCCCGCTTTGGCGATGGCATCGGCAGCCAGCGACAGCAGTTGCACCGAAGCACCATGCTGCCCTTCCGGGAAATAGCCGCTGCGGTGCCTCACATATCCCTCAACCACCTCGGAACCCAGCGCCCTCATGAAAGTCCGGGAGGATCCGGAGTGAGGAAATCCCAGAGCACTGCCGATGGCAGCCCCCTGGATCGACCCGCGAAAGCGGCCCGGCAACTGTTCCTTCAGTGTCGTACTTCTCTTCAAGTCTTCTCTCTCGTTTCCGCGTCGTAAGCCTGCGGGGAGGCGCTCCGGTATTCGTGCCACTGCTGGAGAGTCTGGACGGGGCATCTCTTACGCCACAACGGTCTGAGATCCCGGTACCACCCGAGACCGATTCCTGCCAGCAACGCTGGAGCCCGCGAAGGGGAACCGAAATCGGCGGACACCATCATCTCCGAGGAATCGATGCTCCATTGCTGTTGAGGATCGATCCGGTTTGCATCATAGATCACATCGGACATCGGAGTGTCGCCGTTTCGAGGATCGGACACCTCGAGAGCCTCTCGATGATACCAGTGATCTCCCTGGGGTGACGGCATCGCATCTTCCAGAGGGGTTGTCGCTGACGGAGGACCCGCCACCCGCCACAAAGTGGCTCCCTCTTCATCGAGCAACACGATTCCGGCCCCCTCGCGCGGTTCTGCCGCCAACCACAGCCGTGCCGCACGCGGCTCGGTCCCGCCACAAAACCATGTTCCTCGTGCCAGTCCCGTCTCCTTCACCAGTTCCTCCTGGATAGTTCCGATCCGGTGGGGACCGGAAATCACGGGGGGCATCTGGCCCGACCCCAACCCGATCTTCTCGAGAGCCCTCGCGTCCCAGTGCTCTCCAGGGCTGGTATTGCGAGTCAGTCCGCTCGACCAGGCGAAAGAACGCGTGGTCGCCACAGCACCTGTCCAGCGGTAACGAAGCCAATCCTGTAGATCGAGCACGGTACTGAGAGTTCGCGCAACCGAGGGGTACTGCTCGAGCGATTCCCTCAGAACCTCGTCAGGATTCGCCTTTTCAGAGTCGATCTCGTTCCAGTTGAGCGCGCGTGGCGGTACCGGCTCCATCTCCGAATCGACCAGAACCAGCCCCGGTTCGCAGGAGATCCCGATCGCCGCCACTGCTCCTGGACGAATGAGTCCTTCATGGAGCGCATGGAGCAGCAGCGCTCGCACCGACCGCACCCGCTCATCCGGATGCACCTGCCAGAAACGGTGAAAGGGGACACTGACCTTCTCGTCGACGTATGCGATGCGATTCCCCCGGCGATCCACACCCTGAAGAGTGATCGTATCGCCTTGCAGATCGATGCCCAGTAGCAGACTCACGGGGGAAACCTCTCATTTCGGGGTCACTGCTTCCGGAGCAGACGGGGCTTCCCTCGAAGCCTCCGCGGCACCATTCTACCCCACGTGAGACCGCTTCCCAGTGAACCCCTATCTCCCCGGTCAATCCTCGTCGTGCGCCTGAGCGCCCTCGGGGATGTGCTTCAGGTGCTGCCAGCCCTGGATGCTCTCGCGCAACGATTTCCCGCGGCCAACATCGATGCGGTGACCGAAACCCTCTCGATCAGTCTCCTCGAGAGGCATCCGGCGCTCAGACGCGTGATCGAGTTCCCCCGTGCCAGAGCGAGGACTGCCTGGAAGGACCGAACCCAACGCAGCCAAACCTGGCAACTGCTGGAGCGATTCGTGCGCCAACTGCGCGAGCATGAATACGACTTGCTTCTCGACTGGCAATCGAACCTACGCTCGGCCGTGATCCGGATGCTGGCACGAGCACACAGGGTGATCGGCATCCATCCATCAGACGGCGGTGAGTTGCCCGGTTGGTGGCCCGGCTATCGCCCGGCAGTCGCGGCCTGCTCGACTCACAAGGTGCACCGCGTCGAACGTGCGCTGCACGTGGTCAGGGCTCTGGGGTGGGAAGGGCAAACGCCCGCCGGACAGCTCGGCAATTTCGATTCCGTTCACCTCGAGGGTAGTCATGGACCGAATCAACCGGTGCTGCTCCATCCGTTCGTCAGTGCTTTCGGTCGCTTCAAGGAGTGGCCTTCTTCACGCTGGGAGAAACTCGCTCGTTCGCTGGCACGACGCGGACTACCGGTGTGGATCTCCGGCGCGCCCGGCGACCAGCACAAGATCGCCCAGATCGTCCAGAACTGTGGTTACGCGGCAGCGCCAGCTCCTTGCACATCTTCACTGGCAGAACTCACCACGCTGATCGATCGATGTCGAGCAGTGGTCGCTGCAGATACCGGTGTGCTTCACCTGGCAGCGGTTCGTAAGGTTCCGGTTGTTGGTCTCTATGGCCCCAAGGACCCGACCGTCAACGGCCCCTGGGGCGAGAATTGTCGGGTGATCCGCAGCGAGATTGCTTGCTCTCCATGCACGCTTCGAAACTGCGAACATTCCTTCTGTATGCAATCGATCACTCCACAATCGGTCGAGACAGTACTGCTGGATCTTCTCGCCACAACCACCAAGGCGCGTTGACCCACCCCCCTGTTGGAGGTCATCCTGGGGGCATGGAATCCACGACTTCATCGCCCTATCCCATCGCGGGCAAGACCCTTTCGGTATTGATCCGGAGTCTCTTCTCGGCGATGGACCTGCGCTGGTGGGGTGGCCAGCGCGCCATCGATGCCCTGAGCGAGCATGGCAACCTGGTGATCACCTTCTGGCATGAGTGGGTGCTTCCCCTCTCCTTCACCCTCGAGTCAAACGGATTCGCAGCCATCACCAGCGAGCATCACGACGGAGCGCGACTCGGTGCTGCACTCGCGAATCTCGACGTGGAGATCGTTCATGGATCGAGTTCGCGCGGCGGAATCCTAGGTTTCCAGAAACTGGAAGCGCTGGCCAGAGACGGACTCTCGCCGGTCATCTCCGTCGATGGTCCAAAGGGACCTCCGCGAAAAGCAAAGCAAGGTGCCGCCGCTCTCGCCAGGAGACTGCAGATTCCGATGATGCCGCTGGCCTTCGCCGCAGAATATTCACTCAGGCTCAAGACATGGGACCGGATGATCGTGCCGGCGCCGTGGGGAAAGGCGCTCGTGGTCGTGGCAGAACCGGTGATGCCCGCCACCGATCGCGATGGAGACGAGCAGGCCACCTTGCGCTTGCAGCAATCACTGAACGAGGCGACGGAACTGGCTGGCGGCAAACTTCATCAACTCTGGCAGCAGGGAACCGGAACATCCCCTGTCGGACTGTCCGGTCTCACTTCAGCAACGCGATGAAATCGACGTACGCGGTGAATCTCTTGCCCCCGAGGAACTGGATGCGGAAATCCTGGACCCGGTCCCAGGAAACATCCCCTTGCCCCCTGAAGTTCCTGAGAGGAATCTCGATCCGTTTGAGACCCTTGTGCGATTTCATCATCATGATGTAAGCGTTCTTCACCACCTGGACCTGGGTCACTCCCACCTGTGCTGATCCGGGTACGACAAAGACAAGCTGGTAAGCAGAACCACCCCTGGGCATATCGAGGTAGAAGGCGATCGCCTTGTAGCCGGTCAGATTGCGCGGAATGCCCTTGACCTTCAACTCGGTCTGGCCGGGAGCCACCTGCCACTGCAGCGCCCTCTCGCCTTCCTGGACCAGTCCCTTCTCATCAGTGAAACTCTTGCCGTACTTCAACGAATATCTCTTCGAGACTCGTTCGAAGTCCTCGAGGACATGGAACAGTTTACGCTGCATCTCGGTGACGAACTTCTTGTACTCCTCTCCGATGGGAGTCGCGGCAAAGCGCGAATAATTCTTCTCCGCGATTCTGTAGGCCGCACTCTCCTTGCCACCTAATGCTTGCTTCTTCAGAGCAGCCAGTTCGTTGGCACCCTCGGTGGCTGCGAGCCATGAATCGACATGAGCTCGAGTCGCTCGATTCTTGGCCTGCTTGCGAGCATTTTTGAACTCCTGGTAGGCAGTTTTGTAGTCGCCAGCTTGGTAGGCCGTCTTTGCCGCCTCGAATGACTGTGCCCCCTCTGACTTCTTCCAGGACAGTTCGGGAGAATCCTGCGCAGACACCGGCAGCAGCAACAGGATGGCCATCAGCAAGATTGCCGAACAGCGGCTGACAGAGTTGATCTTCATCGAAGCTCCTTCCCTGGAGACCCGGCGTGCCTGCTCGGTAACCGAGCGCAGTATCCGGCGCAGTGGCCCATCTTAGGCTTCTTGCACTTCCCCCTCAACCGAGCGGTGTGAACGCCGTTTCCTCCTGCGAAGCACGATCTCCGGAGTCGAGTGCCAGCGCTGGTGCATCCAGGGCCACTGACTCGGGTTTCTCCGGATCGCTCTTTCGATGGCACCAGTCATCCCGCTGGTGAGTTGATGGATCATCCGGGACTCATCGGGTTCTTCTTCGAGTTGACGGATGGGTGGCTCCATCTCGAAGTGATATCCGCTCCTATCTCGGATGACAAAGAAGGGTAGTAGCGGTGCTCCGGTGCGTAGCGAAAGCCTCGCTGGAACCGTAGTGGTATGAGCCAACTGGCCGAAAAACGGCACGTGGATCCCATCCATCTTGTGAATATCCAGATCGGTCAATAAAGAGATGATTCCACCGCGCTGCAATAACCGGACCGATCTCAGCATTGATTCATCCTGATACACCAGTCGAGAACCAAGCCGAGACCGAATTCCATCGATCCACTGCTGATGCACCGGGTTCTGGTAACGCCGGGCGAAAAATACACTGTCATGCGGGTGGATTCTTCCGAGCAGAGCAGCGCCCAGTTCCCAGGAACCGATATGACCCGAGATGAGGATGACGCCCTTACCCCCTGCGCGACACTGCTCGATCGCAGCCCGGAAATCATCGATTCCTCGGACCGTGACTCCTCCCATGGCCGGGGAAGAACCGAGGTGATCCCTGCTCTTGAGGGAAAGTGAAATCGCCTCCAGTACCGTCTCTCCCATCTGCTCGAAGCAACCTCGTGCAATTCGCTTTCTGGTCCGCTCCCCGAGGGAGGGATCGAGGTGCTGCAAATTCTGGTACGCAACCCGTCTATCGATCGTGCGGAGCACCCAGCCGATACGACCGAGTAATCGCCCCAGTCCCTGAACAACTCGGATGGGGAGTCTCCCGATCATCGCCGTGAAAAAAAATGCGAAGAAACGAAGTGGCCAGGAAAGCAACTGATCTGCACGTGTGGACACCAAATTCTCCTCCAGAGGGGAAGATATCACCGATCAGCCGTCACGGAAATGGCACCGGATCTGTGGAGTTTCAGGCTGAGGAACTGTAAACTGGAGAAAGTGGGAAACGTTGCCCACCCGAAGGAACACCTAAATGATCCATGTCACCGAATCTGCGGGTCGTGAAATCGCGCGCCTGGCCCAGGAAAAAGACGCCGGGGAGAAGGGCGGTCTGCGTCTGTTCGTCCAGGGCGGTGGTTGTGCCGGGATGTCGTACGGCATGGATATCGTCGAGAAGCCTGACGAAAAAGACCGGGTCTTCGAGATCGATGGAGCCAGAATCATCGTCGACCCCAAATCCTGGCTGTTTCTCAACGGCACCACGGTCGATTTCAAGGAATCACTGATGGGACGTGGGTTCGTGTTCGAGAACCCCAACGCCGCCGGATCGTGTGGGTGCGGCACATCCTTCAGTATGCAAGAGCAGCCCCAAGGCAGCGAAGCGAGCAAGAGCGACAACTAGCTGCTTCAGGCATCTTCTTGCTCGGCAAATACATCGCCGAGCATCGCATCGGTATCCGGTGGTGAGTTCTTCTTGCTCTCCAGTGCTTTTTCAGCAGCTGCTTCCACCTCCTTTATGACCTCCTGTTCCAGAAGTTCGAGCGTCTCGTCCGGATCTCCTTCGAGTGCTCCTTGCCGAACTTTCAACCACTCCTCGTAGCAACCGATCGGCTCTCTTTGTGCCCAGTGGTCGAATACCTGCTGGTCGAACAGCTCCCTGGCTTCCGCCTCGTCGTGGGTCGCATGACCACAGAAGCGGAAGGTGCGAGCGAGGATGATCACGGGGCCACCCCCCTCGAGACAGATGCTGCGGGCTCGGGAGACCTTGGCATGAACATCGATCACGTGATTTCCATCGCATTCCAACCCGATGGCACCGTGAGAAACTGCAATCGCCGAGAGGCTACGGTCGAGTCGTTCATCTTTTCGTGTTCCCAACGCCACTGCGTTGTCCTCGACGATCACGATCAGAGGTAAGGAACGACTCGATGCCATCGACAGACCCTCGTGAACTGCTCCGGTCCTCGTCGCGCCGTCCCCGACCCAGGTCAGGGCCACGTTGGAACGCTGCTCGAGTTGAAACGCCAGAGCAAAACCACAACAGACGGGAACCAGATCTCCGACATGACTGATGGGAGCCACGACCCCATGTTGGAGATCCCCGAAGTGCAGATCCCGTCCCTTGGTCAGGCCATCGCCGGTCGCCAGATAGGAACGGAAGGACTCCACGATGGGAATTCCCCGCTCGAAAGTCGCCGCAGCATTACGGATCATCGGCCCGACAATATCTCCTGGTTCCAGAGCGTGGCAGGCTCCGACCGTAACCGCCTCCTCGCCATACCCGAGCCACGCCTTGCTGATGACTCCGGTCATGACCCAACGTTTCAGGGTGATGTCATGCAGACGTGCTCGGACGAGCCCCTGGTAGAGCCGCGCCAGTCCGCTGGATCCCAGATTTTCGACGCTGGCGGCGAGATCGTGCTGCTCGATCTTTTGCTGGTAATTGGCCATCACTTGCGGGTCGGGTTGCCACTGTTGATATTCCGGCGGATCGAAAGCCTTGTATCGCTTCATCTCACTCGGTCCTCTCGGAGCCATCCGATGATCACCTCCAGCACCTCCAGGGCGTGTGGATGAGGACCGACGAACGGATGAGTGAGACCGAAAGTATGACCGGCACCCTCGACGATCACCTGGCGACCACGTTGCGGATCGACCCCGGTGAGAAGAATCCCGGCACAGGAGGGCTCGACCGCATCGTCTGCACCGCCATGGATCGCCAGCACCGGCAGATTCGACCGCTCCAGCGCCAGGCAAGCACTGTAGCGCTCTCCCTGCTGTAGATAGTCCTCGAGTACCTCGACATCCTGGTGAAGAACCTCACCGGTGCGGGCATTGACGATCTCGCGGCAACCGGTGGCTCGCCACTTCTCGATCTCATCATCTGAGAGACTCAGTAGATCGGCAGGAGTCCCCATCGTGATCACCCCAGCAACGCCGCAGGACTCGCCAGCACAAAGCGCAGCAACCAGTCCTCCACGCGAATGCCCGAGCAGGATCGGAGATTCGATGCCAAGAGCGGCATCCTCCAGCACCGCCCGGACATCCTCGATATCATGATCGAGCGTTTGACGGGCGAACTTGTGCGGTTCATCGAAGCTATCGAGCGCTGGGCCAACACCACACATCGAAGGATTCATGCGGAACACGCGATGACCGGCGGTGGCCAGTTCACCGCCGAACCAGGGCCAACCGCCCCAGTCCTTGAACCCCTTGAATCCAGGAATGAAGAGGATGTCAGTACCCTGAGAGGAACGCTTTTCGTGGCCATCGATGGAGATCCTCACCTTGCGGTCATCACGGATCGCGATCTCGTACTCCCGGGTACCAACACCTTCGGCCATCACTGAGCGTCCCGGCAGCGAGTCTGCTCGATCTTCTCGATCGCCTCGGCGAGAGAGAGTTCCTCCTGTTGTCCCTGTTCCATCGATCGAAACTGCACGGTTCCGGCTTTCTGCTCGTCAACACCGATCACGATCACGAACGGGATTCCCGACTTGTGGGCAAACTGGAGCTGTTTCTTGAGTTTCACCTCGCGCGGATATACGAGTGTGTGGATTCCTGCTCTTCGCAACTGGGCAGCGGCATCGAAACTGGCGCCGGCCAACTGCTCGGAAAACTGAGCCACCATCACATCCGCCGGCTGGGTGCGTGAATCGAGCAGATCCAGTTCCTTCAGTGCGGAGAAGAGACGATCGATTCCGAGGCTGATACCGATGGCGGGAACATCTTTTCCCAAGAACATCCCGATCAACTCGTCGTAACGTCCGCCACTCATCACGGAACCGAAACCGGGCAAGGCATCGAGATAGGTTTCGTAGACGATCCCCGTGTAGTAACTGAGGCCACGCGCGATCGAGGGATCGATACGACAACTGGCCGCGTCACCGGAAGCTTCCAGAAGCACCAGAACCGCTTCCAGCCGACTGATCGCCTCGGCAGCGAGTGGATCTTCTCCGATGGTCGCACTCAGATGCTGGAGCACCTCCCTCGAATCCTCGGGAGCCTCCAGGATCGTCCCGAGTACCCGATCGACACCAGCCGGATCGATCCCCGGGATCTCCCCGACCTGGCTTCGAAATTCATCGGCACCAATCCTGTCGAGTTTGTCGAGAAGTCTGAGGAATGCCACCTCCCCACCCTGCGCCAGGCCGACCAGGCGACACAGGGCGGTCAAGATGCCCCGATGGTTGACGCGAATCCGGTATCCCTCGATCCCCAGTTGCTCCATCACGGCGGTTCCGACCACCAGCATCTCCGCATCGGCAGCAGCGCTGTCGACTCCGACCAGATCGACATCACACTGAACAAACTCGCGGAAGCGACCGCGCGCCGGCTTCTCTGCCCGCCAGACCGGTGCTATCTGATATCGTCTGAATGGAAATGTGATCTCGCCATGCTCGGCCAGTACTCTGGCCAGGGGAACGGTGAGATCGAAGCGCATCGCCACGTCCCGATCGCCATGATCACGGAAACGGTAGAGCAGCATCTCCTCGTCATCCCCGTACTTCCCCAGCAATACATCAGAGTATTCTAGAGCAGGAGTCATCAGCGGCGGATAGCCGTGACGTTCGAAGACCTGCCGCACCGAATCGAACATCCGATGCTTCTGCAGCATCTCCTGGGGCATGTAGTCGCGGAACCCCTTCAGGCTCTGGACCTTCATCTCGCCTCCGTCCTGGGATGTCCCCACTATCGGGAGAGGGCGGCATCCTCGCAAGGGGAAGCGATCAAGCGATCATTCCCAGTTCCCTCCCCACTTCAGTGAAGACGGCGATGGCATGGTCGATCTGGTCAAGATCGTGCTCGGCAGAGATCTGTGCCCGGATCCGTGCCTCGCCCCTGGGAACTACCGGATAGGAGAAACCGACCACGAAGATGCCCTTCTCGTTCATTTTCTCGGCCATCTCCATCGTTTGCCGTTCGTCCCCGATCATGATGGGCACGATCGGGTGCACGCCTGGCGTGATGTCAAATCCCGCTTTCGTCATTCCCTGGCGAAATCTGAGCGTGTTCGACCGGCTTCGCTCGACTCTCTGGGGCTCGGCATCGATGAGATCGAGCACTCGTATCCCGGCCATGACGATGGCAGGAGCGACCGTATTGGAGAAGAGATAGGGGCGAGAGCGCTGCCGCAACAGTGAGATCACTTCCTTGCGACCGGATGTGAAACCTCCACTGGCTCCGCCGAGAGCTTTGCCGAAGGTGCTGGTGATGATGTCGACGCGATCTTGCACACCGAAGTGTTCGGGGGTACCGCGTCCCGTTTTGCCGATGAAACCAGTCGCATGGGAGTCATCCACCACCAGTAGGGCTCGGTGCTCATCACAGAGGGAACAGATCTCATCGAGCAGAGCCAGATCACCATGCATGCTGAAGACTCCATCGGTAACGACCAGACGGGTACGCGCATCTCTCGACTCTGCAAGACATCTCTGCAGATCAGACATATCGCTGTGTGAAAACCGGAACCGTCGAGCCTTGCAGAGTCGTACCCCATCGATGATCGAGGCGTGATTCAACTCGTCGGAGATCACCGCATCTTCAGGACCGAGAATGGTCTCGAATAGCCCCCCATTGGCATCGAAACAGGAAGTGTAAAGAATCGTGTCCTCGGTCGAGAGGAAACTCGAGACCCTGTCTTCCAGTTGCTTGTGGATGTCCTGGGTACCACAGATGAAACGCACCGACGAAAGGCCGAAGCCGTGGCTATCGAGAGCAGATTTTGCCGTTTCGAGGATTTCTGGGTGGCTCGAGAGTCCCAGGTAATTGTTTGAGCAGAAGTTCAATGCTTCACCATCAACTGTGTTGATGACAACACCCTGGGGACCGGTGATCTGACGTTCATTTTTCCAGAGACCGGCATCCTCGATCTGCTGCAGTTCTTCGACGAAGCGTTCACGCTCGCAATACAAAACTCCTCCACGCCTCCATCAACAGTCCCTAGTCAGGGAGTCCAGCCGGATACAGGATCACCTTGCCGCACTCACCCCGCTGAATCAAATCGAAAGCAATCTCGTAATCATCCATCGGAAAGCGATGAGTCACAATCGGTGTCAGGTCGAGACCCGCTTCGAGGAGCCGAGCAGTATCGTGCCATGTATCCCAGACCTTGCGACCGAGGATGCCCTGAACGTGGGCTCCCTTGAAGATGATGTCACGAGCCACATCGATGGAAATCCGATCGGAAGGAACGCCGAAAAATCGGAAGTCACCTCCACGACTCAGACTCCTGAGGCCATCCTCGATGGCCTTTTCGTTACCCGACATCTCGAGCACGACATCGGCACCTCGCCCTTCGGTCGCACCGTGAATTTCCGTAACCACATCGCATTCGAGGGGATTGAAAACCTGATCAGCACCCAGTTCGGCGGCGAGATCGAGCCGATATTGCTTCACATCCACGGCCATCACTGATGCCGCTCCACAAGTCTTGGCTATGGCGACCGCGAAAAGTCCGGTGGGACCACAGCCAGTGACCATCACATGGCGACGAGAGACCTCTCCGGCAAGCGTGGCGTGAACCGAATTTCCCAGTGGTTCCTGCAAGGTGGCGATCTCCGATGGCAGATCCGCGGGAGTTCGCCAGATGCAACGCTCAGGCATGACGATCTGCTCGGCAAAAGCACCGTCTCGCTGCACCCCGATGATCTTCTCGTTCTCACAGATGTGACGTTGACCGGCGCGACAGGTGCGACATCGATCACAGAAAATGTGCGATTCAGCGGCCACATAATCACCCGCCTCGAAACGAGTGACTTTCTCCCCGACCTCGATCACTTCACCACAGAACTCATGACCCACAGTCAGCGGGGTGGTGACCTTGGAAGCGGCCCAGGCATCCCAGTTGTATATGTGGAGATCGGTGCCGCAGATCGATGTCGCCAGTACCCGGATCCGTACCCCATCCACTGGCAACTGCGGAATCGGCTTCTCGAGCAGGGTGAGCCCCGTCTGTGGAGCTTCCTTGACGAGGGCTTTCATCGTTGTGCTCAATCCTCACCTCGTCTTCGAAAACGCCAAATTGCCAAAGACTGCTGGGACCCCATCGATCCTAGCGTCCGGAGATCGCTACAGGAAGCAACGTCAGGAGATTCCCGGTGACAGATCTTGCGAACCTGGCTTGCGGAGGGTCCAATAATGGTAGCCTGTCACGGTATATTTTCTTCGCTGCAGTGTGGGTTCATCAAGTCCGCTGTAGCCTCATAGGAGTCAGTTTCATGAAGAATCTTCCTCTCCTGCTGGGAGTGCTTGTCTGCGTCAGTCAGCTTGCTGGACCCCTCGGGGCCCAGAACATCTTCACCGTTGGCGATGGATCAGCGATGCCAGGAAACAACGTGATCATCAGCGTGCAGATCACTCATGACGATCCGGTTCTCGGGTTTTCCTTCGGGGTCCGTCACAACGGGGCGGCACTCACTCCGGTGAGTATCGTTCAGGGATCGGCTCTGGCTCCTTTCAACGGAGGAACCGGTGCTGATTATTTCTTCGAGGATCTCAATCCGGCCAACGGCCCAGGCGTGATCGTGGCCTGCATCTTCACATTCGGCGGCGCTCTCGAGTCCTTGCCGGCCGGATCGGGTCAGGAGGTTGCTGCGATGGAGTACTCCATGTCAGCCTCCGCTGCTCCCGGCAGTTCCTCGGCTCTGAACCCGGCAACCGATCTCGGTTCTCCACCGACCAACATCGTCTTCACCGTCGGTGGTGCCAGTGTCTTTCCCACCACGGAAGCCGGCAGCGTGACTGTGGAAGTGCCTGCACCGACCGGAGTGTCGACCACACTGGCAGACATCTGCGATTGCACTCACCAGGTCAACTGGACCAACAACGCCGCCTACACGAGCGTGCAAGTACGCGTCGGTGGAACGCTGGTCGCCACCGTGCCTGGATCTGCCACTTCTGCCACCGTGACCTTGCCGACGAACGTCACCGACATCTGTGTCCGTGGTATCGTCGGATCAGTTTCTTCCGTTGATTCCTGCACTACCGGATCCTGTCCCGTCTTCGTTCCTCCCCCTCCACCAGACAATCTCTCCTGCACCATCGTGTCGACCGATCCGATCAATGGCTGCAGTTTCGAGGCGGAATGGACCAATCAGGGCACCTACTTGGCCATCAACGTGTACCTGGATGGAGTGCTGCAAACTACAGAGCCTGGAAACAGTACCGGATGGCAGACCGGTCTCGCTCTCTCACCCAATCTCCAGCAGATCTGCATCGAAGCGGTCGATATCTGTGGAGGAGTGCTGGGTCAGGTGTGCTGCCTGGTGACCTGCGATGCGGGTCCGATCTTTATCAGAGGTGACTGCAATGCCGACGGAGCTAACAACATCGCAGACGTGGTCGCGGCTCTGGGTTTCCTTTTTGCCGGGACAGGGATTCCTCTCTGTGGAGATGCCTGTGACATCAACGACGATGGAGGTTTCGACATCAGCGATGCGGTGTACTTGCTGTCGAATCTGTTCTCCGACGGTAACTTCCCGCCGGCCCCCTACCCCAACTGTGGAGTCGACCCCACTGATACCGACCCGATTGACTGCGACAGTTTCCCGCCCTGTCCCTGATAGAGTTGCGGCGACAAAAAAAGGGGTCCGGAACGTGACTTCGTTCCGGACCCCTTCTCTATTCTGGCACACATCGGCCGGATCCCTTTACTATCGAGATGAATCCCTCCATCCTCGCTAGCATGGCTACCGTTCCCAGACCTGCCTTCCGGCAAACGAAAATCGTAGCAACCCTTGGACCCGCATCGACATCTGTGAAGGTCCTCAAGGGAATGATCGAGGCTGGCCTCGATGTGGTCCGGATCAACGCCTCACATGGCAATCACGAGAAGGATGCCGAGACGATCCAGCGAGTCCGATCGGTTTCCCAGGAAATGGGTCATCCGGTCGGAATCCTCTACGACCTCCAGGGTCCAAAGATCCGAATTGCCGATTTCGCCGGAGATCCCATCAAGGTTGATGCTGGAGATGAGATCCGTCTGGCAGTGGGTCGCCCCGCAGAAACTGGCGAAATCGCCAGTGATTACGATCTGCTGGACCATGACCTCTCGGCGGGGGATCCGATCCTGATCGATGACGGGATCATCTCACTCAAGACCATCTCGGTCTCGAAAGGACTGGTTATCGCTCGCGCCGAGAACTCCGGCGTCATCTATCCGCGTAAGGGAATCAACCTGCCCGGCAGTCAGATCTCCGCGCCTGCCTTCACCGAGAAGGATCGTCAAGATGCCTTCTTCGCCGCCTCACAGAACGTCGATTTTCTGGCCCTCTCCTTCGTACGGCAAGCCAGCGATGTCCAGCAACTCAAGGATCTCCTGAGTGCCAATGGATCATCGATTCCCATCATCCCCAAGATCGAGAAGGCTCGTGCCGTCGATGAAGTGAGCCAGATCCTCCAGAACTCGTGGGGAGCGATGGTGGCACGGGGAGATCTGGGGGTGGAGATCCCACCGCAGCAGGTTCCCATCATCCAGAAGCAGATCATCGCTGAGGGTCTTCGACTCGGACGCCCCATCATCACGGCCACGCAGATGCTCGATAGCATGACCAGGAATCCCCGTCCAACCCGGGCGGAGGCGAGTGACGTCGCCAATGCAGTACTCGACGGAACCGATGCTGTGATGCTTTCCTCCGAAACCGCCATCGGTAAATATCCCGTCGAATCGGTCAAGATGATGGCAGATGTGATCACCTACACCGAACAGAACGCAGTGACTAGCCACTATCCGAGGAGACGAGAGCGCTCGGTCGAATCCACTCCTGAAGCGGTCACCGATGCGGCATGCCAGGTAGCCCGCAATGTCGATGCCCATGCGCTGGTCGCCTTCACCCAGTCCGGTTCGACCGCCTACCTGGCAGCACGCAGGCGTCCCAATCTACCGATCCTCGCCTTCACCACCCGACCCGAGGTTCGAGATCGTCTCACGATGGTATGGGGTGTCCGCCCTTACCAGATCCGCCAGGTCAGCATGACGGATCAACTGATCGAGGAGCTGGACGCCACTCTTCAGGCCGATGGCCTCGCCAACCGGGGAGACCTGCTGGTCCTGCTGCTGGGGGCACCCACCCACAGGATGGGACGAACCAACTTGATGCTCGTATATGAGGTCGGCACCTGGTCTGGCCTCGAGGGTGATCAAGATAACGAGGATGAGTGAGCCTCACCCTCCAACCACAGTGATCTGAAATCCTCAAGGGTTGCCGGGGCGTGACCGGCGTAGTGATTGTTGAAATAGCCAAACACATCCACTCCGGCGGCTCGAAAAGCACGGATCGCCGGAAGCCAGCGCGCCAGACGATCACGGCGATCCACCAGCTGCTGATCCCATTTCTGGGTGAGTTTGTTCATCTGTTTGTGATCTCCGAGGAACCGAAAGTAACCGAAATTCGTGATCGTTCCTGTGAGCTTGCGTATCCACTCCTCCGGGTCCGGCATCCAGGCCTGGTCGACCCACGCCAGAGCCACGTTGTGTCCATCGAGCAGTTGTAGCAATTCTGGTCCGATCCAGTTGCGGTTGCGCACCTCTACCACATATCTGGGACCAACTGGGACCGTCGCGAGAAATCCGTCGAGTCGTTCCAGAAATGGCTCCAGCGACGAGAAAGCCTTCTTGTTGAAGTACGGGAACTGGAACAGTAGCGGCCCGAGCCGATCGCCCAACCACTGCATCCTCTCGACGAAGATCTCGATGTCCTCCTGGGCCCCGTCCAGCACCTTGTCGTGAGTGATCACCCGCGGCACCTTGGCGGCAAACTGGAACCCATCCGGCGTCCGCTCTATCCACCCCTCGATGGTGCTACGCGCCGGGATGGCGTAGAAGGTCGCATCGATCTCGACGCTGTCATAGACGGATGCGTAATGGCGGATGAACTCACGTGGCGCGATTCCTTGCGGATAAAACACACCTTGCCAGCTCTTCTCGGACCAGGAAGAGGTACCGATACGAAGTCCAGGATCCTGCTCAAACAAGACCGATTCCTTCCTTGACGAGATCACCTCTGGAGTCCGCAATGATGAACATGATGGACCGAAGGCACGATGCCCGCGAGCGGATTCTGGCACTGGAACGGATCCGGGTCGTGGAAACAGAACTGATCGAACTCTCGCTACCTCTCCTCCAGCGCCTTCAGAAGGATCTGAGTTGTCATCTCGGCAAGGAGTTGCCGACTCCTTTGATCCAGAAACTCAACCAGGGAGAAAAGTGGTGGCAACCGGAACTCACAGGATACTCCCCTGACGATCCCCGCATCTTCCCGGTCGTCCTCGATGTGATCGAGCAGGTGGAGAAGGAAAGCCAGAACCGATGGCAACCGGATCCTGCACCTGTGGAGGGTGTTTGCTACCAGCAACTGGTGGCTGCGCTGAGAGAAGTGCTCGACAGGAGGACCGAACTGGCACGCATCGCCGGCGTGCTCTGATCCGCTCCCCTCGAGAAGATCGATGCCGATCAGGATTTCGGCTGGTAAGCGACGATCCTTCCCGCCAGAGCACTGGCGGCAACCGTCAGCGGACTCGCCAGGTACATCTGTCCCGGACCCGATCGCCCGGGAAAGTTGCGGTTGATGGCGCTGACACTGACCTGATCGGGGGAACGGCTCACGCCAGGACCGGCGTTGATGCACGCACCACAGGAGGGTTCGATCACCTGGGCTCCGACCTGCTCGAAGATCTCCAGGTAGCCCTTCTGCTGGCAGTATTTCTTGACCTCCTGGGAACCGAACTGGATCCAGAACTCGACCCCCTCGGCGACCTGTTTGCCCTCCTTCAGGCCCTGGAGGAGCACCTCGGCGTACATGTCCATGTCTTCCTTCTTGCCGGCAGTACACGATCCTCCGTAAGCGATGTCGATGGCGACCTCATGCTCGAGACGCGAGATCTCCACGCCGTTGCCGGGATCACCGGGGAGCGCGACCAGCGGTTCGAGTGAAGCGACATCGATGATGATCTCGTGGCAGTATTCGGCTCCTGGATCGCTGAACAATCCCTCGCAGTAACCGCGAGCAACTTCCGGATCGATGCCCCGTTCGGCGAACAGAAATTCGACCGTTTTTTCGTCGGGTGCCACGATTCCACTGAAGGCCCCCACCTCGGCAGCCATGTTGGTCATCGTCGCCCGTTCATCGATGGAGAGCTCCTCCACCGCCTTGCCGCAGTACTCGACCATCTTGCCGATGGCGTGTCCCTCGCAGACATAGGACGTCCTGAGGATCGCCAGCATCATGTCCTTGGCTGTGATGCCAGCGGGACGCTCACCTCGAACCTCGACTCGAACCGTCTCGGGAACCTCGGAGTATACGTCGCGGGTGATCCAGGAGTTGAAGATGGCGGTGGTCCCAATCCCGAAGGCGACGCAACCGATGGCTCCGGAGTGCGGAGTGTGGGAGTCGCTGCCGACGATCATCTGGCCCGGCAGCGCATAGTCCTGGAGAATCTTCGAGTGGCAGATCGCCTCCGAACCTCCCAGGCCGGTCTCCCCGTGCAGGGTGATATCGTAGCGCTCCGCAAATTCTTCCTGCTTCAACTTCAACTGCTCGGCGGTCTCCAGCAGACCCATCTTGCGCCGCTCGGGCGTGATCGCCTGTTCCAGGAAGGTGAGGTGGTCACGGAAGAAGATGATCGTATCAGGATCGTTGAGCGGCTCTCCCTTGCCGACCTTTTCCTCGAAGAAGGAAGCGGCCATCGGAGTGACGTACTCGTGACTGAATCGGAGATCGGTACTGAAAAATCCCGCATCTCCCACCTTCGCGCCGTCGCTCTCGACCCAGGTGGAGGAAGGTTCGACCACTCGAGAGCGGGCGAAGATCTTCTGAGTGATGGTCTGGGGACCCGCGCAGGACATCGGCCCGGGAAGATCGACCTTTCCCTGAAGTCGAGCGAGATTGAACTCGAACAATCCACCCCACTCGATGATCTGACTGGTCACCAGGTCCTTGCCCGCCGTGAAAGTGGACAGGTCGATGGTTTCGCCAGCGACCAGTCTCTCGAGGATCGACAGATCGGTGCAGGTGAGCAGTCCGAGATTGTGACAGTTCTGCTGGTAGATCCGTTCGATGTTCTCGGCGAAGACCAGACGAATACCGGCACACAACTCGGCATAGGGCGAGGCTTCCCTGCTGGATCCCTTTCCTCTTCGCTTGCCACTGACACTCGCCGCGAAGCCACCGTCCTTGATCGAATTTCGTGTCACAGGAAACTCACCACCTGCGGAAAACCCCACGTATGGGAACTCACCGAGGGTCTCGTCATGGTAGTAGCAAACATATGCAGGCGTGATCTCGTCGGTGGAGATGTTATCTCTATAGGGCAGCCCATGATCGAGAGATAGATCTTCACCAGACAATTGCCGCTCGATGGCGTCGGCATCGTCGACGAGATGGAAGACCCGACCGCTGAGACAAACCTCAGAAGATCTCTTCTCGACATGGCGCTGCTGCAGACGTTCAATCAGATCAGACAAGATAACCTCCACCAACCTGGGTTTTGGTAGTCACGATGGAAAGCCCATTATCTCCTGTGGCTGGAGCATGTTCAACTCGACCTGTGCCGAACACTGGCAAAACCCGGTAGAATGACCTCCTGAATCATTTCACGTCGACGGGAGTGTTCACAGAAGGCCCCCTTCATGCCATTGATGGCAATCCTCTCCAGATCATCGATGGACAGATCGAACAGATCGACTGCCATCTGCCACTCCTTTGTCAAGGTGGTCGCCGACATCAGCGTGTTGTCGACATTGA
This sequence comes from Planctomycetes bacterium UBA1146, assembly GCA_963854815.1. Classification (GTDB taxonomy): domain Bacteria; phylum Planctomycetota; class UBA8108; order UBA1146; family UBA1146; genus UBA1146. Next base: position 31,904 of record CAWLAN010000008.1, read on the forward strand.
GACAGACCCGGTATCCCTGCTCGAGATAACGTGGAAACGGATGGTCTTTCAGGTCTCGAACGGCACCCGTGTGGAGATTCGAGGAGAGACACATCTCGAGCGGAATCCTGTGGTCGAGGATGTACTCTCCGAGAGTGCCACGATGGTCCCCGGATACGGAATCGTCTTCCACCAGCCGGGTTGCATGTCCGATCCTGTGCGCCCCACAGTGCTGAATCGCCTGCCAGATGGAGGATAGTCCAAACGCTTCCCCCGCATGGATGGTGATATTGAAATTGCTGCGGCGAAGAAATTGAAACGCATCACTGTGATGGGCCGGTGGATGGCCGGATTCGTCTCCGGCGAGATCAAAGCCCACCACGGACCGACCCCGAAAACCGACCGCGAGTTGAGCAGACTCCAGTGTGACTTCCGGTGCCATGTGCCTCAACGAACAGACGATGATCCGCACGTCAATGCCGGTCTGCTCACAACCAGATCCGATCCCTTCGAGTACCACCTCGAGTACCCGGCCGGGATCAAGTCCCTGTTCGACGTGCAAAACGGGAGCGAAGCGAACTTCTCCGTAGACAACACCATCGGCTGCCAGATCGAGGACATGTTCGGTGGCCACTCTGCGCAGAGCATCCTCGTCCTGCATCACGGCCAGAGTCGTCTCAAATCCCTCGAGGTATCTGGGCAAACTGCCTTGATCCGCACCACGGAAGAACCACCGACCCAGTTCTTCCGCGTCATGGCAGGGCAACTCGATATTTCTCTCGGTGGCCAACTCGATGATGGTGGCAGGACGGAGCCCTCCATCGAGATGATCATGCAACTGAACCTTGGGCAGATCCCGGATCCAGTCCTCCATCAGGTTATCCCTTTCTTGTGCCCTGGTTCACGAGAGCACTGGCACTGGCACAGACTTCATCAGGTGCCGAGCGACTCGCTCAGTCACTCTCTCGTGAACTGTTCTGCTTCGAGGGCGACGTGATGCCCGGAAACAGTTGCTCCGGCTCTTTCCCATTTCTTCTAGCCTCGATGGAAAGGAGACTCCGAGTCGTTCCATCGAGAGATTGCTTCTGCTTCTCATCGAGAGTTTCCCAGATATTGAGTTTCACCGACAGGGGAGCGCCGGCTCTTGGACTCCTCAGCGCCGTGGCCAGCGCGATCCTGGCAATTTCATGCCGTTTTGGTGCTGGCAGCGATCTCTCGAGCAGATCTGCCAGCTGCTCACCGCGGACAGCCTCCAATGCGGTTCCACCCCCGCCTGTGGCGACCAGCGCACGGGCCCGGATCTTGATGGTCAGGAGAGCCAATTCCTCTCCCTCGTCGAGAGTCAGCAATACCAGTTCCTTTACCGTCGAGATCAGATCCTCGTCGGCACCTCGGTCGGACTTGCCGATCAGTTCGTCGTGACGGCGCAGTAATTGTCGTGCCAGTTGCTCTTCTCCTTGCAACCAGGAGTTCACGATCGCTGCCGAGATGATCTGGACCACTCGCCATACCAACTCATCCGGGATTCCCTCTCCTCCCGACAGCACCAGCAGCGCTCTCTCGTAAGCCGGGAGTAGTGCAGGTTGAGGTAGGATTGTGATCAGTTTTCCCGAATCATCGAGTAATGCCCTGCCTCGGGCGACCATCTGTTGAAGACCGATGCGCACGTTTGTTTCGATGAGAACCTCATCGATGGTATCAGGATTCAACGTTGCAGACAGGCCCGCATCGGTTCCACGGAGAGCTCCCTGGATTCCCCAGTAGACTGCATGCGCCGCGGGCGTTCTCCAGTCCACCGCACCCAGTTCCTCACTGATCCTCACCATCAGATCTACCGACATGTTCATGTCATGTTCGAGGATCCTGCGGCGCAGAAGCGCCTCGATCGATTCCCTCCAGGAAGCAG